>NZ_JACHGM010000001.1:300000-464019 GCF_014202295.1 Borreliella afzelii
GAGCATAATTTACGGCACCTCTTAAAGAATCAAATACAAAATATTGTATGCTACTTTTTTCTAAAACATTAATAATTTTTACAGTTGCACTACCTTTTATCAAGATCCAAGCTTTTACAAGATTTATAATCTTACTAAAACTTGAAAAATCAAGATTTTTATCAGTTCCCCCAACAATTAAGTTAATACAATTATCATTTGTTTTCAAACTTTTAACAGATAAAACCGTCGAATCAGGAATAGTTGAAGCTGTATCATTATAAAACATTACATTTCGAACCAATTTAACAAACTCTAATCTATGCTCAATGCCTTTAAAATTCTTTAAAATCTGAAACACATGATTAAGGTCTATATTTAAATAATACGCAACAAAAAAAGCAATAAGCTTGGGGATCATAAAAACAACTTGTGACTCAAAAAAACTTCCAATCAAGTTGTCATTAAAATATACTTCACCTTTATTAGAATAAAAAATATCTTGATCAAGATTACAAGGATTAAATTCGGAAAATAAAATAACTTTGGCTTTTGATTCAAATTTTGAAAAATATTTGTAATAAGCCTTATCCTGAATAATCACAATTCCTGAGGTTTGATTTACAAAAATTTTTGACTTATCTATAATATAATCATCAAAATTTGAATAATAATTTTGGTGATCATTGTAAACATTTGTAATAATGCTAAGAATAGGATTAAAATTCTCTAAAGATTGTAACTGCCAAGAAGAAAGCTCTAAAATCAAAGGAGATTTTCCATCAAGTTGATCAAAAAAACTTAAAGGAGATACACCAATATTTCCTCCAAGCTTTACCCTTGGATATTTTTTTTTCAAAGCCTGATACAAAAGCGAAACAAGAGTTGATTTACCTTTAGTGCCTGTTACTGCAATTATAGGGTTCTTATTAAATATTAAAAATAAACTAATATCTGTTTCAACTCGTTTTGCAAGCTTTAAATATTTATTATTGGGCCTCACACTGGGATTTTTCACAACAATATCAGCTTTTTTAAAATCGTTTACATCATGTTTACCTAAAACATACCTAATTTGATCATCAAAATCCCTTAAAGAATCAATACTTAAAGCTAATTCTGCCTCACTTTTAAGATCAGTAATTACTAACTTTGCTCCATGCTTTAATAAAAATCTAGAAAGAGCTACTCCTCCTCCATTAAGACCTAAACCCATGACTAAAAAATTTAAATTTTTAATTTCGTCCAAACGCACAATAAGATTATATCAAACCTACCAACTTGTTTTAACAGATTTAATCCACCTTTCACTATAAAAATAAGGAAGTGAAATGGCAAGTTTGATTGCATCCTCAAGAGCTGGAATAAAAACAATAATTTCAAAAGGCAAATTTGTATAATTTGCTAAAACAAAAGCAATAGGAATAGTATAAATAAACGTTACAGAACCTTCCATAATAGCCCCAAAACTTGGAGATGCTCCTGCACGAAAAAATCCAAAAAGATATTGAAAAGCAAGGGCCATAAAAAAGGCAGAAACAGAAGAATACCTTAAAATAATTCCTGTAAGGTGCGAATATTTTAATGTATAAAAAATATAAGGAGCAAAAAATGAAAACACAAACAATGCAAAAGATGTTAAAAAAGCAAGCTTAAAGCCAATTTTACCTAAATAGATTGCAACTTTCATGACTTCTTTTTTACTATTATGCATTTCATAGCCCATCATAATATTCAAAGAAATACAAAAGGAATTAATTATATTAAAGATAATAAAATAAACAGAAAAAGATATGCTGTAAGCAGCATATCTATGAGTATCAATTCCTATAAAAATTGACGTCAATACGAGATAGCCAAAAAACCAAATAAAATCATTCAAAAGGATTGGAATAAAAAATTTAATTAACTGAACAAACGACTTAACATTAATATTTAAATCATTAAGCTTAAGGTATAAAATTGAATTCTTGTTAAACACTGTATAAATAAGATAAATAATAAGCTCTAAGATACGAATAACTGTTGTTGCAATAGCAGCTCCAACCACCCCCATATGAAAAACAAAAATAAAAATATAATTTAATATTAGATTTAAAAGCACTGAAAAAATAGAAATGTAAACTTGAAATTTAACAATTTCAACAACTTTAAGAGCATTAGCAACAAGTCCTTTTATGATTGCAAATACAAAAGAAAAAATAGCTATGTTTAAATAAATCGCCCCATAATAAACTGCCTGTACATCATTAGAAATCAATCTAAGTAAAAAAAAAGGATTCACTCTGGAAATCAATATGAACGGGAAAGAAAATAAAATAATAGTTAATATACTAATAAAAAATGTATTTCTAAAACTTTTAAAATCACCTTGATTGTATTGCCTTGTAGCAATTATATTGTAAGCTCCTGCCATAGCAAACCCAATAGTAACAAACAATTCAAAAAATTTATTTGCAAGAGAAACTCCTGCAACAGGATAGTCACCAAGATATGCAACCATAGCATTATCTGTAAGAGAAATAAAATTAAATAAAAAAAACTCAATAGCGGTGGGAATTGCAATTCTTAAAAGATCTTTATAAATTCTATCTTTTTTTGATGCACTTAATGAATACATAAATTTCTCCAAATAAAAAATCAAGATTTTTGCAAAAATAAACAACAAAGTACTAAAATAAAAAAAAGAAGTTGCTTTTAAATCAGCATAAATTTTAGAATCACTAAGACCACTAAATTTTTATTAAGATTAAATATATCATACTCCCTTACACTCAAGCAAGCTCTTCATAATCAATCTCTCGTATCCAATCATCGTGAAAAAATTCAATTATGATAAATATATTTTTAATGAACTCTTCCCCATTTACAATAAAAACCACTATTGGCAAACTTAAATTTGTATAAAACACTAATAAATAAGCAATTGGAAGCGTATAAAAAACAATTACCCCTGATTCAATAAAAAAACAAACATTTGGTATGCCACTGGCCCTAAAAACTCCAACAAGAACTTGCGTCGTAAAAGCTTTAAAAACTACACTACTTGCAAAAACATAAATAAACACACTAACAAGTTTGGGAGAATTTAAATTACTAAAAATATAAGGTGCAAAGCCCGATATCCCAATAAGCAAAATAACTACAAAAATGCCTAAAAGAAATCCTAAAAAAGATAAAAAAAATCCAACCGACCTAACATGTTCCTTATCGTAAATCATTAAATGCCCAATAACAACGCCTGTTGCAAGTCCCATACCATGAAGCAATACAAAACAAATGTCAAAAAGATTTGATGCAACAGCAAATGAAGCGTATTCAATACTACCAACACGAGCATAAAATGCATGTAAAATAGTTATACTCAAGACCCAAAAAATTTCATGAGATAAAACAGGTATAATCAGTTTTAAATTGGCTCTAGCAACTATCTTTGAAGCAAAAAAATCGCTAAACTTAATCCGATAATATGAATTATTACTTACCAAACTATATGAAAAATAAAAAACAAACTCAATAATTCTAGCAAGCATAGTAGCATATGCGGCACCTTTTATTCCCATGCCAAATCCAAAAATAAAAATATAATTAAAAACAATATTTATTAAAACAACAATAGAAGTAACATATAAAGGTATTTTTACTTCTTTAGCGCTCTTAAACCCCATAGCCGATAAAAAAGAATATGCCATTAACACATAAGACCACGAAATAATTTTTAAATACTCTGATCCAAAATCTAAAGAATTCTGATTGGTTGTAAATAGTTTGATAATGTTTTTTGGGAAAAAAAATGAAAATATAAAAAAAATTATTCCTATTATAGTTCCAATTGATAACATGTAAGCAAAAGATTGTCTTATTTGAAGAAACTTCTTTTTTGCAATTGCCTGAGACACGTAAGCGCTTAAAGCTGTACCAAGTCCAAACACAATAATAAAAAAAAGAAAAGTTACTCTATTTGCCAAAGAAACTCCTGTAACATGAAAAGAACCTAAATAGGAGATCATAAAATTATCAAAAAAAGTTACCATTTGAAATAAAAGCGATTCAAAAGCTGTAGGAATAGCTATAATAAATAACTCTTTTATTATTTGATCATAATTTTTAAACTTTTTGATCATATTCCCTATACATACTCCCCTTTATTTATTACTTTTAACTAAATTTAACCTAATCTAGAAGATATATATATATATGTAATTAGAATTAACTATTTATTATACTAAAATATATTATAATTAAATAATATGAAATCAATTAATGTTTTATTATTTCTATTTATTAACCTATCTTTACTAGCCAATAATATTTCAAAAAAAGATTTAAAAATACTACTAAAGATTACCAAAACAATAAATGAACAGTACAAAAATTTTATTGAAAAAAATCCTATTCAGTTCTTAAAAGAAATAAAGCCTTTAGTAGATGCAGAAAAAAACAACCTCTTAACTCTAATAAATAAAAAAATACCAATTCCTGAAAATTATAAAGTACTTGATCTGGTAAATGTTAATGATTTTAAAGATCTTAAGAATATTGGAGCAAAAACTCTTCGGGTAAGACAAATCTTAATCAAAGATTTAATTCAACTAATAAAAGATGCAAAAAAAATTGGTATTGAAATTAAAATCAAATCCGCTTACAGAACACAAGAATACCAAAAATTTTTATTTGATTATAATGTAAAAACTTATGGGAAAAAAGTCGCAGAAACTCAATCAGCAATTCCAGGCCATTCTCAACATCATATGGGAACAGCAATAGATTTTATAAATTTAGATGATAATTTACTAAACACAAAAGAAGGAAAATGGCTTTACGAAAATTCTCTAAAATATGGATTTTCTCTTTCATACCCAAAAGGACACGAAATAGAAACTGGATATAAAGCAGAGCCTTGGCACTACTTATACATAGGACCTAAGCCATGCCTTATTCAGAAAAAATATTTTAATAATTTACAATATAAGCTTCTTGAATTCTGGAATCATAACAAAACAAATCTTATTAATCTAATTGAAAAATACGCAAACTAAATACTCCTTCCAGCATTCAAATAAGAACAAAAAAGATTATCTAGCAGATCAATATCAAGATTATCGTAAGCAGAATTATCATCAAAAAATAAGTCGAGTTCTTCTCGAATCAAGACTATAACATCTCTATCATCAACAAAATTAGCTATTTTTAATTTTAAATATCCTGCTTGCTCAAGCCCAAATAAATTACCAGGCCCTCTTAACCTTAAATCTTCCTCTGCTATTTTAAATCCATCTAAATTTTCTTTTATGGTTTTCAATCGAAATTTTCCAGCACTTGTCAAAGGCTCTTTATAAAGCAAAAAGAAGAAAGATTGTAAATTACTTCTACCAACACGGCCTCTGATTTGGTGTAAAGTAGAAAGTCCAAAACGCTCAGCATGCTCTACCACCATACAAGTTGCATTTGGACAATCAATTCCAACCTCAATAACACTAGTAGCCACCAAAATATCTACTTTTTTAGAATAAAAATTTTTCATAATTTCTTCTTTCAAATCAGATGGCAACTTAGAATGAAGCATGTCAACAACATATTCGCCAAACACTTCTTTTAATTTTAAACACATATTATTAACGTCTTTTAATTCAAATTTTTCCGAAGATGAAATTAATGGATAAACAAAATAAACCTGATGACCCTTTGCAAGTTCTTTTCTTAAAAACTCATAAACTTTATCTTCATTGCCATGCTTTGCTAAATAAGTAGTAATAGGTAAACGCCCCTTAGGTAAGGTCTTAATAAATGAAATTTCAAGATCCCCAAAAAGAGTTAACGCAAAGCTTCTAGGAATAGGTGTTGCAGACATTAAAAGCATATCTACCCCTTCTCCTTTGTTTTTAAGCTCTTCCCTTTGAACAACTCCAAATTTATGCTGCTCGTCAATAATAACATATGCTAATCTTTTAAATTCTGTGCTTTCATAAAAAATAGCATGTGTTCCAACTATTAAACCAGAAGCTCCGCTTTTAATACTTTCTAACGCTTGCTCCTTATCCCTCTTTTTCAAACTACCAGTCAAAAGAGTCACTGAAATGTTAAAAGAGGACAATATGTTGGATAAATTATCATAATGTTGACGAGCCAAAAGATCAGTAGGAGCCATAAATGCTACCTGATATCCAGCTTCAATTAAAGGAATCCCCGAAAGCAAGGCAACAAGGGTTTTTCCACTTCCAACATCACCTTGAAGCAACCTATTCATTGGCTTAGAAGAGTTAAGATCTGAGAATATTTCATCAATAGAAATTCTTTGACCTTCTGTAAGTTCAAAAGGTAGGCTTGAGATAACTCTTTCAAGCAAATCTCTTGATAAATGTTTTTTTTCTCGGAAAAGAACCTTAGAAGATCTATACCTTGAAAAAAACTGGAGCAAGAAAATTTCTCTGTAAATTAAAGTTTTTTTTGCCTTTTCAAGCATTTCTAATGAACTTGGAAAGTGAATCTCTTTTAAAGCCTCGCTTAGCGATAACAAAGAATACTTTTCTATTAAAAATTTAGGAATATCTGTTTGGCCAAACTTAAAAAAATATTCAAGGGCTTCTCTTACATATAATGAAATCTTCTTTGATGTTAATCCTTCTGTCAAAGAATAAACCGGAAGAATTTTTTTAAACCTTTCAGGATTATCACTAAAAACTTCACTATCAAAATTAGAGCAACTCCATAAACCACTATAATCGTTATAAGTAAATTTGGAATAAATATAGAATTTTTTATCTATTTTAAAAACATTTTCTAAAAAAGCCCTATTGAAAAGTAAAATTTCGAAAGGCTCATCATTTACACTTTTAGCCGTTAACTTTAAATTTTTTTTAGAACTATCCCCAAATTTTTTATGCCCGACAACAGTGAACACCGTCATCATATCACAACTTTTCACCTTAGAAAAATCCGGAAAAGTTTGTATATTTTGACGATCCTCATATTTTACAGGAAAAAATTCAATAAGATCTTTAACATTTAAAATTTGCAAATTTTTTAACCTTTCAACCCCTTTCTCACCAAGACCATCTATACCTTTAAGCTCATATTCAAACTCATGTAAAAACATTTTAATCTCCTAAAAAGGCAAATATGTTCCTAAAACTCTAATAGCAAATACAACTTGTTCAATAATAATTATAAGTGCTATTATTAAAGCACTCCCAACAATCAAACGTGCAGTATAAGACATATGTTTGTCAGTAATTACACCACTTATCCTAGTAGATAAAGGAAGTAAAAACGAATCAACTGTTTTTAAAAAATCTGAACCTTGGAACAAATTTAAAAGCAATAATAACAACCTCAATAATAAAAAGAAAACTATAGCAATAAAAATACTTCTAAATATCCCCCAAACTTCAACAATAAATAAAATAATAAATGTAGAAAGCTTATAATTTCCATAAGCCAACATTCTTTCAAAAATAGTTAGAGTTATTAAAGCTGCAATTGGAGAAAAATCAAACATGCCCAATGTAAAAAAAGGAATTCTTCTGAAAAAAGATAAAAATGGCTCTGTGACAACATGTATAAATCGGAAAAACACATTAGTATTAATTCCTGAAGACACAAGCCAGCTAAGAATGATCCTAATTAAAATTAAAATCCTATAAATCTGCAAAAATACTATTAAAGTTTCTATTAAAACAACTAACACAGCACCTCCTAATCAACCCAAACATCTTCAACTATCACACACCTTCTTAACTTATCAAGCTTGTCTTCATCTGGCCCAAAATTTAAAATTGAATTCATTTTTAATTTTAAATCCTTACCATTTTCCCTTAAATAAAAATAAACATTTGAAAATCCAGAATTGTCCTCAAAATTACTTATACTTTCCTTTAAAGAATTAAGTAATTGCAAATCATTTAATTTATTACTTAAAAATTTAATATGAATATTATTTACTTTATCTTCTGAGAGTCTCTCAATATTTACAACTTTTTCAACTACAATTGAAAATTTGTCTCTATTAAACGTAAGTCTACCTATAACCCCAATAACATTACCTTCAAGTAAAAAATTCTTATATCTTTCATAGCTTTCTGTAAAAACTACAATATCTATTGCGCCTTTAAAATCTTCAATAACACCAAAAGCCATTCTTGAATTATTTCTTTTAGTTTGAATAATTTTTACTGAATTTAAAATGCCAGAAAATTGAACAATGCTATCTTTTTTAGCAGCAAGATCTTTTAAAACATTTAAACTGGAAAAATTATTAATCGCCTTCTTATAAGGATCAAGGGGATGCCCTGATACATAAAATCCTAAAAGCTCTTTTTCAAATCCTAAAAGCTCAGAATAAGAATATTCTTTCAAAACCTGATAATTAAAACTTTGCGGAATTGACTCTTGACTTTTAAGAACATCAAACAAACTATTTTGACCAAGCCTTTTATTATTTTTATCTTCTGAAACAACTTCAATCAAACGATCAAGATTTTCAAATAAAGTTTTTCTATTTTGATTCAAACTATCAAAAAGTCCAGATTTTATTGCAGATTCTAAAAATTTCTTATTAATTACTTTATCATCTACACGTCTGATAAAATCCTCAAAAGAACTATATTTGCCGTTTTTCTCTCTCTCATCAATTATTAAATCAACAACGATTCCTCCAAGATTTTTAATCCCATTAAGCCCATAAGAAATTCCAGAGTCAGTTACACGAAATTCTCTAAATGATCGATTTATATCAGGCTTAAGAACGTTTATACCCATAGCTTTTGACTCTTCAATGTAATAAGACAGCTTATCGTTATTATTAATTTCATTTGTCAAGTTAGCAGCCATAAAATACTCAGGGTAATTAGCCTTAAGATAAGCAGTTTGATACGCTATTAAAGAATACGCTGCCGCATGTGATTTATTAAATCCATACCCAGAAAAAGGCTTTAAAAGTTCAAAAATTTCACTAGCAATTTCTTTGTCATACCCTTTCTCAATAGCGCCTCTTAAAAAGTCAACCTTCATTTCATTCATCTCATCTTCTTTCTTTTTACCCATAGCACGTCTTAAAATATCAGCCTTACCAAGAGAAAAACCCCCAATTATTTTTGCAACTTCCATTACTTGTTCTTGATAAACAATAACTCCATAAGTTGGTCTTAAAACCTCCTTTAAATCTGGGTGGGGATACTTAATCCTCTTAACACCTTTTTTGGCAGCAATAAATTGAGGAATAAATTGCATAGGGCCTGGCCTATAAAGAGCATTTAAGGCTATCAAATCTTCAATATTATCGGGCTTTGCGTCTTTTAGAATTTGCTGCATTCCCTCAGATTCAAACTGAAAAACAGATGCGCTTCTCCCTTCTCCTAACATCTTAAAAGTCTTAACATCATTATCTGGAATATTTTTTATTTTAAAATCTGGATTTACACTTCTAATAAGATTTTCTGCATTTTTTATTAAAGTTAATGTTTTCAAGCCAAGAAAATCCATCTTAACAAGCCCACATTCTTCAAGTAAATCCATTGTATATTGAGTAGAAATAGAACCTTGCTTATAATCCTTATAAAGAGGTACATAATCGGTTAAAGGGGTTTTAGAAATTACAATTCCTGCAGCATGAGTTGAAGCATGTCTATTCATTCCTTCAAGAACTAATGCAGCATTCATTAATTCTTTATAAACAGGTTTGCTAGTAAAATACTCTTTTAAGGAATTGTCGTCTAAAACCTCTTTTAAAGAAACTTTAGGACCATCAGGAATAAACTTAGTAAGTTCATTCGATTCAGCAAATGGAATGTCTAAAACTCTAGCTACGTCTTTAACCACAGCCTTAGCCTTTAAGGTTCCAAAAGTAATTATTTGAGCTACCTTATCTTCTCCATATTTATTGGTAACATATTTTATAATCTCATCTCTGCCTTCAAAACAAAAATCAATATCAAAATCTGGCATAGAAATGCGCTCGGGATTTAAAAATCTCTCAAAAAGCAAATTATACTTTAAAGGATCAATATCGGTAATCCTAAGAGCATAGGCTACAATTGAACCCGCACCAGAGCCACGCCCAGCTCCAACAGGAATATCATGATCATGAGCAAATTTAATAAAATCCCAAACAATCAAAAAATAGCCTTCAAAACCCATCCTAATTATCACGCTCAATTCATAAAAGGCTCTATCTTTTATTTTGCTTGTCAAAGTTTTATATCTAAATTTTAACCCCTCAAGAGTGAGATATTCTAAATATTCACCAAGAGTATTAAATTCAATGGGAATTTGATAATCAGGTAAAATAGGGCCTGGAAAAGTTATTTTAAAATCATCACACTTTTCTGCAATCCTTACAGTATTTTCTAAAGCTTCGGGCAAATCATTAAAAAGTTCACACATCTCCTCTTGAGATTTAATATAAAATTCATTTGTCTCCATTTTCAGTCTATTCTCATCGCTTTTTTTAGCACCAGTCCCAATACAAACAATGATATCTTGAGCAGATGCATCTTCTCTATTAACATAATGAGAATCATTAGCTACTGTTAAAGGAACTCCAAGCTCCTTAGAATATTCAACTAACCGTTCATTTACAATGTCTTGATCTTTAATGCCATGCCTTTGAAGCTCAAGATAAAAATCATTGCCAAAAACTTTTTTAAACCAAAGAATTTCGTTCTTAGCATCTTCAAATCTATTGGCCAAAATAAGTCTTGGGATGAGTCCCCCAATGCAAGCTGAAGTACAAATTAAACCTTCTGAATATTTTTCAAGATCCTCTTTATCTATCCTTGGACGATAATAAAACCCTTCAAGATAAGAAATACTTGTTAACTTTAATAAGTTTTTATAACCCAGCTCATTCTTGGCAAGCAAAATTAAATGGTAAGACATTTTTCCAAGATCATCATGTTTTTTTAAAAACTTAGAAGTTTTTGCCATATAAGCTTCAATGCCAATTATTGGCTTAATCCCCGCTTTTTTAGCTTCTTTATAGAATTTAATAGCTCCAAAAAGATTACCATGATCTGTTAATGCAATATGTGACATATTGCATTTTTTTGCTTTTGATATAATATCTGATATTTTTGCAGCTCCATCCAAAAGAGAATAATCTGAATGAACATGAAGATGAATAAACTTAGCCCTAAAACTCATACCTAAAATTATTTTATCAAAATAAAACTTGATTTTTAACAAACCCTAGTCAAATAAATAAAAATTAAAAAAGCCATAATAATTTTAAATCTCTAATTTAAATTATTGCAACAACTCTTATCAAAATGATTAAGAGAAAATACTAATTCCTTGATTATCCAATTCAATTACCATTTTTTTAATGTGCTCAAGTTTTCTGACAATTTCTTCGGATAAACTCTCAGCTTGAGACAAAAAATCTTTAGCTTGCCTTAAGCCACTATCATTACGATTTTCTACCCTAAATATAATTAAAATTTCAGCTGCAAACTTATTAATATTTAAATAAGGAATATATACTTCTTCCCACAACTGCTTAATAGCATCATTCTTGGGAGACAATCCTTTATAAAACAATCCAAATCCATGCTTGGAAGCATCTGTTTGAATGAATAATGCCCTTTGTCCTTCAACAATTAATCTCAAACTATTAATCCAAGAAAATTGTTCTGAAAGAATAAATTCTAGCTCTTTTAAAAATTCATCATTAGAAAGTACAAAAGTATCAGAACCAATCAAAGAATCACAATTCTTTGAATAATAAGCCATATTAGCATCTATGCTCTCAAGACTTTCAAATAAAGAAGAAAATTCCTCCTGACTTTTTGAAAAGCGCTTAAATATACTCTCAAGATAATTAAGTTGTTCAAGAATCTCAGCAAAGAACTTATCAATATCAATCTGCAAATCCATAAGGTTATGAGAAATTAAATCTTTAGAAACCTCCTCAATTTCCTTTACAGAAATCATATTCATAACACCTTTTGCCTGATCAGAAAGTCGCTTAATCTCATCTGCAACAACAGAAAATCCTTTACCATATTCTTTAGCTCTTGCAGCCTCAAGCTTTGCATTAAGAGAAATCATATTGGTAGCGCCTAAAAAACTACTTATTGTCTCCAAGCTTCCCTGAATTCCAACAATAACAGAAGATATTTGATTTAGCTTTTCCTTGCTATTTTTACTAATATCACTAAAAATAACGCTTATCTGATCACGAGCATTATTTGTAATCTTAACAAGAACGGAAAATATATGGTCAAAATCTTCTACCCCAGAAAACAAAATTCTTTGTAATGACTCAAATCCTATTTTTAAAGCAGCAATAGAAGCTTTGGTATGATAAAATCCCTTTAACATTTCCTTAACAGGAGCTTTATATTCATACGTACTCAAATCCTTTTTGTCATTGCCTACAGTATTTAAAAGGCTTGAATCAAAAACTTTTTCTTTCTTTTTTTTAAAAAACGAAAATTTTTTCATAAAGGGATTCTACCATATTTTTTTTTTTTTGAATAGAGCCACAAGTACTTAATTTGACACATTATTCTAACTTTAATATCAAATCAAATACATCAATAAACAAAAAATATTTTTACATTTTAATGGTAAAAAATAATAAAAATTAACACTTTGACATAAATTTAAGCTTTCACCTTAAACCATAAAATCATTTAAATATACAAATTATTCTCCTTATTTAATTAAATTTACAGCTAATATTAAATTTTATTTACTTCTTTTTATCCAAGAGTAACGCCCGCTAGCTTCATTATACTCAAAAAGAGCATCTCTGTAAGAAAAAAAACATAAAAAAATATTTATAAACTCTTCTAATTTAGCCTTAACTTTTGGCAAGTTAAAATCATTGTCAAAATTAAAAATATCGTCTGATTCTGTTGTAAATAATTTATCATCTTGCTTAAGAATAACTTTTTTGGGTTGCCAAAAAAGAACATTGGTTTTTTTGTCTTGAAGAAAAAATCTATTAAATTCATAATCAAGATCAACTTGATCCGTTTTTGCCTCAACAATCCCAATAATAACGCATCTTTCATGATCAATTCTTTTAATCAAAACAGCATCCGTAAGCACAACTCTCTCGCCAACTTCAAGAGCAAACTGTTCTTCTATCTCATATTGCTTATTAAAAGGAAGATTTGCAATTTTCCTAAAAAGATTGAGAAGTATGTACTTGGTGCTCATCTCTTTATTGTTTACCCTAAGACAAGGAATCTTCATTCTATACTTAAGCTCATCGAAAAAATATTTAACTAGTCTTTTCATTAAAATTGTTTTTCTAATGTCTTCTTCTTTCATTCAATCCTCCTAATAAAAATTGCCAAAAATTAAAACTATTATAAAAAAATAATAAACAGAATAGTACTAAATAAATCAAAATACTTTATTATATACTAATTATAATTAAATCATTGCCTAAAATGAAGGGGAAAATTATGTTAATCAAATTTATGTTCTCAAATATTAATCTAATATTAATAGTCAGCATGACTTTATTTAATATATTATTAGAAATAATGTATCGCAAAATATTATTAAAAAAAATAATTGGCAATGTCAACACATTAAATACTCAAAACAAACAATACAAAATAATTGTTATCGTTGTTTTAGCTTTTAATTACCTATTACAAAGTTTTTTAATCAACGCTCTTATCAATTTATTTAACAATTTAATAACCCTAACTAACAACTCTCTTGAAGGCCTAACAAGCTTAAATTATAATGTATTATCTGCAATACTAATATCTAGCATAACTTGGCTTGCATTTAGCTTACCTAATGTAATAAAAGATATAATCTATAAAAAAAGACCGTTTAATTTGACAATAGCTAATGCTTTTTTCGACCTTTTAATAATAATATTGCTAACCATATTCTCTAAATTATTTTTAAGCTATAAAATATTGCAATTTGAGAATACTACAAACATTAATTTTGAAAACCTACCTACCCACTAAGTAAATAAATAGGTCCTCAAATACAAGCTTTAATTAGCCCTAAAAAAAGCTTGGCTGGATTTTCTATTCTTGTAATAAGTTCTGGATGAAATTGGCAGGCTACAAAAAATTTATTTTTAGGAATTTCTATTAATTTTGCTATTTTAAAATCACTTGAAAATCCAGACACTATAAGTCCATTTTTTTCAAATAAATCTATATAATCATTATTAACTTCATACCTATGTCTAAATCTTTCGATTATCCTGTCTTGACCATAGAGCTTAAAAGCTATTGTATTTTTTTTAAGAATCACAGGATATCCTCCAAGCCTCATCGTAGCACCCTTATCCTTAATTTCCTTTTGTTCGGGAAGTAAATGAATAACAGGATTTTTTAAAGGTTTATCTTTTATTAGATTTTCCTCCGTATCAGCATCAAGTATCCCACAAACATTACGAGCAAATTCTATTACAGCAAGCTGCAAACCAAGACAAATTCCAAGAAAGGGAATATTATTCTCGCGAGCATATTTAATAGCAATAATCTTGCCCTCATATCCTTTACCTCCAAAGCCGCCGGGAACAATAATACCGTCAAAATCCTTCAAACAGCTTTCATTTAAATCATTAGAATCAATGAGAGTGCTTTTAATAAGTAAATCCAAATTAGCTGCAACATGAACCAAAGACTCTCTAATTGACGCATAAGAATCATCAAGTTCAGCATACTTACCACAAATAGCAATATTAATAATTTTTTTAGGCACAAAAAAATTAGATTTTATAATCCCTACAAGCCTTGAAAGCTCTTCTATTTTTGGGTCAACCTTAATATTCAACTTAGAACTTAAAATCTCATGCACACCTTGTTTGTAAAAAGATATGGGAATTTCATAAATAGTAGAAACATCAATATTATCAATAATAGAAGTACTCTCAACATTACAAAACATTGCTATTTTTTTTCTGATTTGATCTGTCAATACTTGAGAACTTCTAGCAATAATCAAATCAGGGAAAATGCCTGCTTTATTTAAAGTTTTAACACTTTGTTGAGTGGGTTTAGATTTTTGCTCATTAATTCCAACTGGACTTGGTACATAGGTTAAATGAATAAAAGCAATATTACCACTTCCAACCTCATGTCTTATTTGCCTTACTGTCTCAATAAATAAAATATTTTCCATATCCCCTACGGTTCCACCAATTTCAATTATCAACATCTCGCTATTCTCAGAACTTGCAATCTGAAAAATTGTAGACTTAATCTCATCAGTAACATGCGGAATAAGCTGAACTGTTCTTCCCAAATATTTACCCTTTCGCTCATTTTCAAGTATTTTTTTGTATATTTTGCCCATTGTAATGTTCCAACTAGACTTAGCATTAAGATTTAAAAACCTCTCATAATGACCAAAGTCCATATCAACCTCTCCTCCATCATCAAGAACAAAAACCTCTCCATGCTCAACAGGATTAATAGTCCCAGGATCAGTATTTAAATATCCATCACATTTAATTGGAGTAACCCTAAAATCATATCTAAACAGCCTTGCAATACTTGCCGATGTAACTCCTTTGCCAATTCCAGAGATTACGCCCCCTGTTATTACTAAAATCTTTAAGTTTTTTTTCATCTATACCCCAAAATTAAACATTTAAATTCCAAACCAATTAAGCTTACGCTTAAGAAGAATACATAAATCACATACTTACTTACATTAAAACAAACAAAAATATTAAAATAAAAATTATTAATTTAGCTACAAAGCTATTTCTAAGCCTTTGTTTTAAATCTTTTAAACTATTTTAATCATACTTAACAAAGCAATATAATGAGCCTTTAGTTAAATAATAATAATTAAACATTGCCAAAAAAACTAAAAATCCTACAATAGCAAACAAATTGCTTTTTTTTCTAACACTTCCAAATTCTGCTATCTTAAAATATGAAGCTAAATATAAAAAAAATACCGAACTATAAACCATTTTAAAAAAAAAGTCGCCTAAAAATCTATCAAGAGAAAAAATTAAATCCGAAGAACATGGTGAATATTTAAAAACCAAATGCAAAAAAGATGTGAAAAAAAACAATAAAACAATGGTCCCTAAAAAAAATATCAAAAGCTTAACAAAAGGATGCGTTTTAAAAGTTATTCTAAAAAACATGAAGATTGGAAAAATAGATAAAAAATTAAAATAACTAAAAAAGAAAAAATCAGAAAGATATTTTAATTCTAAGAATACAGCACTCTCGCCTCTTAAAAAGAATGCACTATCTAGAAATAAAAAAATATTAAACCCTAAATAATAAAAAAATATTAAAATCAAAGGTAACGCAAATAAATATTTAATTAAATTGAAAAAATAATGCTCAAAAGTTGAAACAGGCAAAGATAAATAAAGAATATTTCTAAACGGATCGTGAATTACTTTATAATAATTACACATAGCAAACATCGATACAATCAAGGTTAAAATCAAAATTTTGGGAACAAAAAATCTTAAAAAATCAATTGGTGTAACATTAAAATAAAATCTAACTAGAAAATAAGATATAAATATCATTCCTAAAATTTTAACTATTAACAAACCATAGAATTTTTTATTATAAAAAAAATCAAAATAAAATAAATTTAAAAATCTTTTTAAGCAAAACATCTTTTTTTACCTCTCCTTTTTACTTTCAGTAACATATAAAAAGAAAAATTCAATATCAACAACTTCAGCTCCATTGCTACTCTCAAAATAAAGTGCTTTAAACCCATCTTTATTTTTTTCATAATACAATTCATTTCCATTTAGTTCACTGATAGTTTTAATCTTATAATTTTTATTAATATAAGATACTGAATTGGAAAAAAGAATTGACTTTTCTCCAACAATAATTAAATAATCTACAACTCCTGTCAAATCCCTTACATTGTGGCCTGTAATAAAAATTACTCTATCATTTAAACTAGAAAGCACATTTCTAAAGGTATTTTTTGAAACAATATCAAGACTATTTGTTGGCTCGTCAAATAACAGGTAAGAAACATTTGTAGCTAGAGAAAATGCAATAATACTTTTTTTCTTTTGTCCAAAAGAAGCTGAAGATAGATCAAGAGAACTATCGAGATTAAAATCTAATAAATATTTTTCAAATTCTGCCTTATTAAAATTTGGATAAAATCTAGACAAAGCTTTACTGTATTCAGCCAAAGACAATCCAGGAAGTGAAAATTCTTCAGGAATAAAAAATAAATTCACTAAATTCAAAGGATCTCTTGGAAAAACTGCTAAAGAGTTAAACAAAACCTGCCCTTTTAGTGGCTCTAAAAGTCCGCTTACAAGTTTAAGTAAAGTTGTTTTTCCAACTCCATTTTTACCAAGAAGCAAATAAGCTTGGGGGGTCTTAATGTTTAAATTTAAATCTGAGTAAACTTCTTTTCTCTTATAGGAAAATTTTACATTAATAGCTTCAATAGCCATAAATACTCCTTAAAATTAAAGGTTAAAATATGGAAAAAATTAATTAACCCAAAAATATAAATTCAATTTTTTATGAACAAGTTATAAATAAATATAGAAAAATTTACATAAAGTCTTGAGCTAAAATTCCAAATTTTCAACATAATCCTAGGCAGAATTTGAATTTCGTTAAATCCAAAATTTTTTACATATTCATAACAATCTTGAAATTCAGACGAACATTTAACCTCATCAAGAACAGAAATAAGCTTTTCTTTATAAGCCCTATAAACAAGCTTATCAGAAATATTCCAACCAATAATATAAATTTGCTTAAAAGAAATAAAATAATAAAATTGCAAGAAAAATCTTTTATACAAATGTTGATATTCGTTAAAAACACCTTCTCTTTTTAATAAAGTTTCTATTGTATTAAGAGATAATTTAGCTTTATGCAAAACACTAATAGAAGAGCTCATGCTTCCCATTCTTTGGAAATTAGTATAAAAATAATTATTTACAAAAGAAACCTTAGAGGCTTTTAAAAAAATTTGCATAACAAAAATTATATCTTCAAATACTACATTTTGTTGGCGAATATTATTCTTTAAGATTAATTCTCGCCTAATCAATTTATCCCATAGCGTTCCAACAACAAAATTTTTCTTTCCAAAAGTTGCATAAACAGTAAAAAGCAAATTTTTAAACGCCTCTTTACCTGTTAATGGGTAATTAGGAAAAGGAAGAAGGGATTTTCTTTTTACATTTATTGCAAGAAAATAAACATAAAATTGGGAACAAACAATGTCAGAATTATCTGCCTTTGCCCGATTATACAAAACTTCAAGCATAGTACTCTCCACAGAATCATCACTGTCCCAATAAATAACATATTCCCCTTGGGCCTCAGAAAGACCTTTGTCTCTAGAAGCAGAAAGCCCCATATTTTTTTGACTAAAAATCTTAATAAAACTATACTTATTAGCATATTTTTCTGCTACTTCTAAGCTATTATCATAAGAACCATCGTTAATTAATATAATTTCTTTATCTTTTAATGTCTGATTAACAGCATCCTTTATCATTGCATCAAGAGTTTCAGCCGAATTAAAAAAACAAATAATAACAGAAACTTTATACTTATGCACAATATCCTCCAAAATAAAAACTGCTAAGTAAAAACAAAGCTAAAACACTTCACAACAAATTCTTTTAATTTTTTGCATAACAATTAAATTGTAATATATAATCAACAAGTTTGTATGATTTTAAACTTATTTTTAATGAAAAGTTTAGCAGAAATTGATATATTATTAAAAGTAAAAAATTTAAAAAACATCAACCTAAATAAGGAGCTTGAATGCTTGAAATAATAAGTCTTGGAGGAGGAGTAATAAATTCAAATCAAATCAACATAGAATTCATTAAAAACTTTAAAAACTTTGTTTTTAAATGGTTACTAGAAAATGAAAAAAGAAAAATCATTTTAATAGTTGGTGGAGGAAAAGTTGCAAGAGAATACCAAGACGCCTACAAAAAAATAAACCCTAATTTTAAAGTTAGTGAGCTTGATGAGATTGGAATAATGTCAACAAAGTTGAACGCAGAATTTCTGTGTAAAGTAATGAATCCTCTTTGTAAAGATAAAATTGTTACTAATCCTTTAAAAAACTTTTCTTTTAAAGGGAAAATACTAATCGCTTCGGGCTGGAAATCGGGATTTTCAACAGATTACATTGCCGTAAAATTTGCAGAAAAATTTAATAAAAAAGATATTATAAATATAACAAATGTAAATCAAGTTTACGATAAAGATCCAAAAAAATTCAAAAACGCAACGGCTTTTAAAAAATTAAATTGGGAACAATTACAAAACATTGTGGGTCAAAAGTGGAATCCAGGTTTAAATTTACCTTTTGATCCAATAGCAACAAAACTCTCTTCAAAGCTTGGACTTACCCTTTACATAGTAAATGGAAATAATATTGAAAACTTAGAAAAAGTTTTCAACAAAAATAATGATTTTTTGGGCACTGTTATAGTAAAATAAAAGTTAATGCCGGTATGGCGGAATTGGTAGACGCGTCAGACTCAAAATCTGATGGGGGCAACTTCGTGTCGGTTCGACTCCGACTACCGGTATTCTAATTGCTTTTTTAAAAACTTCAAAATTACCAAGTATTACTATATAATGATTGCTCTTTTAAGCAAAATTTAATTTCATAAATATTTATACTACTGAAATTTAACATCCTTATAATAAGGATAAAATATCCCCTTCAATACATTATCTTTATTCTAAAAGAACATATTGAAAATAATTTTAATTTTTAATAAAACACTTAAAAAGTCTACAAATTAACTACAAATAAAAACTTAAAAAATTTTTGAAATTGTTTTCATTAAAGCTTCAGGATTAAAAGGCTTAACAAGCCACCCAGTAGCACCCGCTTTACGGCCCTCATCAACCTTAGATTGCTCAGATTCAGTGGTAAGAACAAGTATCGGAACAAAGCTGCCAAATTCTCTTATCTGTTTAATAACGCCAATGCCATCTAAATTGGGCATGTTAATATCTGTAATAACAAGATCAAAATCTTTATCTCCTTGCCCAACTGCTTCTTTAAATTTTAAAACCCCTTCTAAACCATCCTTTGCTTCTGAGACTCCAAAACCGTTTTGTTCTAAAATATAAGCAACACTTTGCCTTATTGCCCTATTATCATCAATAACCAAAATTCTTTTTTTCATCTAATTTTCTCCTAAAACCCCCCCAAAAAGTATATAAAAATTAAAACAAAATTACACTACCCTCATCAAAGGAATGAACATCCTTAGCTTCTTCTATTAAAGATAATAAGTGCTTTTTATGAACAAATAAAGTAAATCGATTAGCAATCCTATTGACAAATTCTTTATCTTCAATTTCAACAGATTGAATTCCAACTTTAGATAATTCTAAATTAAGATTAAAATTTATTTTGCTTTCCATATTGCTTAAAAAATTATCTATATCCAAAAGAGAATTTTTTAAATTTCTAACATTGTAAACTTCTAATTTCATTTCTTCAAATATTTCCATAAACTCAATTGAAAAAACTTCATAAGACAAAATATTATCAATAGCTACGTTCTTAATATCGAGAATATCATTTTTAATTTCCATAAATAATTTTTTAAATTTATTAAAATAATTTTTTTCAAGATAAAATCTATTGTCATAATCCTTAACAACTTTTTCAAGAAAAAAGATTATTTGATCTAAAAATTCTATTCCCTTGGTAATATTAGAATCAATTTCTTTGATAATTTTCGACATTTCTGAAATATTACCCTCCATAGCTTTAAGTTCCGATCTTTTTACAACTTCTATCTTTGACGCTATATTAATATTTTGAAACCTGGTAGAAATAGCTGAAATATTTGAAAACATTAGCTCTAATGATTTTATAAGCTTAACCTGTTCATAATATAAATTCAAAAAATTGGAATTATTCTTTTCAACATCATCAATTCTTCTAAGCAGGTCAGACAAAATGTTAGAAAATTGTTCTATTATTTTAGGAATATCTATGTATAAAGAATTATCAGACCTTAAATCATTAATAGTTTGAATAGAACTAAGAGAAGTATCAATAAATTTCTCAAAAACAGTATAATTTTTTTCAAGCTTTTCAAGAACATCTTTTACTATAACTTTTGACGTATCAGTAAAAATTGATAAAATTTTTAATTTTTGAATCTCGCTTATATCCTTAAATTTAAAAACATCAATATTAGAATACATAATGTTTAAATGTTGCAAAGATTGAGTTAGCCTATCTTGAAACTGAAGATAAGAAATAGAATTTACAAGTTTAAACTTAAATTCTAATAAAACTTTTAAAATATCATCATAAAGAGCAATAACACTTCCTATTCCATCTGAAAAATCATCTATTTTTTTCATTAAATTATCTCTAAATTCTTCAAGAATTTTATTTTCAGCCGTATTGCTTTCATACACTTGATTTTTAGCCCTATCTAGACCAATTTTAACTTCACGCCCCTTGCTGGTAAGTTGATCTGCCTGTTTAATCATAGATTGAGTTAAAACCTTAATTTCACTAGTAATATAAGAAAAAGCTCCCCCAGCCTTACCAGCTCTCATAGCAACTGTTAACGTATTAATAGACATTATTTCCATATCAAGAGAGCTTTTTTTCATTTTTTCAATCACATTTTCAAGTATTTCTATATCTTTAACCTTACTCCGTATTATACTAAATTGAGATTCAAGAGAAGTTGTCGAAGAATTAAAGTAAGCAACAAAATCATCTAATGCTCCTATAATCTTAGCTATGAAATTATTCAAAGAAGAATCATTCTCAAGATCAAGATTAGAAATCAAGTCAATACTAAAAGCTAAATCTTTAGAATCTTTAGAAATTTTTTCTATTAATTTAGGAATTGATTTACTTAAATTCGAATAAATATGCCTTGCACTCTCATCAAAAGCTTCAAGTTTATAAAATAAGGTTGCCAAATAATCATTGGCAAAAAAATCATTATTGTCGTTATCCATTACTAAGATCTCCTTAGAACATGATCAGCTATTTTGCTTAAAGGAAGGATTTTGTCTACAGCTCCTATTTTTATAGCTTCCATTGGCATACCAAAAACAACAGATGTTTCTTGATCTTGGGCAATAGTATAAGCGCCATTTTTTTTCATTTCAAGCATACAAATAGCACCATCATCTCCCATACCTGTAAGGATAACACCAATAGCATTAGCGCCTGCATACATTGCAGCAGACCTAAAAAGTACATTTACAGAAGGCTTATGTCTACTAACAAGAGGTCCATCTAATAAGTTGACAAAATAATTTCCACTACCATATTTTACAATCAAATGATAACTTCCATTAGCAATTATTACAAGACCTGGACGAAGAATGTCTCCATCTTCGGCTTCTTTAATATCAATATTAAACTCATTATTTAAGTTTTTTGCAAAAGATTTTGTAAATCCTCCCGGCATATGTTGAACAATAATAATTGGAGGCGAATCCTTTTTAAAAGAGCTTAAAAAAATCCTTAACGCTTCTGTGCCACCTGTTGAAGAGCCCACAACAATAATTTTGCCTGTTCTCTGCTTATTGAGAAGACCTTGATATTTAATAACAACATCTGGATCATTTTTGGGAGCAAAATTAATAACATCAGAAACTCTATAGCTTTTCCTTATACTTGAATCATCTAAACTATCTTTTTTCAATTCTACCTTAGAATGACTAGAAAAATCGGGTGAAGGAATTCTTTTAACCTCATATGAAGATATTAATTTATTTTTGCCTAGATTTTTCAACTCAAGCTTTATTAAAGATAAATACTTACTGCGAAATAAATCAACTGTAAGCTTGAAATTAAGCTTATTTATTATTAATTTAACCTTTTCTTTACTTTGCTCAAGACATCCAAAATTTGGAAACATTTCATTTTGTGCAATAAATACAATTGGAAGGGATATATTATTAAGAACATTGTTTAAAGAATTCCCAAAATTAGATCTTGCAGTATTCTCATCAATAATAACTAAGTCTGGAAACTTTTGTAAAAATACATTAATAAGATTCAAAGAATTAAAGCCAGCATTTAATATTTCAACATCATTATCTTTAGAAAAAGCCCTAACAAAAACCTGCTTTATAAGTCCTTGAATATCAATTACTAATATCTTCATTATTATATTTTAATATTTTTACCTTTAAAACCAAAAAAATCTGTATTTTAGATTTTTTCATCTTATAAGCTTAGTTATTGCATCTATATCAACAACTAAAGCCAAACTTCCATCACCAAGTATAGTGGCTCCTGAAACACCTTCCACTCGAGAATAAATTTTACCCAAAGCTTTTATAACAGTTTGATGTTGCCCCAAAACTTCGTCAACCACAATGCCCATTTTTCCACTATTTGTGTTCACAACAACAACTTGCTCACTAAAACTCTTCTCGCTAGAAACCTGAAAAAACTCTCTAAGCCGAATAAAACTAATCATGCTGCCCCTATAATTCATTACATTGCTTTTAGTCTCAACCCCATCTATTTGAGAAATTAACTTATTAGATTCTAAACAAGACTCAACATTAGAAAGAGGAACAATAAAGTGTTCATCTTTTACCCTGACAAGCCAACCTTCAATAATAGCCAAGGTTAATGGAAAAATTAATTTAGTTCTAGTATATTTACCAAGCTCACTTTCAAGCACAACATTTCCCCTTAAGGATTCAACCTGTTTCTTAACAACATCCATACCAACTCCACGACCTGATATATCAGTAACCGAACTTGCAGTTGAAAATCCAGGCTCAAAAATCAAATTATAAACATCAATATTTGATAAAGTTTTGGCAGCTGAGTCAGAAATTATATTGCGCTCTATGGCCTTTTCAAGTATTTTGCCCCTATCAAGACCTCTTCCATCGTCCTCAATAGTAACAATAACAGAATCTCCAGATTGACATGCTGAAAGCTTAATAATTCCTTTAGGATCCTTCCCCAACCTTTCTCTCTCTTCAGACGATTCAATTCCATGATCTATTGAATTGCGAATTAAATGAACCAAAGGCTCATTAAGTTTTTCAATAATACTTTTATCAAGAACAGTATCGCCTCCATAAGCATGGTAAAGAATTGACTTGCCAAGGTTAGTAGATAAATCTTTTACTATCCTTTGAAATTTTACAAATAGAATCTCAATAGGAACTGTTCTAAGTCCTGTTGTATAATCTCTAAGCTCATTAATCAATAAAGAAAATTCTGCTGATATTGAATTTAAAACATTACTATTCCTATTTTCAGCCTCTTTTGAAAGTTTTGATTGTATTGTAACAAGTTCTCCAACAAGATTTACCAAATGATCAAGCTTTTTAGAATCTACCTTAATGCTAGCAATATTAACTTTACTTCTAACAGTATCATCTTGAACATTAGATTTATTTTTATCTCCATTAAAAAAAGATTTCTCAACAAATTCAGATTTTTTAAATGAAGAATTAGCAAGATCTTTAGCACTTCTGTCTAAACCTAATAAATTAAAATTTTTAAGCTCTACATTATTGCCTTTATCCGCATCAAAACATTTATCCAATTCTTGAATATCAATTTTTGATTGAGAATCTAAAAATATAAAAATATCTTCAATACTCTCTCTGCTCTCTTCTGTATCTAACCTTATCTCCCAATCAACATAAACATTATCAGGAGAAATAAGCTCTAAATCGGGAATATTATCTACTTTGGCTCTAACATGACCACTACCCAAATTAATCAACTTGCTCAATAAATTTATAGGCTTGTGCCCATGAAACAAAATACCCTTAGCAGGAGAAAAAAGAATTTTATAGCTCTTAAATTCAGATCGCAAAGCCTCATCATCAAATTTATTATCTGAATCTACTCTAACAAACTCTTTTAAAGCAGAACTGTTATCAGATTTTGAAAAATCATTTTCTAAGGCTTCTTGGAAATCACCTTTAACATTAGAAAGCTCAAAAACCTTTTTAATTTCATTTATCAAAAACTGCTTACGCTTGTTAAAATCAATCTCAGAAATTGCTTCATCTCCTTCAATAAGCTCCCTAATAAAATCAACTGACATTAACGTAGCATCAATAGCAGCTTGATTAAAAGTAGCCCTACCATCTTTTGCAACATCAAGAACTGTTTCTATTTCGTGGACAAGCGATGCTGTAAAATTAAAACCAAACATACCAGAACTTCCCTTTATGGTATGTAGATTTCTAAAAATAGAATTAATAATGTCTTGGTCTGAACTTACCTCAAGATTAAGAAGTGCTTGTTCAATATCTGAAACATTTTCTATTGATTCTTCCTTAAAGGAATTCTTAAATTTATCAATCACATCACTACTATCCATAAGCTTTCCTTAAATCTAAAATCCAACTAAATTAAGTCCCAAATCAAAGCTATCAACATCTTCAATATCTGTCAAAAACCCGCCATATATCAACGAGCTTAAAACCTCATCGGATGGATACTCAATTTTTACAAATAAATTTCTATTCTTAGCATATTTATTAGATGCATATAAAATTTGTATAAAAGTAATATCTATTTTCTCAACATTTGAAAGATCAATGGTAAGAGTATCCCCTTCTTTCATTTTTTTAAAAATATTCAACAAATCTTCTTTTACCTTAAAAATACTATTTATTACAAGCTCTCCCTCAGGCCTATAAATCATGACTAAAAACTCCTATTGCTGCTGATATTCGGGATCGTATATTGTTGTATTTCTAAATCTGGAAAGTTCTCTAACATCAAATAGATTTTCTACATCTAAAATAATAATAAATTTATTATTGCTCTTACCAATTCCTGAAATAAATTTTGAATTAAACCCTGATCCAATCTTAGGAGCATCATCAATGCTAAATGGATCTAATTCAAGAACTTCGTTAACATAATCTACCAAAATTCCAAGATTAAATTCATCTCCCTCGTAAACTAAAGTCAATATAATAATATTTGAAACATTAACTCCCTTATTTCTCTTTTTATCATCCTCATCAACAACACGATCGCTCATTCCAAATTGTTTTCTAATATCAATTATTGGAACGATTTTACCCCTATTGTTTATTATTCCTGCCATGTAACTAGGGGTCCTTGGAATTTTTGATATCTTAGTATATTCCAAAACCTCAACAACATATTTAATCTCAATAGCATAAAGTTCGTCTAAACTAAACAAAAGGTACTGACTTAAAGAGTCTTGTATATCTGAATCCATACCTATAAACACCCCTTTAAATGTAATTTAAATCGCAAATAGAATACTAATATCAAGATTAATATTATCTCATATATTAATAAATACAAATTAGAAACTAATAAAATTTAATTTCTAATAAGTAAGAAAAGACATAATTTTAAAAGAATTCTATTTTATAATTTAAATATAAAGTTGTAGTTTAATTTAAATTTAGAATAAAAAAGTTAATCATGCAAAGCAAAAACAAACTAATCAGTTTATTAATAATGATTACATTCTTTTTCAATAATGTTGAAAATATTTTCACAAACGAAAAATCTAAAAACAGTGCAATTAATCCAAAAATAGACAGCTTAAAACCAAAAACTAAAATAAAATTCGGCTTTATTCTACCTTATCCTACCGCAATGGAATTCAGCATTAATAACTTTGATATTGGAATAGGCGTAACAATACTAAGTGTCTCGGAATTTTTTCCAAAATCGCCTGTAGTATTGCTATTTAAAACATATTTTGACTATATATTCTTAAACTTAAGAATTAAAAATTCAAACTTTATCTTTTTCTTAGGAACTGGCCTATTTTGTGAAATAGGCAAAATTACAAACTCAAATTTAACAAATGATTTTTCTGGGATTACCTATAAAATAGGAGTGGGTTTGCCCTTAGGAATAAGATATGAGGCTTATTACGACATTATTGAAATTATAATAAAAACAACACCATCAATTTTTATTGGCCAATTACCTAACGGAAATTTAATATTTCCAATAAAAGGCAACTTCTCTATCGGAATAAAAGGCTCTCTTAAGATATAGTCTTCACTTTTTAGATAAAAAAAAATATTGAACTAAAATTTTTTAAAAAGCTAGTATGTTACACTTAGGAGATAACAAAACAATGAGAAATATAATAATTATTACGTTAATTATTATTTTATTAGCCCCAATCTCAGGATTTGCTAATTCAACAAAAACTGCAAGAGGGAAATTTGGAGTGGGAATTATACTCCCATTACCAATTGCTTTCCAAATGAATATGGGAAACTTTGATCTTGACATTGGTCTTTACAGCGGAGTAAATAATTTGTTTTTAGACTGGAAAACGCTATTTATAGCATTGGACTATATTTTCTACATATATACATTCCCGGGAGCTGCTAATTTTCTGGATTTTTCAGTTGGAGCTGGAGGATATGGAACAATATGGTTTTCAAGATTTGGCGGCAGTCAATCGGGCTCTGGACCAATGAGCATTGGAGCAAGATTACCTTTGGCTTTAAATCTTGCAGTATCTAGAAAAAAATTTGACATATTTTTACGAATAGCACCAGGACTTGGAATGAATATTTGGAGCAATGGCATTGGATTTAGATGGGAAGTGTTTGCAGGATTAGGAGTAAGATTCTGGTTTACTTAATATAAAATTCTTTTTTTTTAAAAAAAATTAACAATTGTTCTTTTTTTAAAAAAAAGAACAATTGTTAAAAAATAAAACCAATCCAAAAAACTTTAACTCAAAATATAAACGGTCAAGAGCTTGTTTTTATTGTTTTAAAATTCTGAAATAAAATATTATAATAACAAGATAATATTTGGGAGACAATAGTGAAAAAAATCTTCATATTATTCATCATGATTATGATTGCAAATATATCTACAAATAGTTTTGCAAAAGATTCATATTTAAATAGAGGTATTGGCTTTGGGGGAGGTATTGGAAATCCAATTATTAACTTAATAATGTCATTTCCTTTTATTGACTTTGAAATAGGCTATGGCGGTAGTAATGGAATAAATTTATCAGGCTTTAAACTTGAATCAAAATTTTATGATTTCAATTTATTAGCAATAGCAGCACTTGATTTCATTTTTACAATATATTTGATAAAAAATTTAAATTTAGGAGTTGGAATAGGAGGAAATTTAAGCCTATCGTCTCACACGTCTAAATTAATAAATATAGAATTGGGATTTGGAATAAGAATTCCATTGGTTCTTTTTTATGACATTACAGAAAATTTAGAAATGGGTATAAAAATAGCGCCTTCAATAGAATTAATCTCAAACATAAGATCCCTTGCACATCACAGAACCTATTCAGGAATAAAACTAAACTTTGCTGGGGGAATATTCGCTAAGTACTACATCTAAATTAGCATAATGATTCATTAAATTTATTGCTTATTGCCAAGTACTATGAAAAAACTCACCTCGTTTTGAGTCTAATCTTTCAAAAGAATGAGCACCGAAAAAGTCTCTTTGCGCTTGAATTAAGTTAGAAGGCAAATAATTAGTGGAATAAGAATCTAAAAACGAAAGACTGGCATAAAATGCTGGCAAAGGGATCCCAATTTCACTAGCCTTTGAAACTATTCTTCTCAAAGATTTGTGATTATTTTTTAATAAATCTAAAAAATAATCATCAAAAAGCAAATTAATAAGATGGGGATTTTTATCATAAGCTAATTTAATTTTATCTAAAAAACTGCTGCGAATAATACAACCTTCTCTCCAAACTAAAGAAATTTTACCTAAATTTAAATCCCAGCTATAATTTAAAGACGCGGTCTTAAGCATCATAAAACCTTGAGCATAAGCTACTATTTTTGAAACCAAAAGAGCATAATAAAGATCTAAAATCCAATCACTAAGCTCAAACTCAAAAGAAACAGTATCCATCTTAAGCAAATCACTAGCAATAATCCTTTCGTGTTTTAACCCCGACATAAATCTTGAAAAAACAGATTCAATAATTAAATTTATAGGCATGCTAGATTCAAGAGCATCAATAGATGTCCAAACGCCAGTACCTTTTTGATTTGCAATATCTAAAATCTTATCAACTAAATATTCATTATTTTCTTTATACCTAAGAATCTTAGAAGTTATTTCTAGTAAATACCCTGAAAGATCGCCTTCATTCCACTTTTCAAAAACTTCAGAAATTTTTGAATTATCTAAATTAAAAGCTTTTTTCATGAAAAAATAAACCTCGCTGATAAGCTGCATATCAGCATATTCCACACCATTATGTATCATTTTAACATAGTGCCCAGAACCATTCTCTCCAATATAAGCAGAACAAATATCATTATTTTTAGTCCTAGCTGCAATTTTATTTAAAATAGGTTCAAGAATTTCATAAGCTGATTTACTTCCTCCATACATTAGTGCAGGACCAAATCTTGCTCCTCTCTCTCCTCCAGAAATTCCAAGTCCTACAAAATAAATATCCTTGGCAAACAATTCTTTTTCCAATCTCATTGTACTCTTATAGTGAGAATTTCCACCATCAATAATTATGTCCGATTTATTCAAAAAGGGTAAAATTTGTTCAACGACCTTTTCTACAGCTAGACTTGTCACCATTAAAATGATTTTTCTTGGGGTTTTTAAACTTTTAACAAAAGATTCAATATCTTTAAAGCCATTTATCTTTTTATGAGAATTTTGTTTAACAAAAATTTCAGTTTTTTCACTATCTCTATTGTAAACAGAAACATTAAAACCGTTATCAGCAATATTGAGAGCTAAATTGCCGCCCATAACACCAAGCCCATAAATTCCTACATCCATTGCATTCTCCTTGATTCTAACTTCCTATTTTAAACAAATTGCTTTATTTATTATTTTTAGATTATGTTATATCATAAAAAAAGTAAAGATTAAATTGAAAAGGAAAATTTACATGAAAAAACAATTTGATACAGAAGTAAATGATTTGCTTTATTTAATCATTCATTCTCTTTACTCCCATAAGGAAATATTTTTAAGAGAATTGATATCAAATGCCTCTGACGCCATTGATAAGCTCAAGTTTTTAAGCTTAACAAATGAAAAATTCAAAAACATCGCTCTAGAACCAAAAATAGAAATAACATTTGATGATAAAAGTATCCTTATCAAGGATAATGGAATCGGAATGAATGAACAGGAATTAACCAATCATCTTGGTGTAATTGCAAAATCAGGAACCAAAGAATTTATTAACAATTTAAAACAAGATGAAAAAAAATCTGCAAATCTAATTGGCCAGTTTGGAGTCGGATTTTACAGTGCATTCATAGTATCAGAAAAAGTAGAAGTTACATCAAAAAAAGCACTAGAAAGCGATGCTTATATTTGGTCTAGCGACGGTAAAACAGGATATGAAATAGAAAAAGCAAAAAAAGAAGATCCGGGCACAGAAATAAAACTTTATCTTAATAAAGAAGGCCTTGAATATGCTAATAAATGGAAAATTCAAGAAATTATCAAAAAATATTCAAATCATATAAATTATCCCATTTATATAAAATACAACGAACCTATAATGAAGGACGGGAAACAAGAAGGAATAGAAGAAAAAGAAGAAAAATTAAACGAAACCACTGCTCTTTGGACAAAAAATAAAAGCGAAATTAAAACAGAAGAATACAACGAATTTTACAAAAATACAACCTTTGATTATGAAAATCCATTGATGTATATTCATACAAAAGCTGAAGGAAATTTAGAATATACTAATTTATTTTATATCCCAAGTAAAGCTCCTTATGATTTATATTACCCAAACACTAAACCTGGAGTAAAACTATTTATAAACAGAATCTTTATTACAGACTCTGAAGGTAGTCTGCTTCCAAACTATCTAAGGTTCATAAAAGGAATTATAGACTGCCAAGATTTACCGCTCAATGTAAGTAGAGAAATTTTACAACAAAATAAAATTTTGTCTAAAATAAAATCATCTTCTGTAAAAAAAATACTAAGCGAGCTTGAAAAGCTAAGCAAAAAAAATCCTGAAAAATTTTCAGAGTTTTCTAAAGAATTTGGAAGATGCATTAAGGAAGGTGTTTATTCTGACTTTGAAAACAGAGAAAAACTTATCTCATTAATAAGATTTAAATCTTCAAGTGTAGATGGATTCGTCTCTTTTAAAGAGTACAAAGAAAGAATGAATGAAAGCCAAAAAAGCATTTATTATATAACAGGCGGCAAAGAAAATATATTAAAAGAAAACCCAATAGTAACCGCTTATAAAGAAAAAGGATTTGAAATCTTAATCATGGATGATGAACTTGATGAGGCTATTTTAAATCTAATTCCAGAATACGAAGGATTAAAACTAAAAGCAATAAACAAAAATGAAACTAGCAATGAATTAAAAGATGAAAATTTCAAAAAAATTGAAGAAGAATTTAAAGATACCCTTACAAGGGTAAAAGAAATCCTTAAGGACCAAATAAAAGAAGTTAATCTCTCAGCAACATTGATAAAAGAACCTTCAGCAATAATAGTTGATAGCAATGATCCAACTTACCAAATGCAAAAAATCATGCTTTCAATGGGGCAAGAAGTAAAAGAAATTAAACCAATACTTGAATTAAACCCTAATAATAAAATAGTCCAAAATTTAAAAAATCTAGAGCCTGAAAAATTAGAAAAAATAAGCATTCTCCTTTTTGAGGAAGCTCTGCTAACTTCAGGAATGCCTAGCAAAAATCCAAGAAAATTCATAAACATAATAAACGAATTTCTAGAAAAAGACTTGTTGTGATTAAAAATAAAAGAGAGAGTTTGAAACTCTCTCTTTTTATTTTCTAACTCGCAACACTAAATCTTTGCCTGCTGTAACAGACTTTGTTTGAGATATTTTATGTCTAATTTCTTCTGTCAAAACAGTTGACGATAACAAAATATATTCAGTCCCATTTTCAAGCTTTCCGAAAGAATATTCTATGCTTGAAACTTCATCAGAATTTGCAATAACAACTGGAGTAATAACGGATTCTGAATGCTCTTTTAAATATTCAAGATCAAGCCTAATAATAACTTCGCCTTGCTTAACATCAATGCCTTCCTCAGCAACTCTTGTAAAACCCTTACCATTTAAATTAAGAGTATTAATCCCAAAGTGAACAAAAATTTCAACACCCTCTTTGGTTTCAAGGCTAAAGGCATGATTGGTTTTAAAAATTTTACCTATTTTCCCATCACAAGGCGCTAACAACTCATTGCTTGTTGGAAGAATTGCAATTCCATCACCAACTATTTTTTCAGCAAACGCTTCATCGGGAACCTTATCAATTGACATAACTTTTCCACTAATCGGAGCAATCAAATCCAATGTAGCGGTTTTTTTAAAAAAATCTAAAAACCCCATAACTAATCTCCTATAAATTTATCAAAATAACTTAAAGTTTCTTGCTCAGAATCACTATTTAAAACCCTATTTGCCAATTCTTCCAATTCCATTATTGTATACTTTTTAAGCAAATATTTGATTCTAAGTGTAGCACTAGGAATCATGCTTAAAGACCTAAATCCAAGACCTACAAGAAGTAACGCTCCAGCATCATCCCCCCCAAGCTCGCCACAAACAGACACATCAATTCCAGAACTAACTCCATCATCAAGAACCTTTTTGATTAATTTCAACACAGCAGGATTATACTTATCATATAAATTTGATATTTTTTGATTACCACGATCAACAGCTAAAACATATTGGGTTAAATCATTAGTCCCTATACTAAAAAAATTCAATTTATTGGCAAGTTTAGAAGAAATTAAAGCTGCAGAAGGAACTTCTATCATACAACCTACTTCCAAATTTTCATCAAACGGCAAACTTCTAGACTTCAAATTGATTTTTGCATTATTCACAAAATATTCGATCGTTTCAATCTCTTCATATCTGGTAAGCATGGGCACCATTACCCTTATCTTCCCATAATGACTGGCCCTAAAAATAGCATTAAACTGTGCTTGAATTAATTCCTCATATTCTTTATACATCCTAAGTGCTCTAAAACCCAAAAAGGGATTCTCTTCTTTTTCAAAATTAAGATAGGGAATTTCCTTATCCCCACCAACATCAAGAGTGCGAATAGTAACAACCCCTTTTTTTTCCATTGTATCTATAACTCTCTTATAAGTTTCAAACTGCTCATCTTCTGTTGGGGGTTGTAAAGATTTCATATATAAGAATTCTGTTCTAAAAAGACCTATTCCCTCAACACCATATTTATTAACATAGGCAATATCAACAGGTGTTCCAATATTTGCCTTTAAAGACACTTTTATGCCATCTTTTGTTTCAGCATCTTTATCTTTTAAAGAAAAAAGCTCTTTTTCCATCTCCACTTGACGCAAAATCTTACCTTTATAAAGATCAAGTTCATCAGAAGAAGGATTTTTAATAACAATAGAAGATATTGCATCAATGACTATTTTATCACCATCCTTTAACGCATCAATATCTAACAAAGTCATAACAAGCGCCGGAAGCCCCATTGTTCTTGCCAAAATAGCAGCATGAGAAGTTTCTCCTCCAACTGCAGTTAAAAACCCTTTAACATAATTTAAGTCAAATTGCATAGTATCAGATGGTGTTAATTCTTCGGTAACAAGAATAATATCTTTATTAATCTCAGAAAAATCGGTTATTTGACCTAAAACGGTAGAAATTAATCTATTTCTAATGTCCTTATAATCAGACGCTCTTTCTTTTAAATAAGGATCTTTATAGTCTTCCACACTTTTAACCAAATTTTCAAACGCTAAATAAATAGAATAAGCAGCACTATAATTTTCCTTTACAATAAGCTCAACAACAAGTTCAGAAAATTCATCGTCTTCAACGATCAACACTTGACCTTCAAAAATACCTTTCTTGTCATCTCCAAATTGAAGCACGGCTTTTCTTTCAAGGTCCTTAAGCGCTTCAATTGCTTTTGACTTAGCTTTATTGAATTTTGATATCTCACTATCAACTTGAGAAAAGTCGATTTTTTCTCTACTTATAATTTTATCAAAATTTTTCCTAATACAAAGAACTTCTCCAATGCCTATTCCTTTAGATATTCTTTTACCCGATAAAGTCATAACTTAAATCCTTCTAAAACTCATTCCTTAAAAGATTCGATAAGCTCTGCAAGCTCTGAAGCAGCGATTTCTTCATCCTCACCCTCAGCACATATCAAAAGCTTTTTACCTGATGACAATTCCAAAGTTTGAAGCCTGAATAAACTTTTTCCGCTAACAGACTTTCCATCAGACTCTATTGTTATCTCACTAGAATATTCTTTAGCTTTTTTTACAAAAGTTGACGCAGGCCTAACATGTAAACCGTTTACAGCCTTAATAATTGCTTCTTTTTTTACCATAAGTACAGAAACCCCTCATTATGAATATTATTTTTTTGATTAACTTTTTACATTATAATACATAAAAATAAATTATATATTCCTTTTACATAAGAAATATAGCATAATAAAGATAGTAATTAAACTTATTCTAACCATTAAAAATTTAAATTCATTAATATGTCTAAGTAAAAATTCTTTATTAGCTTTAAATTTCTCTCTCCTATATTAAAATTTTTAGAATCTCTTATATTTTTATCCAACATTTTAAGAGAATTTTCTATCTCAGAAAATGAAAGCGGCAAAGACTTGTTTAAAAGCAAAACCTGAAAATCCTTTATGACAATCATTTTATCATCATAAAATATTTTTAACAAAAAATCATTTATAACGTCTCTTTTGATGTTTGAAAGAATACATATAAAGATAACATCCGTTTCTTCTAAAATGTCAAAAGACATGGTGTTGAAAAATACTTTATGATAAAAGCTTCTGTTCCATAGATTCATCATTGGAAATTTAAATTTAGTAACAAGAATAGTGTTTCGATTTGCAATATACTCAGCCCGATTTAAATTATAAGCACTAAAAACGTAAGTCTTTTTAGTCAAAACATTTTTAAACTCAACTTGCGCATCAAGGCTTAATAATAAAGGATAAATATCAAAAATGGTGTTTTTATAATAAAACCCATTTGCAAGGTTAATACTATTTAAATATATTTTATCATTAAATTTTGAAATAAATTCATAAAACAGGCTTGGAATATTTTTCTTGCCAATCTGAAGTATCTCGTTGTAAGTAACACACGGCCCCATCTCAAGAAAATTACCCCTTAAAGATACCTTATTAAATTTTTCAAAATTACCAACAATAAAAAAATTATTAATGGGTGTTTCTCTATTAAACAAATTAGGATTTTTTTTAAAATCTAGCTCATTATAAATGATATAATTGTTTAAATTTTTGTTAAATAAATTAGATAGTATATTAAAATTTTCAGGATAATAAACTTTAACATTAGCCATTTTTTCTATACAATTCTTCAGCTTTCAAATAAAGAGATAAAAAAGTATCAACATCCATGCAACTACATTTTAATGAATTTCTATAACCTAAAATATCTGATTTGCTTACAATCTTGTTTTCTAAAAAGTAATAAAACAACAAAACATTAGATTCAAAACAATTACTACAAAAATTAAAATCGTCTTCTAATAAAATCTTTTGCATGTGCTGATAAAAACTTTTTTTTTTGAGTCCTTCAAGAGTAACTACACTACGACCATTTAAAATAAAAGCAGGAACCAAATTAGAATAAACAAGTCTAAAATCCAATAAAATTAAAAAAAATCTGTTATTAACAATGTACTCTAAACTATTGCTCTTAGCAAAAAATATAGAATCTAAAAGACTTCTAGTAGTCAAAGAAAGGCTAATTTTTTTTGAAATACGCTCTCCATTTAGATTAAAATTAATTAATATCAATTTTTACACTCCAACTATTCAAAATTTCTTCAAAATCAAGAGGCGTGCTGCTTGCATTAAAATCAAATATCTGAATCAAAGCAGTTCGAATTGCAGAAACAGAAACAATAAAAAAACTTCTAAAAGAAAAAACAAACTCACCATCTTCAATAAACTCTAAGCTTAAACAATCTTTAACATCGCAATTTACATTAGCACTGCGAAACACATAATCAACCGCTAACCCAAATATTGTACGAATTCTTTTATTATTTAACTTAAGCTTGGCAAACTTGCCTTGCTCTACAAAAAAGCTTACATTACTAAAAACAGCGCTAAGAGAATAAAATTCAAATTTAAGTTCAACAGAACACCCAAGCATGCAATCATTAACATAGTTAGAAGCTATTTTTTCTTTAAAAATAACAGGATATTCATTTATAAAGCCTGTACTTATCAAAGAAGAAAAATTATCCTTAATAGATAAAATTGCTTTTTCAATCAAATAAGGATCTTTAAAAAGAAGATTATAAAAATTAGTAAAATCTAATATACTCTCATCTATAAAAAAATTTACATTGTTATAGGCCAAACCCAATGTTTTAGCTAAACTATTTTTCAAATAGTTGCTTAAATTGTTGTCAATAATGCTGTAAGGCAAAAATATATTTAATTCATCCTTATATAAGAAGGCAACAACATATTGCTCCCCACTGAAAAAATAAGTGTTTGAATTTAAATAAGCAAAACCAACTCCCCTACGACTAGTATCAAAAATATTATAATTCTTGTTAACACTTAAAACAGAAGATTTCTTTATCAAAGAATTCTTGAAATCTAATTTTTTAAAAATTTTAAAAAAGCTACTGTAATCGCCTTTAATCTGTGTAAGCAAATACCCTATTGGTTCACAAGACGTCACTAAAGCAAGATTATAAAAATTGGAATAAATAAAATTGTAAACAGAAGTCTCAAATGCCAAAAAATTGTCATAAAAAAATATGAAATCACCTTTATTCTCAACAAAAAAAATTTCCAAAAACCCATCAAAAAATAAATTTTTAAAAATATTATTAATAAATTTAAAATAAAACTTATATAAAAAATTTAAAGGTCTATTTATAATAATTTCTAAAACAATCTTTGAGAGCTTATTATTTGCCAACAAACAATTAGAAACTGAAAAAGTTAAATTTAAATTATCTAAAATTCCAAAATGCCTTTTATAGTAAACAACATTAACCGTTTTATTAATTTTTTTTGAAATTACAATGCCTTGCAAAATTGCATTAAAAGAAATGGGAAAAATAGAACTAGACCAACAATTATTAAGAGAATTGATTTTTATTTTATCTTTATCCACACCAAAATTCTCACTAATAAAAAATTTCAAAAAAGAAATATTATCTACATTAGCATCAATAATTAAGTTTTCAGAATCAAAAAATATTTTAACTAAAATAAAATCATCTGAAAAACTATTGTAATCACTAAATTTATAACAAGCATTCAAAACATTACAAGTTCCAGATTCTTTCTTTTTAAATCCAGAGGAGTAACTATTGCTCCCATCACCAATTCTTAGATTAAAAAGAACACTTTTTTCTGCTTTTAGCAAATAATCCAAATTATCTGAATACAAAACTAAAGGAATTTGACCTTCAAAACTTATTTTATTATCAAAAAGCTTTAAATTAAATTCATTGGAATCAACAAAATCTCTAAACTTTAAAGTTATATTGTCTTTATAACTGATACTAAAAATTGAACTTACATGTTCATCTACAAAGCTAAAGTCTTCAATAAAAGAATCCTTAACATTGCAGCAAACTGGCAAAGCCCAAAATTCATATGCATCCACACTTGTCAAACTTGCAAACTCCAACTAAACAAAAAATAAATTAATAAAAACCCATTATTACATAAATAAAAAAGATTGAAAAATAAAACTTCAAAAATAGCTTACCTTAACAATATACGCAACAATCTTAAAGCAACTTAATAAGAAATTCACTTAAAACCAATTTGAAATCAGCACCACTTGTCAATAAAACATCACCTTCAGTGACATTTTATCACTTTTAATAAATGTACAAACTATGATAACATTATAAATTATAGATGTTTTCTAAATAAAAACAAGGATCTTATGAATAAAATAAAAAATCGAATCTTTATGTATTTTATAATACTTTTATGTATATCATTATTTGGGGCAGCTAATAATACAATAAACTACTCTAGCATTGAAATTCCTCTAGAAGACTTAAGTGAAGAATTTAAAGATACTGAGAATAAAAACGATCAAACAAATGCCTTAAAACACTTAAACAAAAATATAGCTTCTTATAAAGACCTTAAAAAGGGCAAAGATCTAAAATTGCCAGAAAATATAAGAGACAAAAAACTGTTTAAAAAAAGAATGGACGAAAATGATCTAAAATCTGTAATTGAAAATTATGAAAATAAAATTAAAAATATAGAAAAGCTTTTAAAAACCAAAAATCAAAAAGCATCGGCAAATGAAAATAAAAAAATAGAATTAATTGAAAAAAAAGCTAAAAAATATGAAATTTTAACCAATAAATTAAAAAACGAAATAGTAGAAATAAAAAAGCTCCTTAACAAGAAATCCAGACCAAAAGATGCTGAAAATTATGAAAAAATAAATATTGAAAACATTGATGATGATGATGATGATGGTGATGATGATGATTTTGAAGAAAATTATGAATATAATGACGAAATTGAAGAAACAAATGAGGACAACTACACTTCTAATGAAGGAATAATAAATAACCTAAAAGAAAAACTTTATGAGAACGAAAAGTATTACGCTATCAATGAAAAAAAATTTGATGAACTTGAAGACAGAATCAATGATAATGAAAATATTATTTTAGACTTGCAAAGAGAGTTAAGAAACTTCAAAAAAAAAGATGACTCAAATAAAAACTTAGAAGAAATTGAAGAAAACTTGTCTTTAATAGGAAAAATAATCAATGGCCTGAAAGAAAAAATTAGCGCAAATGAAGCAATAAACAAAGAAAATCAAAAAAAAATAAGAACTGATAAACACAAGCTCAAAGAATTAGAAGATAAAATCAAAGAAAATGAGGAAACTATTTTAAAACTTCAAAAAGAATTAAACAATTTTAAAAAAAAAGAAATTTCTCAAAAATCTTTAAATGAAGAAGCTTTCATTCCAAGCATTCCAAACAAAAATGACGACTTGGAAGAAAATGTTAAATTAGAAAAGAAATATTTAAAGCCTGCAGAAAAGAATGAAAGCCAAGATCTAGAAGAAAATGTTAAAAGCGCCCCAAAAACAACTATGATCAAAACAGCGGATTTTCAAATTTACCCTGACATATACCTTAATAACTATAATTTTAAAGAAAAAGGGGACCAATTTGCATTTAAAAAAGAAAACACATACTATATTGAAATAGATCCAACTAATAATTTAAATGGGGCTTTAAAAAATCATGAAATAATTTCAAAATATAAATTTGAAAAATATTTCATTAACCCTACTCTAAAAAATAAAGAAGAATTTTTTAGGAATTTAATAGAAGTCAAAAATATCCACGAACTCGGAATTATGTATAAAAGTTTAAAACCTGAATTTAAACAAATAAAAATAATTAAATAAAAATTGAAACTTTTAAATCTAACTTAATCTAAGTAACTTTTTATGTCATCAAAAGACATAATTTTTACATTTAAATTCAAAGCTTTTTTAAGCTTTGTACCAGCCTTTTCTCCTACAACAAGAAAATCCAAACCCTTGGTCACACAAGTTTTAAAAATTGCTCCTTTATTTTCTAGTTTGTCAATAACAATAGGCCTAGAATAACCATTAAAAGATCCAGTAATACAAAATTTTTTACCAACTAATAACTTATTTTCATCATCAATCAAAATGCGCTCTTCCATTTTAAATCCCAAATTTTCAAAAACTTTAAACTTATTAATCATTATTGAATTGTTAAAAGCATCAATAATATTTAAAGCGATTTTTTCTCCTATGCCTTTAATTTTTAACAATGTTAAAAAAGCAAAATCCCTATCTTGACAAAGTCTAAAAAGCTTTGAAAATGAATTTAAATTATTAAGAAATAATAACCTTATTGTATTTTCTCCCAATTCTTTAATTCCTATGCTAAGAAGTAATTTGCTAAATGGTTTTTTTTTGCTAGCTTCGATTGAATTTATCAAATTATTTATCTTTCTATCTTTAAACCCTTTAAATTTAAGAAGTTTGTAAAAATTAAATGTATAAAGATCAATTTCTGAAGAAATAAATTTTTTTTCAAAAAGAAAAGAAATGGTCTTGTCAGAAAACCCTTCAATATCCATACAATTTTTACTACAAAAATATTTTATTCTCTCAACTGCTACTGAGGGACAATTATTATTTGTACAAAAAAAATGTGCTCCTTCTTTTACTACAACCGTTTTACAAGATGGACACTTATCAGGAACCTTGAAAAATCCTGTTGAAAATTTATTTATCACCATTTCAACAGCAGGAATTACATCTCCTCTTCTTGAAACTTTAACAATATCACCAACATTTAAATTAATAGACGTTATATAATCTTGATTATGCAATGTTGCGTTAGTAATAAAAGCCCCTGAAACAAAAACTTTGTCAATATTAGCAACCGGAGTAATTTTACCACTACGCCCAACCTGAACAACAATACTATTTACTTTGCTAAAACCCGAGAGCGCTTCAAATTTGTAAGCCATTGCCCATTTGGGATGATGCAAAGTGTATCCTAATTTTTCTCTTAAAGCAAAATCACTAACCTTAAGAACAACACCATCTATTTCATACTCAAAAGAATTTCTTTTTTTTGTTATATCTGCTATATAATTTAAAACTTCTTTAATTGAACTTTTTTGATCAAAAAACCTAATCAAAGGATTAACTTTAAAGCCCAACTTCTTAAGTTTTTCAATAGCCAAATTATTGGTTTTAAAATCCAATCCAGCATTCAAAAAATCATAAATGAAAATATTTAAAGGGAAATTAGCAACTTCTCTGCTGTCAACCCTTCTAAGTATTCCTGAAGCCAAATTTCTAGAATTAGTATAAGGCTTTTCCAAAAATTTATTTATTTTTAAAAAATTTTCTTTAGTAATATAAACCTCACCTCTTAATACTAAATCAACCTTTTCACCAAGAAATAAAGGAACGTGTCTAATGGTTCTAATATTTTTAGTAACATCATTGCCAAATTTTCCATTACCCCTAGTAAGAGCTTTTTCAAGAATACCATCTTTATAATAAAGAACAATTGAACATCCATCAATCTTAGGCTCAACAGAAATATTAAAAGAATTGCTAAAATCAATCTTATCTATCCATGATTTTAGCAAATCAAGATTATAAACCTTATCAAGACTTAATACAGGAACAGAATGTTCAACCTCTTTAAAGTCATTTAAAAGATCACTTCCAAATTTAAGAGTAGGGGAATCTAAAGTCTTATATTCAGGGCACTTACTTTCTAACTCTTGAAGTCTTAAAATATGCTTATCATATACAAAATCTTCAACACTAGGCAAAGAATCGACATAGTACTCTTTATCCCACTTTCTGATCAACTTCTTCAAATCTGCAATTTCTTGCTGTATTTTACTACTCATAGGGTAAAATTTAACATATTCTTTATTATTTTATCAAATAATCTAAAGTCATAAGCAAAAATCGCATTTCTTATTATACAAACTATAAAAAGAACATAAAAAACACGTATTATTTTACTTATGTTTAAATTAAAATAATCTTTAAATAAAAAAATCAATCAAAAAAAACAATATTATGAAAATGTGAATTATATTTTAATTGTCGTTAAAGATATTTTAATATGTTAAAATGAATGAAGGAGTACTCGTTTGAAAGAAGGCAAAAAAGCTTTAATAGCTGATGACTCGCTTTTTATGAGAAAAAACCTAATAAAAATCTTACAGCAATTGGGATTTAAAGAATTTTTAGAAGCCGAAGATGGGATTCAGGCTGTTAAAGAATTTGAAAAACAAAATAATATTGATTTAATAACACTCGATATAACAATGATGGGAATGGATGGAATTACAGCTCTTGAGAGAATGTATGAAGTTAATAAAAAATTGCTTAAAAAAGTTAATATATTAATGGTTACAGCTATTGGAAAACAAGAGTTAATACAAAAAGCTTTATCTCTTGGAGCTAGAGGATATATTACAAAACCTTTTAAAAAAGACCAAATAATAGAACAAATTAAACTTTTGGATTAGAGGTAATTTTGATAGCAAAAGAAAATATATATAAACAAACGCAAATAAACACATCAAACCCCCTATCAATATTAATAATGCTTTATGACAAAGCGATACAGGATTTAAAAGTTGCCAAAGAACTTATACAAGATGGAAATTGGCAAAATGGCATTAAAGCTAACGAAAAAATCTTTCATGCACAAGAAATCATTACTGAATTAATGTCAACTTTAAATTTTGAACAAGGTGGAAATATCTCTACAAACTTGCTCTCAATATACTCATTTCTAAATAAAGAGCTAGAAAATGTTCTTTTGAAAAAAGAAATACACAAAATTGACAATGTTATAAAACAATTGCAAATATTAAACCTTGCTTGGAAAAAGCTAGGGAAAAAAGAAAATAATATTACTCACAATAAATTAGGAATCAATATTGTCAGCTAATGAAATTTTAAAAAAATATTTTAGCAATTTATTATTAGAATTAAAAGAATTAAAATTAATATTAACAATAGAAAGTGTTGAATTGCAAAAAGAAGAAGTAAGAATATTAAATGTAACCAACCCTAAAAAAGATCTAATCTTAGAATCAATCAAAAGCTATTATAAAACAATAAATGCATGGTTAAAATCTTCTAAAAACCACAAATTAGATAATTTCGAATACTTGATTAAAGAAATCAACCTACTAAAAGAAGAAATATATATTAAATATCAAATTTGTTATAAACTCTTACAACAAATTGTAAATACAAAAAGGAAAATCCCAAAAATTAAAAAACATCAAAACCATATTACAGTAAGCAATTTACCTATAACTATAATGTTAGATATTAAAATATGAGAGAACTTTACCTGATTGACGCACTAAACATAATATTTAGAAATTATCACGTAATGAAAAATTATCCACTTTTAAACACACGAGGAGAAAATGTAAACGCATTTATCGGCTTTTTTAAAACATTATTTTTCATAATTAAAGAAAAAAATCCTAAACATTTGATTATTACCTTTGACTCAGAAATACCAACTTTTAGAAAACAAAAATATCCAAACTATAAGGCAACAAGAGATGCACCTCCAGATGATTTAATCCCTCAAATCGGATGGATAAAAGAGGGGCTTTTAAAGGCAAAAATACCAATCTTTGAAATTGAGGGCTACGAAGCTGACGATCTTTTAGCTAGTTTCGCGAAAAAAGCTGCAAAGAACAACTATTTAACCTACATTATTTCTCCTGACAAAGACTTGTTGCAAACAATGTCAGAGCACATAAAGATACTTAAAATTGAAAACAACAGCTTTGTTGAAATGGACAACGAGTACGTAATAAAAAAATTTGGAATAAATAGCTTTCAAATAAAAGATTATTTAGCCATTGTTGGAGACAGATCTGATAATATACCTGGAATAAAAGGCATTGGACCAAAAGGAGCAGCAAATTTATTAAGAGAATTTAAAACCTTAAAAGGTATTTATTCAAATTTAGAACTAATAAGTAAAAAACATCAAGAAATTTTAATCAAAGAAAAAGAAAATGCTTTTTTAAGCTATGACCTTGTAAGTCTTGAGGAAGATTTAAAAATTCCAGAAATTGAAAACTTCTCCTTAGAAAATTTTAGCAAAGAGCTAATATCTTTATTTGAAAAGCATTCAGCAATTTCTCTAATAAAAACTTATAAAAAGGATATCTTAAAACAAGAAGAAGAAAATGTAGCCCAAAAAAGCCTATTCACGCAAGAACCTATAGCTGACAACTTAGATACCCTAAATACAATTGACACAGAAAATGTTAAATATCATTCAATAACGACCAAAAAAGAACTTGACAATTTAATAGAAAGCCTTAAAAAGGCTAAATACATATCAATAGACACAGAGACATCTTCGCTTGACATCTACACAGCAAGATTAATTGGAATTTCTATTTCATTCAAAGAATTTGAAGGATACTATATTCCAATCGAAGCCAAAGGAAAAATTTACATAGAAAAACATTATATAATACAAAAATTTAACAATCTATTTGAATCAAATCCAAAAATAATCGGTCAAAATTATAAATTTGACTATAAAATACTAAAAAATAATGGATTTAGCCCTATACCACCTTATTTTGATACAATGATTGCAGCATATCTTATTGACACAAACTCAAAAGTATCACTTGATTTTCTTGCAGAAAAATATTTAATGCATAAAAATATTAAATATGAAGATGTGATACAAAAAAATGATAACTTCGCAAATATATCTCTAGAAATGGCAACAAGTTATTCATCTGAAGATGCTGATATTACATTTAGATTATTCAATATATTTACAAAAAAATTAAAAGAAGACGGACTCGATAAGTTGATGCACGAAGTAGAAATGCCTTTTAACAATGTAATTATAGAAATGGAAGAAAATGGCATTTACCTTGATAGAGAATATTTAAAAGAATATGGAAAAGAACTTGGACAAGAATTAGAACTAATCGAAAACGAAATAATAAAAAGCATAGGAATTAATTTTAATCTAAATTCTCCAAAACAAATGCACGAAATTTTATTTGAAAAATTAAATCTAAAATTACCAGAGAAAATGAAAAAAGATTCAACTGATATAAAAGTGCTTGAATCTCTCATAGGACAGCATGAATCGATTGAAAACATAATAAAGCACAGACAAATTGCAAAATTGAAGAGTACTTACACAGATAATTTGATAGAACTAATAAACCATAAAACAAACAGACTACATACAAGCTTTATACAAACAAAAACAGCAACTGGTAGAATCACCAGTATAAATCCCAACTTACAAAACATACCAATAAAAGATGAGAAAGGTCGAAAAATAAGAAAAGCATTTAAACCGGAAAATGGAAATATTTTTATTTCTGCTGATTATTCTCAGATTGAGCTCGCTATACTTGCTCATTTATCACAAGATGAAGCCCTGATTAAAGCATTTGAAAACAATAAAGACATTCATACAGAAACTGCTTCTAAACTTTTCAAAATAGAGGAAAAAGAAATTACTCCAGACTTGAGAAGAATAGCAAAATCTATTAATTTCGGAATAATTTATAGAATGTCAGATTTTAGACTTGCAAAAGAACTGGGAATTACAAAAGAAGAAGCAAAGGGATTTATAAACTCATACTTTGACTCTTATCCAAAGATCAAAGAATTTATAACAAATCAAATAAACTTCGTAAGAAATACTGGATATAGCGAAACCATCTTAAAACGAAGAAGATATATAAAAGAAATTAATAGTAATAATTATCTAGAAAGATCTGCAGCCGAAAGAATAGCAATAAATAGCATAATTCAAGGGAGTGCCGCTGATATTATGAAAATTGCAATGGTCAGAGTATTTAATGAATTTAAAAGTAAAAAAATGGAATCAAAAATATTACTGCAGGTACACGATGAAATGCTCATTGAATCTCCTATTAAAGAGAAAAATGAAGTGGAAAAAATATTAAAAATTATGATGGAAACCGCTTACACATTAAATCTACCTTTAAGAGCAAATATTGAAACGGGCAAATCATGGGGAGAAATTCATTAATTATTGGAATAACAGGAAAAATTGCATCTGGCAAAGATACTGCTTCTAAAATAATTAGCAATAAATATGGATTTTACGAAATAAATGCAGACAAAATTGGACATTTGGTTTTACATGAAAAAAAAGAAGAAATAGTTAAAATATTTGGTCAAAAGATATTAAATACTAAAAATGAAATAGACAAACTCTTAATAAGAAATCTTGTATTTAATGACAATAAAGAATTAAAAAAGCTTGAAAGCATATCACATCCAATCATACTCAACAAAATAAAAAAAATTCTAATTCAAAACCAATCTAGAAAAATAATAATCAATGCTGCCTTACTTTTTAAAATAAATTTAGAAAAACTTTGCGACTATATAATTGTGATTAAAACAAAGACTCCTATAATAAAGAATAGATTAGCATATTCTATGCCAAGCATTGATTCAAATATAATAAATAAAATACTCAAAATCCAAAAAGATATTTTTTTTAAAAAAAATATTATAAACTTAAAAATAATCAATGTAATTAATAATAAAAATTATGCATATCTAGAAAAAGAAATTGAAAAAAAAATGCAGGAGATAATCAACTATGAAAGATTTGAATGAAAATAATGACAATAATAAAGGATTTTTTGTAGCATTAACCTCAATCGCAACAGTTTGCATCATAATATTTCTTGGGACAATCATTTTCTTTCCAAACAAAAATTTAACCTCAGATATTGCAGAGAAGAATATTGTTTTAGAAGAAACCAAAGATCAAAACACTTTAGAAAACGTTGACCAAAATGAAAAATCTTTAAAGGTATCTGAAACTCCAAATGAAATAATCATAGATTTAACACAAGATTTAAATAAAGAAAAAAAAACTACACCTCAAAAAATACCTAATACTTCTCAGAAGTCAAAAATTATTGAAAAATCTCAACCTACACCTCAAAAAATACCTAATACTTCTCAAAAATCAAAAATTATTGAAAAATCTCAACCTACACCTCAAAAAATACCTAATACTTCTCAAAAATCAAAAATTATTGAAAAATCTCAACCCGTAGCCCAAAAAGATTTAAACATTGATAACATATATGACCCTAATACAGAATATTACATACAATTTGTATCACTTTCAGACCCAATTAATGCAGATAACTATATTCAAAAATTACTCAAATATAATATAGTTGCCAAAATATATTCTGCAACAGTAGATAATAAAGATATTTACAGAGTGAGATCTGGACCTTATAAAACAAAATCAGAAGCAAAAGCGGACTTTAAAAAAATAGCAGGAATAAGCGAATTTAAAGAAACTTATATATTACCGGTTAACAAATAGACTATAGTTATTAATATATTTTTGATATTTTTCTAAATACTCTTCATGAATCTCGATAATAGGCGAAACAACATGCTTAATCTTCGCAAGTTTTAAAAAAGAATCATTTAAACTGCCAAATTCTCTTAAAGAATAGAATGCTTGAATTGCCCCCCCAATAATTTCTGAATGCTTAAAATCAAAAATCTTTAAATCTTTGCCAAGAATATTTGCTTTTATTTGATTTAAAAGCAAATTATCAGAATTAGATCCACTAACAAAAATACTTAAAATTTCTTTTTTACAGGCTTTCAACTCAACCAATCTGTTGTAAAAAGCAAAACACACAAACTCAAGTATTGCCAAACCAATCTCTAATGGATTTTTAGCACTACCAAAAATTCCTTTGCTTAAATCTTTACAAAGATAAGGATCTACAATAAATAAATCATTAAAAAGTCTAATTTTGCTTGGATAAAAGTATATATTATTTAAAGTGGCACTTTTAACAATCTTTTTTAAGAGCGACTCAAAAGTCAAACTTTTTTTATAAAAACTATCTTTTAATAATTGAATCAAATATCCAAAAGGAACAATTCTTCCAATAATAAAATATCCTTCTAAAAAATAAGGATATTCCAAAGAAAATCCGGGTAAATATGTACTTGAAACAAAATTAAACCCTTCACTTGTACCCATTCTATTTGATACAATTCCCTCTTGAAAAGCACCGCTTCCCACCAAAACACTCAAATAATCTGACCCTGCATTAATTACACTAATTCCACTACTTAGTCCAAATTCAACGCCTGCTTTATCAGTTACAACACCAATATTTTCCCCCATTTTTATGAACGAGGGAAATTTGTTCTTATCAAGTCCATATTTTTTTATCTCTATATCATCCCAAATAAAAGGAATATACTCTACACTTGGAAAGCTTGTAAAAAGCTTTCCTGTAAGCAAATAAATAAAATACTCAAAACAAGAAACAAAATAGCTTATTTTAGAATATGTTCCTCTTTCAACCGTACTAAGTACATAGGGCAAAAATACAGACTTTCCCCTAAAATCGGGCTTAATTTTAAGAGAATTCCAATGTAATACTTCTAAAGGAATTAAATTTGAATTTAAAGCAATTAAACATGGCGAAATACCACTAACAGAAATGCAATCTATTTTGTTATGTTGAAAATTGGATATGGCTTTTTTAAAAGAAAAAAGCCATATATTGAAATCAAAATTTTCAAAATCGACATCAAAATAATCCGAATAACTAACATCAATATAACTTAAAACTCCATTTTCAGAACTAACTAACGCTGCCTTTAAAACACTAGTGCCAATATCAATACTAAGAGCATTCACAAACTAACCTTTAGTAATCAATTTTTGAATATCATCCCTTCTATCAAGAATTTTTTGTAAACCAACCTTATTATAAATTGCAAATATTGCATTTGCAAAAAGATGCGCAACATTGGCTTCATAATACCAAGGCTTATTTATTAATTCATCATTATGACAAACAGCATTCGTTCCAATTATTTTGTAAAAATACCCTTCCTCATAAGCTTTGTCAAAATATTTAATAGCATCTCCATTGAAAAACGGCAAACTAATCCCACATATAATCTTTTTAGCGCCCATACTTTTAAGCAATTTCATTGCCTTAATCAGAGTACCCCCAGTAGCCAACATATCATCACTCATAAAAACATTCTTACCCTCAACATCTCCTAAAAGTTTGGTTACAGAAATATTTGAATCAGTAATATCACTTGAAACTCTTGAATAATCTCTCTCCTTATAAAGCAAAGCAAGAGGGCTCTTAAGAGTTGATGCAAAAAATTTATTTCTACTTACAGCTCCTGTATCAGGCGAAACAATAACTAAATTAGAATCTCTAATATCGATCAAATCTCTAAGGGATTTAAAGATTTCATAAGAAACATTTAAATTTTCAAAATAAACTTTCCTAAATACATTTTCAATGGCTTTTGAGTGAATATCTAAGGTTAAAATATGCCTAATACCCAACTCTTCTAAAAATCTTCCAATAAGACTTGCCGTTAAACATTCTCTTGAATGTTTTTTATCTTGCCTTGAATAAGGATAAGATGGAATAATAACGCTAACAGAACTGGCTTTAGCCTGCATACAAGCATCTATTGTTGTCATTAAATTCATTATATGATCATTAACTGTCATAATCACTTTTTCATTACTATTGATCTCAACTTCATAAGTATTAGCAACATCTTGAACAATAAAAATATCCTTATTCCTAATTGTTTTTAAAATTTCAGTTTTAAATTCACCATTGGCAAATTTAACAAATTTTACAGGGATTTCTAAAGGCTCTTTGCATTTAAGAGTAGACAAACTAAGACCTTCTAAAAACGGAGATAAAACCTTTTCAAGCTTAAAAATTTCTTCTTTTAAGACTTTAGAATCTCGGCATATACTATCTACAATGTCATTTTCAACATTTATAAATATTTTTTCAAGCTCCTCTATTATTTTATTAGCGAAAACCCTACCCCCAGGACAAGCAATAATTCCTATTGATTTTTTTTTAAGCAAATTCACCTAGTTCCTCGTTCTTTTTTAAGAAGATCTTAACAATCTTAATTTGATAATCAAAATGAATGTAAATACTAAAATAACTAAAAATTTTTAAAGCAAAACCATTAAAATATTTTAGTTCCAATAATAAAAAGAAAAATCTCATTAATAGCAAAAGTTAATATTATACATAATATTAAAAACAAAATTGACTAAACTACACAATTCCAAATTCAAATCCTATTCCAAACTTGAAATCAGAAAATTTGGCGTTATGAATATTCCAAACATAGTAACCTTCAAGAATTAAAAAAGAGAATGAAATTCTAGCACCAATATCCCAACCCATTGTACCCAATTCTGCTAGAACAGAATCTGCAGCAGAAGTAGCTATATTAATCTTAGGACCTGTGAAAAACGCTAAAGCTAAAACAAAAAAATCTAATTTTGTATAAAATCTCGGTGTTATTGCCATGACAAAAGAGAAATTTTCATTTGCAGTTCCATCTGAGCGCTTTATTACCTTAAAAAGGTTCATGTCAAACAAAAGCTCAAATCCAACAGAAACAAAATCATCAAACTTAGCACCAAATTGAGCATAAGTACCATATTTTAATCCAGCTTTAGCAATATTGGCCAAATCAGAAAATTTTTGGACTATCTCTTCTTTTTCTATTGGGGATGAATTTGAAGGCAAATCTTGCTTAAGCTTTGCATTAATCTCTAAAGCTTCATTATAAAAGCTTGAAAAGGGATTAACAGGAAAAGCAACCCCACCACCAAAATTGAATTCAAAATTAGTGTTTGTAAAACCGTTGACCACAAAAATCCCAAACAAACACAAAATTAAAACTTTAAGCCTCATCATATACAAACTCTCCTACAAAAATTTATGAAATATGAAAAATAAAACAGGGTTTATATTGCATACCTTATTATATAATAATCATAAAGTAAAAAAGTAAAAAGTAAACAAAAAATTAAAAAATTAACCCTTAACAACAGAAGAAATTATTTCTTCCGCACCACTTGGTACAGGATGATTTAGCTCTTTATATCTTAAAATATATTTTTTTGCATTTTTTTTGTCGCTTTTCAAATGATAAATGTAAAAAATATTAAATAAAGCCTCTTTATTTGCAGGCGCAAATTCTAAAGTTTTCAAATAATAAATCAAAGCATTATCTAAATCATTTTTCTTAAAAAGCAAATATCCCTTCAAATTAATTAACAAAATATTTTCTGGATCTTCTTTTATGATGGAATTAAGTTTCAACTCAGCCTCTTCGTATTTTTTCAAATTAATGCAAGCCAAAATAAAATTATAACTCGAATCATCACCAGCATTAATATTGAATTTAATAGATTTTTCATAAAGCAAAACAGAAGTCTCATTATTACCAAGCTCTTCATTTAATTTAGCAAGCTTATAATATTCATCTGATATGTTTTGATATTCCCTAAAAATAGAACTACAAGACAAAATAAAAACAACAATAAATAACAATTTATACATAAAAATTTATTCAAGTCCTTAATATCATTTAAATTATTCAAAGCGGCAAAATAGCGCTAAATCTAATAATAATCAAAATATAAAACTTCAATGCTATTAAATTTTAAAATTAAATAATCTAAAACTATATTGATTACTATAGAATAAAACTTATCACTCTAAAAGCCAACCATAAATAAGCCCTCCTGTTTAAAAAAACAAAAGGGCTTTTAATGTTATCTAAAAACTAAATTAAAGCTTTTCTTGATCATACTTGTTAAATATATTTTCTGTCAAATATTTACCAACCGATCTTTTGTCCTCAATCAATTTAGATATTACACTAAAATGTCTTGGTTCGATTTTAAAATACTTATAAGCTCTCCCATCCTTAAAAAATACAGAAAGCTCAGACACAGAAGAATCATAACCTACCTGTGATATTTTGCTCAATTCATTAGATATTGTTAAAGTTTCCAACTCAAATTCCTCCAAATTAATTATCTTAGGAGTATAATAATAAAGTAAGAGTTAATTCACTAAATAAAAAGTTTTAATCAATAAAATCAAAATCTACTAAATGATATATTCCCTAATATAAGGATATACATTAATACAACTTTAATCAAGCAAACTGCAAACATCATATTAAATAGTTTAAACTTCAAAATATTTAATAACATAAAATGCTATAAGATAGATTTTTAAAAAAAAATTTTGTAAAATTACTAAGATAGTTAATCTTTTACTCACATATCATCAGGAGGAACAATGTCTAATGGACTACAATAAATTACGAAACATAGGTATTAGCGCTCACATCGACTCAGGAAAAACTACTCTTACAGAACGTATTCTTTTTTATTGCAATAAAATTCATGCGATTCACGAAGTAAAAGGCAAGGATGGGGTTGGCGCAACAATGGACTCAATGGAACTTGAAAGAGAAAGAGGAATCACAATAGCGTCAGCCGCAACTCACGTTGAATGGAAAGATTTTCCAATAAATATTATTGATACACCTGGTCACGTAGATTTTACAATTGAAGTTGAAAGGTCTCTTAGAGTGCTTGACGGGGCAATATTAGTTCTTGATTCTGTTGCGGGAGTTCAATCCCAATCAATAACTGTTGATAGACAACTTAAAAGATACAGCGTGCCGCGCCTTGCCTTTGTAAACAAATGTGATAAAACTGGAGCAAATCCCTATAATGTAAAAGATCAACTAAGATCAAAACTTGACTTAAACTCCGTTTTAATGCAAATCCCAATTGGATTAGAAGATAAACATATTGGGGTTATAGACCTTGTATTAATGAAAGCCTACTATTTTGAGGGAAAAGATGGAACAGAAATAATAGAAAAAGAAATACCCTCAGAACTCTTAGAAGAAGCAAAAAATAAAAGAGAAATGATGCTTGATGCTCTTGCCGATTTTAATGATGAACTCATGGAATTACACATGGAAGGAAAAGAAGTCCCTATTGAAATAATATACAATGCAATTAGAACAGGAACATTGGCTTTAAAATTATGCCCTGTATTCATGGGATCTGCTTATAAAAACAAAGGAGTACAATTACTCTTAGATGCTGTAACCAGATTTTTACCATCACCTCATGATATAAAAAACACTGCTCTTGACCTCAATAATAATGAAAAAGAAATCGATCTTAAAATTGACAATAACCTCCCAACTGTTGCTCTTGCATTTAAACTTGAAGACGGACAATATGGCCAATTAACCTATGTTAGAATCTATCAAGGAACTTTAAAAAAAGGACAAGAACTTATCAATTCAAGAACTTCTAAAAAATTCAAAGTTGGAAGACTTATTAGAATGCACGCTAATAATACAGAAGATATTGAATTTGGAGGAAGTGGCGACATTGTTGCTTTATTTGGAATAGAATGTGCATCAGGGGATACATTTTGTGATCCATCTATCAACTATTCAATGACATCAATGTTTATTCCAGACCCAGTAATTTCTCTTTCTGTAAAGCCGAAAGACAAAAAATCTGCTGACAATATGGCTAAAGCTCTTGGAAGATTTACAAAAGAAGATCCAACATTTAAAACTTATGTTGACATTGAATCAAACGAAACAATAATTCAAGGCATGGGAGAACTACACTTAGAGGTTTACATTGAAAGAATGAAAAGAGAGTTCAAAGCAGAAGTTGAAACCGGAATGCCACAAGTAGCCTATAGGGAAACGATTACAGGAAAAGCTGAATTCAACTATACTCACAAAAAGCAATCTGGGGGAGCTGGTCAGTTTGGACGAGTTGCTGGATTTATGGAACCTCTTAATAAAGAAGGAGAAACATACGAATTTGTTAATCTGATAAAAGGAGGAGTAATCCCAACAGAATACATTCCATCATGTGACAAAGGATTCCAAAAAGCAATGGAAAAAGGAACATTAATTGGTTTCCCGATAGTTGATATAAAAATCACCATCAATGATGGCCAATATCACATTGTTGACTCGTCTGACATTGCATTCCAATTAGCAGCAATCGGAGCTTTTAGAGAGGCTTACGAAAAAGCAAAACCTACAATCCTTGAACCAATAATGAAAGTTACCCTTGAAGGACCTACTGAATTCCAAGGGAATATGTTTGGACTTTTAAACCAAAGAAGAGGAATAATAACAGGATCGCTAGAAGATGGAAGCTTTTCAAAAGTTGAAGCTGAGGTGCCTTTAAGCGAAATGTTTGGATTTTCAACAGTCCTTAGATCCTCTACCCAAGGAAAAGCAGAATTCTCAATGGAATTCTTAAAATATGGAAAAGTTCCAAGCGCTATATTTGATGAACTTCGCAAAAAATTTAACGATCAAAACAAATCTTAATAATCTTAGTAATAAATAATAAGGAGGCTTTATTATGATCGATTTAACACAAGAAAAACAAGAAATATTAATAAAAAATAAGTTTTTAGCCAAAGTTTTTGGACTTATGTCAATTGGACTTTTAATCTCAGCAATGTTTGCATATGCAACCTCAGAAAATCAAACAATCAAAGCAATAATATTTTCAAATTCAATGTCATTCATGACTTTAATACTTATACAATTCGGACTTGTATATGCAATAGGTGGTGCTCTTAATAAAATATCAAGCAATACCGCAACAGCTCTTTTCTTACTCTACTCAGCACTAACAGGAGTAACATTATCTTCTATATTTATGATTTATACACAAGGATCAATAGTATTCACATTTGGAATTACTGCTGGAACATTTCTTGGAATGTCTGTTTATGGATATACTACAACAACAGATCTAACAAAAATGGGAAGCTATCTAATAATGGGCTTATGGGGAATCATTATTGCATCTCTTGTTAATATGTTTTTCAGAAGCTCAGGCCTTAATTTCCTTATATCTATCTTAGGTGTAGTCATATTCACAGGACTAACAGCTTATGACGTTCAAAATATTTCTAAAATGGACAAAATGCTACAAGACGATACTGAGATAAAAAATAGAATGGCAGTTGTAGCATCACTTAAGCTTTATTTAGATTTTATAAATTTATTCTTATATCTTCTAAGATTTTTAGGCCAAAGAAGAAACGACTAAAACAATTATAAAAAATCATTTTTATAAAAAATTCAATCAAAAATGAATGCTTTAACTTAAAAGCATTCGTTTTTAGAGGTTCCAATGAGCATAGATAGCTTAGAATTTGAAGAAAGTAATACTCAAAATGTAATAAAAAAAAATTTTGAATTTGAAGGATATATTGAAAGTAATCAACCAATAATAATAGAAGGAAAACTCAAGGGCTTAATAAACTCATCAAACTCAATCTATCTACGGGAAAAAGCCAGTGTTGAAGCTGAAATAAAATGCCAACATTTACTAAATCATGGCAAAATAAAAGGGAATATTGAGGCTTTAAAAACAATTAAAATCTACAAAACCGGCAAATTAATAGGAAACATTAAAACCAAAGAACTTTTTATTGATTCTGGAGCAATATTTAAAGGGAATTGCGAAATGGAGGATTTGGAAGAATGAAATTTTCTTTTCTATTGCAAATAACTTTAATTCTGCTATCCAATTCAAGCTTATTATTCGGACAATCCCAGCTTAAAGAAAAAGAAGACTCCCTCCTTCTCTATAGAGAAGGAAAATTTAAAGAAGCTATTTCAAACACACTAGAAGAGATTCGGTTAAATCCTGGCAACTTAGATGCTAGGACAATATTGATATGGAGCTTAATAGCTATAGGAGAATACAAAAGAGCCGAAAAAGAGGCGATTATTGGTCTTGATATTAAAAAATATGACATAAGAATTATTCAAGCGCTAGGAGAAGCTTATTTTTTCCAAAAAAATTATGAAAATGCATTAAAATACTTTCAAGAATATATTAGCCTTGATTCTAAAGGAGCAAGAATAATAAAAGTTTATAATTTGATTGCAGATTCTTTCTATGAGCTAAAAAGATATAATGAAGCGGATTTTGCATACGAAAATGCATTACGATTTGCTCCTAACAACCAAAATCTATTAATAAAATTAGCAAAATCAAGAATAAATGCAAAAAATAAAATATTAGCAGAAGAAACACTAATTAAACTTCTTGCAATTTCTCCTAATAATCTAGAAGCAAAAAATTTACTAGAAGAATTAAAAAAAAGCACCGGTAAACCTTGACATTCAATTTATAAAAACTTATTCTTATTGTTAGTAAATTAATATAAACCGGGCTGCTAGCTCAAGTGGTAGAGCATCGGACTCTTAATCCGTTGGTTACAGGTTCAAGTCCTGTGCAGCTCAAATTGTTAAATACCCTTTGGTATGAATTATTAATTTTATACCAATTTAACTTGACATTATTGGAAATTAAATATATCATTACTTTCGATGGTCATAAAATGACTTTTGGGCTCATAGCTCAGGTGGTAGAGCAGCGCCCTTTTAAGGCGTTTGTCGTAGGTTCGAGTCCTACTGAGCTCACTTTTGTCCTCTTCGTCTATCGGTCAGGACTCCAGGTTTTCATCCTGGCAAGAGGGGTTCGATTCCCCTAGAGGATGTCTTGTCAAGGAAAAATAATATTTACCCTTCTTACTTTGTCAAAAGTAAGAAGGGTGCTTCAAATAAACTAAGCTATTCGGGTATTAATAATATCTCTGCTCTTTCTTCAAGATTAATTCTCTTAAAAAATTCATTTATCAAATCTTTGCTTAAATTTGTCTCTACAAACTTAACGCCGAAATTATTTTTAAATACTCCATGCCAGGATAATGATTTCGATATATTTGAAATCCAATAACTATTCTTTTCTGAATTTATCTTTGTATTTTTAATATAATTTTTCTTAACATAAGAAAAATCTTTATCATTAAAATCTATTTTTTGCCTTTCAATCATATAGCGATTAATAGAATTTAAAACATTATCCAACTCCTTAGGCTCAGTTGTAAAAAAAATAGAAAAAATACCATCGGAATCTAAATTTTTCCTTGAATTGGAATCAAAAGAAGCTTGAATTGCATAAACACTAGACAATTTTTCTCTAATATTTTTTATAAGACCATCCGTTATAAGATCTGCCAAAGCATTTAAATTTAATGAGGTCTCTGCTAAATAATTAAATTTAAAAGGATAAACCACATAAGCAAAACTAGTTGGATCTTTTCCTTTCCTTACAACGATTTTATTAAAATTTTTACTGTAAGAGTAATCTAAATCTTTATACTCGCTTATTTTTTTAAAGCTAAGATTACCTAAATATTTCTTTGAATAAGCTTTTATTGTCTGAATATCCGAGTCTCCAACAAAAACAAACTTAAAATTATTTGCATAAGTAAACCTTTTCTTGTAAAAAGATAAAATATTTTCTTTTGTAAAATATTGCAAATCACTATCTTTTATATCTTCAAATCTAGGATCATTATTGTTTAAAAATCTACTAATAGCTTTTTTAAAATGATATTTAGAACTATTTTCATTGCTCTTGATTAATGCTTTTATATTATTAATAGCATTTTGCAAAAAAACATCATCGATTTTGGGTTCCTTAAAAGTAAAATATATAAGCTCAAAAAGAGTTTGAAGATCTTTTTTATCTGAACTTCCAGTAATATATGATTCTTGAGCTCCAACACCAACACTTAAAGAAACCGCTTTGTCTGATAAATATTTTTCAATCTGTAATGCAGAATAATCGCCGTATCCTGAGCCAGATACTACTCTAGGCGCAAAAGCTAAAACAGGAATAAGTTTTGAATCTTCATTAATTAAACCACCCCAAGAAGTTGCTCTAAAATCAATTACGCCTTTTTTTTGATCATTATATTTAAAATAAACTTCAACCCCATTTTCAAGAACAAATGATGAAATTCCATTTTCAAATTCATTTTCTCTAATAATATCTTTATCATCTAAAGACTTCTTAAAAAAATCACCTCCAATTGAAGAATTCTCATAAGGCTTAAACTCTCTTTTTAAAGCTATCTTTTGAAAATTATTAATATCTTCAAAAGCCAAAGTAGGATGTACTCTACCATAATAAGAATAAAAAATTGCACAATTTTTCACATCAAACTCTCTTTCTACAAGATTGTTTATTGTCTTCAAATCAATTTTTTTCAAAAATTGAACAGAAAGATCACAATACTCACTCATATCAAATTTGTTAGAACCATTAATAGCAATTTCTATTAAATCTTGAAAAATAACCCATGAATTTGTTTTATTTATATTATTTTTCTTTAGTTCTAAAGATTTAAAAAATTGAGATCTGACTTTTTCAAACTCACCTTGAGTAAATCCAAATTTTCTTATTCTCTCAAGCTCATAAAAAAAGTCTTCTATTCCTTCGTTCAAATAATCTGGATTAAAGTTTAATGAAATCGATCTTGCAACAATAGTATTATTGTCCGATTTAAATGAAAAAAAATCTTCATTTGAAACATTTTTAAAATACTTTACCCCAGCAGTCTTTAATTCAGAAAATCTATTTTCAAAAAGAGCAGCTAATAAAGACCTTTTAATAGCATCTAAAACGTCATCCTTGGTCTTGACAAAGTTAACAATTTCCTTTTTAAAGAACATTAAACTAGGCTCCCCTACTTCTAAATCTTCTAAAAGTAAAAACTTATCTTTAAACTCTAAATCTAAACTTACTTTTACCTCTTTAATTTTATCAGTTGGATTTTCCCAAGAAATAAATTGTTTCTTTATTTTCTCTTCAATTTCTCTAGGATCAATATCTCCTACCACAATAACACTTGCAAGTTCTGGCCTATACCACTTTCTATAAAATCTTTTAAAATCTTCTGGCTGAAAAGATAAAATCTGTTCTTCAAGACCAATAGGATTTCTAGATTCATAAATACTTCCACTTGTCAAAAACTTATACATTTTTTCATAAATCCTGCTAGGATAAGTTTCACCAAGCTTTTTTTCTTCAATAATAATATTGCGCTCCAGATCTATCTCTTCTTTCATGAAACTAATTTGAGAAGCCCAGTTTCTCAAAATATTCAACGATTCATCAATTTCATCTTTATTATTACCATCTGACAAATCAAGTCTATAATAAGTGAAATCGAAACTAGTAGCAGCATTAATATCAGCACCAAATTGCATTCCAAATTTTTTAAGAACATCAACAATAGAATTCCCTGGATAATCTTTTGTACCATTAAAAGCCATATGTTCAAGATAGTGAGCTATGCCCCTCTCATTATCCTCTTCATTAAGAGACCCTACATTAAAGACAATCCCCATATTAACAGCATTCTTTGGGGTTTGATTTTTATAAATATAATAACTCAGTCCATTAACAAGTTTCCCCTTTACCAAACTTTTATCTAACTTCAACTCATTAGAAACACAGGAAAACAAAAAAAATAGAAAAACACTTGTAAATCTAAAATAATTTCTAATTCTTTGATAATTCATTTACAATCCCTCTTCTTGAATTTATTTTTTCAGAATAAATTTTATTTAATACTTTTAAAATAGATGAAAATCCAAAATCATTCCAATCTTTTAAACTCTTTAGCTTAGAAACTGGAAACAGTTCATAAAATAGAAACAATAACTCTTCTTTGCTTAATTTTGGAATATCATTTAAATAAACGTTTTTATTAAAATCTTCAAGATAAACAAAAGGATTCGAGCGCTTATCTAGAAGAAATTTATTTAAATTGGGCATTAAAATGCTTTTATTATAAATTTCAATAGTAGTATATTCGCTTGAAACATCATCATAAAAATCGTTATTTAAAAAAGAATCTAAAATAATAAATTTATTATCCTTAACGCCCACATTTCTTCCATCTAAAGTCTTTAAAAATCCATCCTTACTGATATGAACTAAAGTATTTAAATCCTTTGTAGCGTTAAAAATAAGCCTTGCATTGTTATAGACCTTAGATTGTCTTAAATGCTCATCGCTATCCGCTGGCAATTCTTTGTTGTTTTTTAATAATAAATTTATATTTTTTTCTTTTAACGCCTTATAAGCTAATTCAATATACTCTAAAGCACAATTATTTGCCAAAGTAAGTTGCTCTCTCTTTAGCAAATTAATAAAAAACATCAACTCTTCTTTTTCAAGACTACGATAAAAATTAAAATCATTTAAATCAATGCCAAAACTAAAAGTAACTATAAATATTAAATAAAAAATTGCAATGTTTTTTTTCAATCTAGCCTCCTCCCTTTATATAACTGCATCAGTCAACTCTAAAAACACAGGACAATGATCACTTCCCATTACTTTGTCTAAAATTAAAGATTTTTTAACATTTCTCTTAAAAAATTCATTAACAATAAAATAATCAATTCTCCAACCTATATTTTTCTCTCTAGCCCTTGTTCTATAGCTCCACCAAGTATAATAACCAGGCTCCTTATTAAATATCCTAAATGTATCCACATATCCTTTGTTTAAAAAACTATCTAACCAAGTCGTTTCTTCAATATAATATCCGGGAGAGTCTCTATTAGAATCAGGACTTATAAGATCAATCTCGGTATGAGCAATATTAAAATCACCACAAATTATTATATTTTTTCCGTCATTTACAAAAGAATCGATAAGATTCTCAACATAAGATAAAAAATCAAGCTTATAAACAAGTCTTCTTCTTAAAGCTTGAGAATTAGGAAAATAACCGTTAATCAATACAAAATCTTCATAGTGTGCTATAAGCCCTCTACCTTCATTGTCAAAAATTTCTTTTCCAAGTAAATTTACAGCAATAGGCTTAACTTTAGAATAAATACAAACACCACTATAACCTTTAATCTTTGACTTTGAAAAATAAGAATAATAATTTTCAAGAATTAAATCCCTTGGCAACTGTTCTTTTAAAGCTTTGGTTTCTTGAACACATAAAATATCTGGGGTATATTCTCTTACAAACTCAAGAAAACCTTTCTTTAAAACAGCTCTAATTCCATTTACATTCCATGAAATTAATTTCATAAATCCCCTTTAAATTTAAATTAAATAAAAATCTTTAACCCATCATAAGCTAAATAAATATTGTCTTTTTCTAAATAATCAAATTCTTCATGCATTATATCGTGTGCAATATGCGTAAAGTAAGAAATTTTGGGATTGATTTTTTTAACCTCACAAATAGCCTCTGAAAAATTTAGATGAGCAGGATGGGGCTTAATTCTCATAGCATCTATTATAAGTAGATCTAAATTTTTTAAATAATCATAGGACACTTCAGGAATAAATTTAACATCAGTAAGATACGCTAAATTGCCTATCCTATAGCCTAAACTAACTATCTCTCCATGAATCAAAGGAATTGGCACTATCTTTAGACCTTTAAAAAAAATGGGCTCAAAATCTCTAATCACATTAGGAATAATGTCTGCCTTTCCACTTACAGAAGGTTTGGATGAAAAATTATGCGAAAAAGCATTCATTATGTGGGCCATAGCAGTATCTCTAGCATAAATGTTTAAAGGGGCGCTTCGTGTATAAAATTTAATATCATCAAAACCCATAATATGATCATAATGTTCATGTGTATAAAGCACTAAATCAAGCTTATCTATATTCTCTCTTAAGAGCTGTTGCCTAATATCAGGACCTGTATCAATCAACAATTTGATGTTAGAAGATACCTTAAGAAAAAAAGAACTTCTCAATCTTTTATTTTTGCTAAAACTTGAAGTACAGACTCTACAACTACAATTCAACATAGGAACACCACTTGAAGCACCAGTTCCTAAAAAGGTTCCAACCATATTGTTACTACCTTTCGCCTGTAAACATAATCTATTTTAACACAACATTTTATATTAAACAAAAATAAACTCGTCTTAATCGAAAATCCCTTCCTTAAATCTAAAATTCAATTAACACTATTTAATAATCAATCTGTAAACTATTTTGGAAAAACCGCTTTTATGATTATAATTATTTAAGGAAAAATTATTTTTATGGATACGCAAATTTATGAACTGATTTTCTTAACTAGCTTTAGCATATTTTTAATAGTAAATTTATTTAATTTTAAAAAAGAATTTACTTATGAAGACTACTTCATAATATTCCCAGGTGCATTTTTTGTAATAACTTTATACTTCACAGAAATCAACCCATTAATGTTATATATTGGCAGTATATTCTTAATCTTTATGATAATCATCTTCTTTAAAAACATAAAAACAATAGTAAATAGAAGGAGAAGAAGAAGAAGTAGTAGTAAAAACAAGAATATAAAACAATCAAAAGGAATATTTCTTTCAATTTTGCTAAAAACAATACTTGTAATGCCTGCTATTTTAACCGTTATTATTGCAACTATTTTTTCATATTTAGCACTTTTTGTAAATTATCCCAAAGATGAAAACAATAGCTATCAAATTGGATTCATAAGAATGAAAGATCACAAAAATGATTTAAACTTATCGATTTGGTATCCTGTAAGTTCAACATTGGGCCTAAAAAAACAAAATCCATTTCTTTTATATGAATTTAATCCTTTTTTCATAAACGAAATGAATTATTTACCAAAACAGAATAGTATATATAAACAAGCCTTTATTAGCAATAACCAAAAAATATATGATTCTATTTTACTTATACTTCCTTATTATTCTCACGATTCAATGTTCAAATCCCTAATCAACAAGCTTGTTTATAAGGGAAAAATTGTTTATTTATATTCACCAAAATATAAACACATGAAAAGCTACGATTTTATTAAAAATAGCCATAAAAGTATATTCAGCTATGTAATCAACAAAAGCATTAGCTATTTAATTGAACCTGCCAATATTCTTAATGAAAAAGCTGATATTGCATCCACGGAAAATGATATTCAAAGCATTATTGAACTAGCAAAATCAAGCCAAAGTTTGAAATTTTTAAATTCAAAAATGGACCTAAATAAATTAACGTTAATTACACTGGGAAATCAAGCAAATATTGCTAATTTTATCCTTGCAAAAAACAAAAATATAACAAAGTATATCAATATAGGGGGCAAACCACAAATAATAAAAAATTTAAAAAACTTGCAACTAATTCTAAGAGAAAATGAAAAGGAACTCCATACAAAAGTTAGCAATATAAATTCTATAAAGCTAATAGACATTAATAATGTTGCAGAAATTTCTGATCTTATTTTTAGCAGAAACTATTTAAAAAGTTTTAATTTTTTAAAAAACAAAAAATTAATGCTATCAAGATTCAATTCTATAGTTACTGAAATTAATAAATTTATTGAAGAGGAAAAATAATAATGATAAAAAAATTCTTGCTATTTGCAATGATCAGCATCTTTCTAACAAATAAAGCTCATAGTAATGAAGAGGTAATCGAAATAAGTACTGAAATACAAAAAGAAAAATATATCCCCTTTTTAATAAGTAGAGGAAAAACTCAACTGGAAGACCTTGTAAAATATACTCTAGAAATAAACCCAACCCTTGACAAAAGCTATGTAAATACTATTGCTAAAACCTACATAGACGAATCTTTAATTGAAGGGATTAACTACGACATTGCCTATGCTCAAATGCTACTAGAAACAGGAGCTCTAAAATTTAATGGAATAGTCTCAAAAGAACAACACAATTTTTCAGGAATAGGCGCTACTAATAATCTTACAAAAGGAAATTCTTTTTCCAATATTAAAGAAGGAATCAAAGCTCATATTCAACATTTAAAAGCTTATGCATCAAAACAAAATATCAACTCAAATATGGTTGATCCTAGATTTTACCTTGTTAAAAGAGGATCTGCTCCAACAATATATGATTTGACTGGAAAATGGGCAAAAGACAAATTTTACGATAAAAAACTTAAAAAAATATTATTGGAACTATTAGAATATAATAATGCAAATAAAAGCTAAAAGCTCACTATATGATTTTTTAGAAGAAATATATTCAAAATACAATAAAAAAAAGTTTATACATCCTGATCCTTTAGAATTTCTATACAGGTATGAAAAAAAAGAAGACATTGAACTTGTAGGCCTAATTAGTTCTTCATTGTCACTTGGAAGGGTAGAAAAAATTTTAGAAGCAATAGAGAGAATACTTAAACCACTTGGTAAATCACCTTCTAAAAGCCTTAAGCTAGCAAATGAAAAAGACTTAAAAGAAATGTTTAAAGGATTTGTTTATAGATTTTTTAAAGAAGAAGACATTGTAAGACTACTATACACTCTCAAGATAATAAAAGAACAACATCACACACTTGAAAATCTTCTTTATAGTATTTATTATAAAAACCAAAATTTTATACTTAGTGTAGATGAATTAATAAAGCATATGGAAAAAATAAATGGAAGAGAATTTGGAATGCTGCTTCCAAAGCCTTCAAAGGGAAGTTCTTGTAAAAGACTTTTTTTATTTTTAAGATGGATGATACGCAAAGATGATGTCGATTTGGGTATTTGGAATAAATTCAATCCTAATACACTTATAGTTCCAATGGATACTCATATGACAAACATTGCCTCAAAATTATTTAAAATTAAAGAAATAAAAAACGTAAATCTTGAAAAAGCAATAAAAATTACAAGCTATTTTTCAAAAGAAAATCAAGAAGATCCTGTAAAATACGATTTCTCTTTAACCAGATTTGGAATAAATAGAGATTTTAATAAAGAAAAATTACTAAAAAATATTGATAAACTATAAAATTTTAATTACAAAACCTTTAAAATAAGAACTACTTAAATCATTAAAAAAACACTAATTTATCATAAAATAAAAAGGAGAACCTATGAATAATCTTAAAGAAAAAATAAATACTTATAGCAAACTAATTTTGGGGTCTTGGCAATTTGGAGGAGGATATTTTAAACAGGTTGAAAAAGAAACCGCCAAAAAAATATTAAAAAAAGCATATAGTCACGGGATTAGAAATATTGATACTGCAAAAGCTTATGGAAATGGAATTTCAGAAAAAATAATCGGTGAAATGATATCAAAGGATCCAACAATAAGAGAAAATATTTTAATTGCAAGTAAATGCTACCCAATAGAAATTTCAGAATATAAAAAGAATTTTAATGAAAGTCTTGAAAATTTAAAAACTGACTATATAGATATTTACTATATACACTGGCCTAAAAACGATTTTGACCTAAGACCAATCGCATCATTTCTTGAAGAAATGAGATCAAAAGAAAAAATAAAATATGTGGGTGTAAGTAATTTTGAAATATCACACATGGAAAGCATAAAAAAAGTTTGCAAAATTGACGTAAATCAAATAGGATACAATCTCTTATTTAGAAATAAAGAAAAAGATGTAATTCCTTACTGTGAAGACAACAATATTGCCACCATATCATATTCAACAATTGCTCAAGGACTCTTATCTAAACCTAATATAAAAGACAAAAGCAAATTTAATGATAATATAACAGAAAAATTGATACTTTTTAAAAAAGAAATTTGGCCTTATACTTTAAAAACCATAAATAAACTTGAAGAGATAGCTAAGAGAAATAACTTAACAATTTTAGAATTAACATATTCATGGCTTAAAAAAACAAAATTAAGTGGATTTATAGTAGGATTCAGCAAGGAAAGCTATGTAGAATCAAACTTGAATTCATTTAAAGCAGAAATCAATGACGAAGTATATAAAGAAATTACATTAATTTTAGATAAATTTAATAACCATACAAAAAATTTCCCAAATTTATTTAACAAAAAAATTTAAAACTTTATAAAAATAAATATTTCAATTAACAAGCTTAAAAAACAATAGAATTTCCTAAAATTCTAATACCTTCTACAGTTAAATGAATATTAAAAATAAATTCTATTTCAATTAATGGCAAAAGTAGGTTCGCATTACCCCCGGCAATTATCAAATTAAACTCTTTTTTATACATCTTTTTAATGTCACGATAAACACCTTCTATTAAATACTTATATTGATAAAACAAACCGCTATTTACACTCCCAGATGTAGTCCTCTCTAAAAGATTACTTGGAGTGCTAATGGAAAATTTCTTCAAAAGATAAGCATTGTCTAATAAAGAATTAAAATTTATCAAAGGACCAGAATTAATAAGACCGCCTAGTATTCCATCCTGCCTACTAACAGCAAAAATAGTACAAGCTGTCCCAAGATCTACTACCAAAACATTTTCAAATGAATAATTTTCAATGGCAGCAACAAGATTAGCAAAAACGTCTGAACCTAACAAAAATTTACCACTTTTGTAAGGATTAAATGTTAAATCATAATTTAAATCAAAACTAATAAACAAGGGTTTTATCTTAAAAAAAGAAAAAATGACATTTTCAAATATTCCATTAAGAATAGGAACAACACTACTTATAAAAACTTGATTTACATTAAAATCAAAATTTTCTTTAAAAAAACTAAAAACCTCATCATGCCTTAACATAAGGTTTGTTTTCATTTTAACAAATAGGTTAATTTTATTGTATTTAAATGAGGCAAAAGCAATGCTAGTATTTCCAATATCAATTATCAATTCTGATAATAAAGGCTTATTCATAAATATTTATTTTTTGCGCAATTTTGTCAAATCTTAATAAAAGATTAAGGGTCTTTTTTTTCTTAGGCGTTGCTTTAATAACCAAAATTTTACTCAAAGGATAATACCTCCAACCATCAGAATATGTGTAAAACTTATAATCTGTAAACCAATCAATTTCTCTAAATCTAACTAAAGTTGGGTTTAAAATATTCCCAAAAAATATATAGCTTGAACAATTAATTTCCTGATCAAAATCAACTATAACTTTGGTATCAGTAACTTCACGATTCAAAGCCTTAGACGCAGAATATATCCATCTGTTAGATCCATTCTTAACAATAAAGATAAATTGAGGCATGTATTGATTATCAATAATATCAGAATAATAGCTTTCATAAGGAATTCCTTTGGCATAATCACTCATTAAAGAATAATAAATCACATTAAATGAAAGCTTTAATATTAAATTATCTTTCAAATAAGATGCTATTCTTTTAAGAACCCCAGCAATCTTTAATGCATACTCAACAACATCAGATGAATTATTATTATTTAAAATATATACTTTTCCTTCGTCTGTAACATCAAATAAAGTGAATATAAATTTATAAAGCTCCTTTTTAAAAGTTGAATAAATAAAATCATCATTGCTAATCTTAAGAAAAGTAAGATAATTAGAGAGAATGTTATAGGTTTGGCTAAAATCAAATTTAGAACTTAATATTTTTTTAGGATCTTTGAGAAGATTTAAAGCATCGTTTAATTTAGAACCGTTTTCTGATAAAAAAATTTTTTCCAAAAGACGAGAATCCTCTTTTAAATAAACCATAAGTTTGTCTTTCTCAAGAGAATCAATAAAAGTTTTATTTCTTGATAAATAAGAAAAAAATTTGTCGATTTGATCTGAATTAGAATAATAATTTAAACTTAAATAAGTAAGTTTATGTTCATTTTTAGCTAATAAAGAATCTAATTTTAAAAATATTGATTCGTGATTTCCTCTAATCAAAGATTCTGCTAAAAAGCAAACCATTAGATTTTCATCAAAGTTATAAGTACCATATTTAAGCCATCCTCCCTTGGAAACATTAAAATTAACAGGATTGTTCCAAGAATCATAAGCACTTTGTCTAAAATTATTTAAAGTATCATTAAAAATTTTATTATCCACCTCTTTAATTTTTGAATGCATAATAGAATAATCTAAGATATTACTTTGATTGCCCTCTATAATGGAATTTGGAATACTTTTCTTTGGTGAATCGATATAAATAGCATTACCAATTCTAAATGTTGCTTGAGGAGAAATTAAAATATCTTTTTCTCTTATTTTTACATTTTCTCCTAAAAAAACTTTATATTCTAAATTTTCTCCTTGTCTTATTGAAATATTAGGCTTATCTAATAAAACTTCATAGTGCTCTTCAACTTCATAGCTTAACAAAAAACTCTTAGAAAGATTTGATTCAATGCTAAAATTATTTTCTGAATCAAACAAAAATCCTAGAAAAATATTATTCTCAAAATAAACATAAATACCTGCGTCTTGCACTTTATAAGAGATGGGTAAAAGATTTAATTCTGTTTCTAAAACAACAAGCGGATTAAGTTTGGACAAAAGTATCCTAAGTCCCCTAACATTAACAACAATATCATTTAAAATATATTCACTATTTTCAACCTTATTATTTACTTCTAATTTTACATCTTTTAAAAAAAAAATATTTAAGTTTAAATTCCTAAATTGTAAAAAAATAACGACAAATAATGTTAAAGCACCAAGCAATAAATTAAAAGCTCCTGCCCTTAAAAACCCTTTCATATGATGATTCTAATCATAAAAAATCAAAATATCAATATTGATTGCATAAAAACAAAAAAAATAATAAAATGTATAGGTTGGCTAGTTGAATAGGAGTAAAATATATGAAAATTCCTAAAAATTATATTCCAGGAACAAATCCTTATAAGTCTCTACCTAAAAAACCTGTTATTGAAAACAAGAAAAAAATTACTAAAAAACAAGAACAAATTAATTCAGAAATTATGAAATCTCAAGAGCGTATTTTAAAGTTATATATGAGACGCCTGCAAAAAAAAGATCAAATAACTCTTCAAAATTTTATTCTAGAAGGGCATAAGGTTGGTTCCAAAATTTTCAACAATTTGCCAAAAACACTAAAAGAAATAATAACTTTAATGAACATAGAATCGTTAAAAGTGCTAAAAAAAAATACAAAAAATCCAATTAAAATACTTTACATAAAATTTTCAAGCTGGACCTTAAACAAGCTAATCAAAACGCTCAACATTGAATCTAATAACAATAAAACTGCAAAACATAAATAATAATTTTCAAATTCTTTTAAAATCCCTTACTTATTAATTTTTTTATTTGCTACTTTTCTTACAGTGTCTATTGTTGATTTATTATCAGAATAAATAAAAAAATCTTTCAAGGACCATCTTTTATGATTATTAGGCTCTAAAATGTACATTGAATCTAAGATATCTAATGTCATTTTATTGCCACAATAAAATTCACCAACCATGCCTAATTTACTCCCAATAGCTAAACACGCTGCAATATCCCAAAGTCCAACAAAAGAAAAATAAGCCTTATAAGAACCTGTAAAAAGTTTGGCAAAAGAATAAACACAAGAGCCATTACTATGAATATGAGAAGAAACATTAAGATTAAATGACCTTATAATAGACTTTGAAACTGCAAGCAAACTTTGGATATTATAGGGTTCAGAATTGGCAAAAATAAACTTATTAAAATCCTTTCTTAAAGGATAGCTACCAATGTTTTTTTTAGCATAAAATACACTATCGTTAGAAGTAATAAAAAACTCACCGCTTAAAGGAAGAGAAATAGCACCTTCACTAATTTTACCACCACTAGCACACGCTAGTGATATTCCATATGAAGGAAGGCCTGCTGCAAAAGAAGAAGTTCCATCAATCGGATCAATAATAAAAGTATTCTCTGAGATTAACGCATTTTTAATATACTCTTCTGTATAAGTAGATATTGTCTCTTCCCCAATAACAAAATTACCAGACTTTTTAATTTCTTTGAATAAGAATTGCTCAATCTGCTTATCAACCTGAGTTACAATAGATCCATCAGATTTAAAATCTACACTTAATTTAGAACAACCACTTAATGCAAGCCTAGTTGACTCATTTAACAAAAATATAATTTTTTCGAAATCCCAATCCATTTTTATCTCGATTCTTTAACTAAGCATAGTATAAAAATAATAAATATCCATACTCACATTTTTTTATTCTCAATCTCATAGACTCCATTAAATAGTAAAAAATGAGAAAATTTATCAAACACAAATTCTTTTTCCTCCACAGATACATATAGTTCCCAATTTCAAGAGCAATGTCCTTTGATTTAAGTTTCAAAATCCTATTAGAATTAAAACAATAGCTAAAGTGAAGCTTAGATTAAATTTCATATTTCTAATTTTCATATTCAAACCCTCATACCATAATGTAATACACATATCACTTCTAAATTCAATAAATAATTATTAACATAATTTAATACTTCAAAAGAACTTATGTTGTACCAACCGTCATAACATAAAAATTAATAATATTGATACATTAAGCAACAAAAAAGTGGCTCCATACCATGACCAGATATTCTATTAAATAGATTTTAAATACTTTTGTTGTTATCAATCTTTAATTCACTTCTTTTTAATAAAATTTTTAATTTTAGCATCCAATCTTAAAAAATACAGACTCTTTAAACAATAATCAATTTTCTCTTCAACAAATGCTTTAACAATATTATTGTCGTCTATTTTAAATACAACAATAATGAATATCTTTTCTAAAAGAATATTCCTTTTAAAAAACTTGAACAACACTTTAATAGATTAAAAACTAAATTAATTTCATTTTTAAAAATTAAATACCCTATAATTTTTCACTATAAACAACATTGTGAGATTGAAATTCTATTACTTTTTAAAATTGTAATGTTTTTATCCTTAAACATATTAAATAACATTAAATCTCTAATTTTCTCCGTAAAAATCCGTAAAAAATATTATCAATAAAATTTTTTAAAAAAGAGAATTTAAAAAACTAAGCCTTACCCATAATTTCAAACCATATTATTTAAAATAGGAATTGAAAGTTCAAAACCAAAAGTTTTTTTAGAAACTTTAACTATAGGAGCTCCTTGTCTTCTTTTGTATTCATTTTTAAAATAAAGATTTAAAACTTTATCAACTATACTTTTTTCAAAATAAAGATAAATTGAATCTACAGATTCATTGTCAATTAAATATCTATTTAAAATAATATCAAGAACTTCATATTTTGGAAGATAATCACTATCTTTTTGATCAAACCTTAACTCAGCTGAAGGCTCTTTTAAAATAATATTAATAGGAATAATACATTGGTCAAACTTTGCATTAATGTACTTTACAAGATCATAAACCTCCGTCTTAAAAAGATCTCCAATCAAAGCAAGCCCCCCACAAGTATCCCCATAAAGAGTACAATAACCAACCGCAATCTCGCTTTTATTGCCAGTATTTAAAAGTAAAGAATTTTGAGAATTACTATAAGACATTAATAAAAGCCCCCTTAACCGAGCTTGTAAATTTTCTCCAGTAACGCCTTTAACATCAAAATGGGATTCAAAAGATCTACTACTTGCCTCAAACAGATCTTTTATTGGCATTTCAATTAATTTAAACCCTAATTTTCTAGAAAGCTCTTTAGCATCAGAAATAGAACCTTCTGATGAAAATTTACTGGGCATGGAAATTCCAACAACATTCTCAGCGCCCAAAGCAAAACATGCAAGACACGCAACAAGAGCAGAATCAATACCCCCAGATAACCCCAAATGCACTTTAGAAAATCCCGAAAAACAAACATATTCTCTTAAAACAAGAGATATTGCTAAAATAATTTTTTCAAAAAGCTCATTACATGTATCAAATTTTAAATCTTGAAATGAATCATTAGATATGAAATCAAACTCAAATCCTTTAGCTTGTTTTAGCTTACCAAAGCTATTAATAAAAAAACTACACCCATCATAAACTGCAGAATCTTCAGCTCCATAAAAATTTGAATAAACAATATCCAGATTATTCTCAACAGCAACTCTTTCAAAGAATTTTAACCTAAGATTATTCTTTTCCTTAGTGAAATAAGATTTGGATGGTATTATTAAATACTGAGCCTTTTTTAAATTCTCGCCAAATTTGGGAATTAATTCTTTAAAAAGCAAAGCATCCTCAAAATTTAATACAGCAAATACATTCTCCTTATAAGTAAAAAACCCGGGTGAATTGCATTGTGATACAGTTAGAATAACTTTATGATCACTGATGACAGAAATAATATCTACAAATTTGCCATCCTTATAAACACTGTGCCCAAAAATAATTAAAGTTCTATCATCAACCTGTTCTCTTATAAATTCAATGCACTTACATATATTTTGAGAATATTTAGAATGCCCAAACAACTCGCTATACTTAGTATGATCTAAAAACATAGAAGGAAAAACTAAAACGTCTGAACCCCTTAACAAGGCTTCATTATAATTAATTTTAAAATCTTCAAGACATTTATCAAAATCTAAACCTCTATATTTCGTTTGAGCAATACTTATTTTCATAGGTAAATGATAAGCAATAATACATTAAATTACAACAAAAAAAATTAATGGCTTTGCAACCAATACTCACCCATATTTTAATAACACCTTAAAATTAAGGATATCTATCAACACACTAAAACAAACAAAATCAAAAAATGATATTGAAAACATTCTGATAAATAAAAAAATTAAAATTTTTTTATTTTGACAAAAAAATACACACCAACATTTTGCTAAATAGAAATCTGTATCAATACAACACTATTACTAAAAGCTTAAGAAAAATATATATCTTGCAAATGCTCAAAATGAATCAATTTTAGTAAATTTCAAGAAAGAAAAAAATTTGTAAAATATTTTTTTTAAAGATAAAATGCTTTATCAAAGGAGGAAAAATGGAAAAAAAAGAAACTAAAAACGAAACTGAAAAAACCAACAAGCAAGATAACAAAAATACAAAATCTCAAAAAAAAGAAAACTTGAATTTGGTAAATTCTGATAAAAAAATTACCGAACTTGAAAATGAAATCTCCAATCTTAAAGATTTGTATTTAAGAAAACAAGCAGAATTTGAAAACTTCAGAAAAAGATTAGAAAAAGAAAAAGATAATTTTGTTAAATTTGCAAATGAAACCATAATGAAAGATGTTGTTAATTTTCTTGATAACCTAGAGAGGGCTATTAACTCTTCAAAAAAATCTAAAGATTTTGACAACCTATTAACAGGAATCAGTATGATTGAAAATGAAATACTATCAATCTTTGATAAAAAATATAATTTAAAAAAATTTGGAGAAAATGGCGAAAATTTTGATCCAAGCCGTCATGAAGCAATAAGCATTGAAGAGAAAGAAGATCTTAAAAATCCAGAAATAGTAGAAGTATACCAAAAAGGATATTGCTACAACGACAGAATATTAAGAACAGCAAAAGTTAAAGTTGCTCAAAGTAAAAATTAATTAGAAAAGAGGAGGTTTATAATATGGGCAAAATAATAGGTATTGACCTAGGCACAACAAATTCATGCGTAGCTATAATGGAGCATGGAAAACCAGTCGTAATACAAAATTCAGAGGGAGGAAGAACTACTCCATCTATTGTTGCCTACACAAATAAAGGCGAAAGGCTTGTGGGGCAAGTCGCAAAAAACCAAATGGTTACAAACCCCGAAAACACAATTTATTCTATTAAAAGATTTATGGGAAGAAGATTTGAAGAGGTTGCAAGCGAAATAAAAATGGTTCCTTATAAAATAGAAAAGGGACTAAATGGCGATGCACGAGTAAACATTTCTAATATAAAAAAGCAAATGTCGCCGCCTGAGATCTCAGCAGCAACTCTTACAAAAATGAAAGAAACAGCAGAAGCTTACTTAGGTGAAAAAGTTACAGAAGCTGTCATTACAGTTCCTGCTTACTTTAACGATGCTCAAAGACAAGCTACAAAAGATGCTGGTAAAATAGCAGGCCTTGAAGTGAAAAGAATTGTTAACGAACCAACTGCTGCTGCTCTTGCTTATGGAATTGAAAAAAAACACGAAGAGATTGTTGCTGTTTACGATCTTGGTGGGGGAACATTTGACATTTCAATATTGGAACTTGGAGATGGTGTTTTTGAAGTAAAGTCAACCAATGGAGATACACATCTTGGAGGTGACAATTTTGATGATGAGATAATAAAGCATTTAATTTCGGAATTCAAAAAAGAAAGCGCTATTGATTTATCAAACGATAAAATGGCTCTTCAAAGACTAAAAGAGGCAGCTGAAAAAGCTAAAATAGAACTTTCAGGCGCTCAAGAAGCTTCAATAAATCTTCCATTTATTACAGCAGATGCAAACGGTCCAAAACACTTACAATATACTCTAACAAGAGCAAAATTCGAACAAATGGTAGACCATTTAGTTCAAAAAACAAAAGAACCATGCCTTAAAGCTATTAAAGATGCTGGACTTAAAGCTTCTGACATTAATGAAGTAATACTTGTAGGCGGATCAACAAGAATTCCTGCTATTCAAAAAATTGTAAAAGATATATTCGGACAAGATCCTAACAAAGGAGTAAATCCAGATGAAGCTGTAGCAATTGGAGCTGCTATTCAGGGTGGTATTTTAACCGGAGAAACTAAAGATATGGTACTCCTTGACGTTACTCCACTCTCACTAGGAATAGAAACGCTAGGTGGTGTAATGACCAAACTTATTGAAAGAAACACTACAATTCCTACAAAAAAAAGTCAAGTATTCTCAACAGCCGCTGACAATCAAACCTCTGTTGATATTAAGGTTCTTCAAGGTGAACGTGAAATGGCAGCACAAAATAGAATACTTGGTAATTTTATACTTGATGGAATACCAGCAGCACCAAGAGGAGTGCCTCAAATTGAAGTTAGCTTTGACATTGACGCTAATGGAATAGTTCACGTGTCTGCAAAAGATATGGGAACAGGCAAAGAACAAAAAATTAGAATTGAATCATCATCAGGACTTTCTGAATCAGAAATAGATCGCATGGTAAAAGATGCAGAAGCTCATGCAGAAGAAGATAAAAAATTAAAAGAAAATATTGAGGCAAAAAATACAGCTAATTCTTTAATTTATCAAACAGAAAAATCATTAAAAGAATATTCTGAAAAAATTTCAATCGAAGACAAAGAAACTATTGAAAATAAAATAAAAGAATTAAAAGAAAGTCTTGAAAAAGAAGACATTTCACTTATAAAATCTAAAACAGAAGAACTTCAAAAAGCTTCTTACAAGATAGCTGAGATGATGTATAAAGATTCTTCCCAGCAAAATGCAAGCAACCAACAAGAAAATGGTACTCAAAACAATACAAGCGAAGAAGGCAAAGAGGCTGATTACGAAGTTGTTGACGAGGATAAAAAATAGTGAAAAAAGATTATTATGAAATTTTGGGGCTCTCAAAAGGAGCCTCAAAAGATGAAATAAAAAAAGCTTATAGAAAAATAGCAATTAAATACCACCCTGATAGAAATCAAGGGAATGAAGAGGCTGCTTCTATCTTTAAAGAAGCTACTCAAGCTTACGAAGTTTTAATAGATGATAATAAAAAAGCCAAATACGACAGATTTGGGCACTCCGCTTTCGAAGGGGGAGGATTTGAAGGATTTTCAGGTGGATTTAGTGGATTTTCAGACATCTTTGAAGATTTTGGTGATATTTTTGATTCATTTTTCACTGGAAACAAAGGACAAGAAAAAAATAGAAAACATGCAAAAGGTGAAGACGTAGGATATAACATAGAAATATCTCTTGAAAATGCATACTTTGGTTACAAAAACGATATAAACATAACAAGACAAATACTCTGCCATTCTTGTTTTGGAAAAAAATCTGAAAAAGGTACAAGTCCTTCAATATGTAACATGTGTAACGGCAGCGGAAGAGTAGTACAAGGTGGAGGATTTTTCAGGGTTACAACAACATGTTCTAAATGTTACGGTGAAGGTAAAATAATATCAAACCCTTGTAAATCTTGTAAAGGAAAAGGAAGCCTTGCAAAACAAGAAACTATTCAATTAAACATTCCTTCAGGCATTGATAATAACCAACAAATAAAAATGAAAGGCAAAGGAAATGTTAATCCAGACAACCAAGAATATGGTGATCTTTATGTAAAAATATTAATAAGATCTCATAAAATATTTAAAAGAAATGGTAAAGATCTCTACGCAATGCTTCCAATAAGCTTTACTCAAGCAGCCCTTGGAAAAGAAGTAAGAATAAAAACAATTGCTTCAAAAGAGATTAAAATACAAATTCCAAAAGGAATAGAAAATGAAGAACAAATTTTAATTAAAAACGCAGGAATGCCAATTCTTCAAACCGAAAAGTTTGGAAACTTAATATTAATCACCAAAATAAAAACACCTAAAAATTTAAATTCTAATGCTATCAAACTTTTTGAAAACTTGAGCAAAGAATTAAGAGATGGCGATGAAATAGATTTACTCAAAGTATAATATGTATATAACTCATGCCAATTCAATAATTGAAAGCATAAAAAACAATAAAGGATTTGAACTTTATATATCAAAAAAAAGTTCAAAAACTAAAGAAATTGAAAAATTGGCTAAAACACAAAATATAAAAATAACAAAAATCAGTATAAATGAGCTTGACAAAATTCTAAAAAACAAAGATCATAGAGGATTTGCATTAAAATTAAAAGTTGAAAAAAATAAAAATGTAAAAACACAAACCAAAGATTTTGAAAACTTGCTAGAAACATTTAAAAAAAAAGAAAATGTTTTCATTTTACTTTTAGACGAAATAGAAGACCCCCAAAACTTCGGAGCAATCCTTCGAACAGCAGAACAGTTTAGTATAGATCTTGTAATTACTACTCAAAAACATAGTGCAAAAGACAATTCAACGGTTTTGCGCACCAGCTCTGGTGCAAGTCAATATGTAAAAAAAATAACAGTGACAAACATAAACAATACAATAAATTTTTTAAAAAAACATGGATTTTGGATATACACTGGTGATATTAAAGGGCAAGATATAAACAAAATCAAAATAAACGACAAAAAAATTGCACTTATTTTAGGAAATGAAGGAAAAGGTGTTCACAAGCTAACAAAACAAAATTCCGATTTTTTAATAAGAATTCCAACTAGTGGCAAAATAGACTCACTTAATGTTTCTGTATCTGCTGGCATTTTAATCTTTGAAATCAAAAGGCAATTAAATCTACTCTAAAACATTAAATTGAATAAAAACTATTTTAAAAAATTCCCCAACTCAACAGACGCAATAAATCCCTCAGCAGCAGCAGTAATGGCTTGAGCATAAAGTTTATTACTAACATCTCCACACGAAAAAACACCATCAACACTTGTTTTAACAACGTCTTTAGTTATAATAAACCCTTCTTCATCTAAATCCAAAAACCCTTTTAAAAATTCTGTATTCGGCTTATAACCAACAGCCATAAATACAGCATTCACTTCTAATTTATAAACAATATTATCTTTTTTATTAAAAATTTTAACCGAAGAAATAGAAGATTTTCCATCTACTTCTGTGGCCTCTGAATTATACAAAATTTCAATATTCGGCAACTTTGCAACATTATCTCTTAACATAGCAATAGCTCTAAGATAATCTTTTCTTACAAGAACATAAACCTTATCCGCTAATTTGCTTAAATAAATTGCTTCTGAAAGAGCAGTATTTCCTCCACCAATTACTGCAACCCTTTTCCCTTTATAAAGATGTCCATCACAAATAGCACAAACCGAAATACCCTTATTCCAAAATAAATCCGAATTTTTAAGAGATTCAAGTTTTTTGGGTTTTGATCCAACGGCAATAATTACAGCTTTACTTTTATAAACATAATTTTCTGTATAAAGGTAAAAAATACTATTTCTTTTTTTTATAGAAAAAACAGTTTCGAGAAAAGTTTTAGCTCCAAGATTTACTACTTGCTCTCTCATATTTAACATCAAATCTCTACCACTTATTCCATTTTTAAAGCCTGGATAATTGTAAACCTCTGTGGTTGTAGTAAGCTGTCCTCCAGGTTCAGGGCCTTCTAAAATAGTAGCTTTATAATTGCTCATAACAGAATAAATCCCAGCTGTTAATCCAGCCGGACCAGATCCTACAATTATTACATCTTCAATAAAATCTACCTCTTTTTGAGATAAATTTTCCTTTTGAGTAAGATTTATATCAATGGTTTCAAATTCCAACATATAAATTTTAAGCCTCCCTTAAAAATTTCAATGCAAATCTTAGTGTTGCTAGAATTAATATTAAATACTTAAGATCGACTCATAAGCTTATTGATATTAACCTCAAAAACAGAGCATGGAATAAAAATACCAAAATTATTTAAAACATAAGGTGAAATTTCACCAAAGCTACCTATATTAAAGTCTTTAAGAAAAATATCCGCTCCCCTACCATTAATATAAAAATTGGCTTGTGATTCTTTTAAATTAATCTCAATATTTAAATAATAAAAAAGCGTTGCAACAATTGAATTAATCTCATTAAAAGAAATTTCTTTGCCAGACATTAAAAAAGCTAAATTGGTAAAAGTGCTTGTTCCTTCAATAGTAGTATTCAAATTCTTTAAAGCTATCTTACCAACCTCAAAAATTTTATGCGGATAAGGGAAATTAGAACTAACACTTTCTGATTTTAATAAATTGGGAATTATTGATGCCCTAATATATTCATAATTCTCTGTCATTGGATTAGATACTTTTAAAAAGTTTTGATCACTAATATTCATTCTATCAATAAAATCTTTCTTAGAACCCATATAATTATAAATCATCTCTTGAAATCCCATACCCACCATTAAATTTCTAATATCCCTTGAAAACTCTTCTAAAGCACTAAGCCTTCCCACTGCAAAAGCCTTAGGAAGCTCTGGATGAAAACTTGCAAGACCTTCCCCTATCATCACATCTTCAATCACATCAACCTCATGAAGAAAGTCGTTTCTATAAAAAGGTGGGATAACATAATTTTTCAAATCTCTAGAGTAAGAATTTACTCCCATTTTTTTTAAACTAAGGCAAATACGCTCTAATGTTAAATTACTTCCAAGCAGCCTATTAACATTTTTTACATTAAACTCTACTTCTTCTTGGAAATAATAAGGGCATACTAATTCTTCAAAATCTAAACCAAAAGGCTTTTTAAACACAGTTTTTACCGGCAAAATTTCAAAACCCATATCATAAAAATCACAAGCTACTACAGATAACGCTAACAAAGTTGCTTCAAAATCAATCCCCGTAACCTCAACAAATATATCAGTATCACCAACCTTTAAAGATCCGATATTATTAGAATTAATTATTGGAGGATAAGAGACTACATTATTATTATCATCCAATAATAACGGATACTTATCAAAATTTTTGATAATATGGGAATATTCCAATCCTTTGGGATGCTTCTCATTTATTTCTAAAAGAGAAAGCTCACAATCCATTCCCAAGGGAACAAACTTATGATTAGGAGATGAAGCAACATAACTTATTGGAAATTTAATAAAATTAGAATTATACATCCCCATTGCAACTCTTTTCCTCTTTTGTCCATAACTTTGACAAAGCTTTTCTTGAAATTGAATTAGTGCCTCAAGCATTCTATCATTAATAATCAATCCCTTTGCTAAAAATCCAAAAATAAACGGTCTGATTTGAGACATTTTATTATCCACTAAAATTTCACCATAACACTTTTTAAAGTCTCCTTTTTTTGAAAAAAAATCATAACAAGGCATTTTTCCAAAAAAATACGTTTTTATTTGACGAGCAAGTCCAGTATAGGACCACAAATCTGGCCTATTTGTATCATTAAATTCTATTTTGATTTTTCCTGAATTTTCATCAAACCCATCAAATTCCGCTTTAAATGGTTCAAGCAATTCTGAAATCTCTGAATTTGTAAAATTTTTTCCTACTTTATCTAAAAAAAGATTTTTATAAATTTCTACTTTTGGCATCTTATCTTTCCTCGCCTTAGAATAACATCACCAATATCATAAGTAAAAAGATCTCTTAAATCATTTAGACCTAAGTGCATTAAAGCCATTCTATCTATTCCAATCCCCCAAGCAATAACAGGAAGATCAATGCCTAAAGGCTTTGTAACTTCTGGCCTAAAAATTCCACTTCCTCCAAGTTCAAACCAGCCAAGAACAGGATGTTTTACATGTATTTCAATCGAAGGTTCGGTAAAGGGGAAATATGCAGGAACATATTTAACTTCTGTAGCACCTGCAAACTCTTTGGCAAAAATTTCAAGAAGGCCTAACAAAGTTTTAATGTTAACGTTATCCTCAATAACAATCCCCTCAGTTTGATAAAAATCAACTCCGTGAGTTGCATCTACTTGATCATATCTAAAACATCTAAGAACTCCAAAATATCTGCTTGGGTTTTTAGCATTAATTAACTGTTTTGCAGAAAGAACAGTACCTTGAGTTCTTAAAACTAATCTCTTAGAAAGATCCTCACTAAAACTATATCTCCAACCTCTTGAACCTGTTGCATATCCTGATTCATGAGCTAATTTTACATTAGAAAAGTAAGGTTCAGGTAAGGATTTTTGCATGCTAGGATCTGAAATGTAATAAACATCTTTAATGTCACGAGAAGGATGAAATTGAGGCATAAAAAGAGCATCGTTGTTGAAAAATTCTGTTTCTACTAAAGGCCCATCAAACTCTTCAAAACCAAGGCCAACTAATTTGTCTTTAATTTTAGAAATATAATCTAAATAAGAATTAAAGCGCCCAATAAAAGTTTTAGCTGATGGAATATGAATATTATAAGCTCTAAATTTTTTATTCTCATACGTTTTATTTTTTAAAATTTCGGGAGTAAGCTTAGTAAGCTCATCTCCTGTCAATTTGCTTTTCATTAAAAAATTTTTTACTTCTAAGCCAAAATCAGATAATCTAAACTTTAAATCAAACTTTTCTATTATTTTAAAAAATACAGAATCTGCTCCTTTTTTCTTAGCAAAATTTGATATTAATAAAAGCTCTTCAGTTGTCAAACTTTCTCTAAGAAGATCACTACTTTTTGCTCTTTCTAACAAGACACGTATTTTTTGATAATTAGCCTCTATACCATCTGAACAATTTATAATAACCTGTTTATTTAAATCAAGAGAAAGAATGCCCTCTTTTAATAAATTGCCAAACGCTTTTCTCACTTCTTTGAGATCAAGCTCAAGCTCTAATGCTAAATTTGAAGCCAAAACTGTCTTTCGAGATACTAGATTTATTATTTTTTCCTCAACAAACCCATCTTTTAAAACACTAAGGCCCTTTTCTGTTGCTTTATAAAATACATTTAATTTCCTATAAGTCTCTATAATAATCCTTTTAGAATTTAACCATTCAATTGTTTTATTTGCCTGGCCTTCATTAAACCCTAATTTTTCAATAATAATTGAAGAAGAAATATTATCCTCTTCTTTATTATTTAAAATAACTTTAATCTCAAGAGGATGTAATGTTTTTATTAAATTTAAATCTGCCTTCATAAATATAACCTTTAATCACCCTTGTTGCTTATACCAAGTTCTAAAATAAGCTCAACTTCTCCAATAGATAATTTAGTAGCTCTAGAAATTTCTTCAGCGCTCCATCCTTGCCTCATTAATTTTATTACAGAATTCCTAACAGTTTTATTATTAAGACCAACATTATCTTGATATTTAGAATCTGTTTTGACAAGAATGCCAAGAGTTTTTATTCTCTCTTCTGCTGCAATATTTAAATTCTCTAACCTTGTCTCAGATTTCACCACCTTCTCTCTCATAGTTAAAGTGTTTTTCAACCTATTTTCAATATCTAAGAGCATTTCCTTTAAATTCTGAGCATTAACCATCACTTCTTCAGACAACCCTTTGTTTAATAAGAGATTAGAAACAACATTTTCCATGTCTTTAAGATTGTTCTGAAACTCAGTGCTCTCTTTACTTAAAGTATTAAATCTTTTCTCCACTTCATTTATTAAATCAAAGTTTTTATCAACGGACTCTATAGTACTCTTTAATATACTCTCTTTGTTGCTAATTCTTTCATAATTATCAAGAATGGTTCTCTGCTCAACAGATATCTCTTTTATTTTAGCTTTATAAATTTGCATTTCATCATAAGATTCAACTAAACTCTTATATCTACTATCAAATGAAGAATAAAATTCAAAAAATTTATTTAAATCATTCTTAATAGCTTGAATAGATTCATGTTCTAACTTTAAATCATTAAAGGTTTCAATAATACCTAATGTTTCTTTTTGAATATTATAGAATTCTTTGTTAACGTTTTCAAAATTATTTTTATATTCCTGAGCAAGATCTATCTCATTTTTTAAAGTTTCCCATAATTTCTCTAACTTATCCTTAAGAGAATAGGCCTCTAAAAATATTGAATTATTTTTTTCAAGCTCAGCATCTAGTTTTTTAAAATTTTCAATTTGAAAATTTAATTTATCATAACTATCTTCAAATTCTTTTCTCAAATCGGATTTATATTCAACCAGATTGTCTTTAATGTCACTAATAAATTTATTAAATGTAATATCACAATTTAATATTTTAGATTCAAGTTCTAAAACATTAGTATCAACTTCTTTTAATAATTCTTTATGATTTTTTTTGAATTCAACCTCAAACTTATCAATTTGTTCTTGTAAGTCATTCTTTACGGATTCAATCTCCAACGTTGAATGTTTTAAACTTTTTTTAAGCTCGTCCTCAAGTAAACCGAACTCTGATTTTATAGATTTAGAAAAAGAACTATATTCATTCTCAATTGATGTCTCAATATTACTTCTGTATAAACTAATTTTTTCAGAAAATTCTGAAATATTTTTATGCATTAATTCAATTTGACCTTCAAAGCTTTCTTTATCACTAGAAATTACATCAACCATTTCCCGCCTTACTTTATCAAGATTAGAAGATAAAGTTGTAAATTCTTGCTCCAATTTTTGATTAAGCTCAAAAATCCTATCTTCAAGATTCTTTTGCTGAGTTAAAAATTTCACTTCTGCCTGAGTCAAGATATCTTCAGTTTTCTTATTAACCTTTTCGTCTATCTTTTCTACTTTAAAATCAACAAATCTTTCAAGATCTAAAACTTTAAGATTTAATGATTCACCAATATTTTTAAAATCAAGATGAACTGATTGTTCAATTTTTTTAGCCTCGCTTTGCAAATTGCTAAAAATCTCTTCAGCCTTAACTTCAAAACCATCTTTAAAAGATTCTAAACCAATTTTAACATTAAGAATATCATTCTCAAATGATTTAATTCCAAGTTCAGCAAGATTTATTTTCTTCTCTATTGTACTATAAGATTTTTCTTGCCAATTTTTTACATCATCTTTAATATTTAAAAACCAAGAATCAATAATATTTTGCCTGTTATTTACAAAATCAATAAATTCATCTACTCTCCCAGTAATATTGGTTTCCATTAAGGCTATCTCACTCTCCATATCTTTTTTTTTGGAAGAAAATTCCTTAGTAAAATCCAAATAAAAATTTTCTTTATCATTTTTCATTTTTTGTTCAATATCTAAGTGAAAGCTTTGAATAAGTTCTGTCTTGTTTTCCAAATTTTTAGACAAATCATATTCTAAATTTTGAATTTTATCATTATATGAAGCAACAAAGTTTTCCAAAGAATATTTAAGCTCTTCGCCTCTAATTTTCAAATCTTTAAAAAAATCTTCTTCTAATAGTTTAAGATGTGATGAAACATTGTGATAAGACTCTTCTTTTAATCTAATAACATCCTTTTCAACATTATTTAAATCAGACTCAAGATTTTTAAGATTTTTTAATTGAGATTCAAGTTCAAAAATCATCTCTTTATTTGAATGCTTAAACTCTTCACTTAAAGTTGTAATATAAGAATTTAATCTCTCTAAAAATTCATCATACATATCAGCATACTTTTTCTCAAGCTCATCATATTGACTTGAAGCTAAATTATCAATGGCTTTAATTTTGTTGTCAATTTTACTCTCTAAATTCAATTGCCCTTCATTGCACCTTTCTTCAAGTTCAATATACTTAAGATTAAAATCATTGGCTATTTTATCAATACACCCATTCACTTTGTCATTCAAATTTTTCTCTATGCTATCAAAAGTATTTTCAATTGATTTTAAAGAATCAATTCTCTTATGAATTTCATTTTCATACTTTATAATGTCATCATCAATCAAAGTGTTTGCCTTTTTTATACAAACTTCAAAATGATTTTTTATATCCTCTTCAACACTTACCTTAATCTCTCCAAATTGAGAATTTATAACACCGTAACAATCCTGAATTTTATCTCGCAATTCTTTTTCAAACTCTAAAATATCTTTTGATCTTTGTTCTATTATCTCAAAATTATGATCCATTTCAGCAATCTTAATCTGCAAATTTTCATCATTAATTGTAAGTGTTTTATAGATCTCATCTCTAATTTTTGAAATAGCTCCCTCACTTTCAATTAAAAATGTAGAATATCTCTCTTCAAAATTACTCTCAATAAGTTTAAATCTTTCCTTATAAAGATCATTTAAAAACTCAGATTTACTCTCAATATTATTTTTAAGATCATTTGTTATCTCTCCAAATCTCTCTTTTGCTTGCATAATATCACTATCAATAGTTCTCCTATAATCAATTGCTTCTTCTAATCTAGATTTATAATACTGTTCGATCTCTTTAACAAACTCACTAATTTTTGTCTCTCCATCATCTGTTAGATCTTTAACTTTCAATTCAAATTTTTCAACCTGATATTTTGACACATCAAAAGATTCCTTAAGTTTTTGAAGATTTTCATCCATACCTTTGCTAAGACTATCCATTCTATCTGTTAATCTTCTATTTAGATTTTCAATCTCATGCATTATTTCATTTTCAAGTTTGCTAGAAATATTTTCTGAATACCCTCTGTAATTAGATATCACTTCATTATATTTTTCATTAATTTCTTTGTTTATATCATTAAACTTTACACTAAGAGAATCAAGAGTAATATCTATATTAGCCTGAAAAGAAGCAATATCAGTTCTTTTATCCTGCAATAAACTATCAACCTCTTTAACAAATTCCTCTGAATTATTTAAAACTACAGCAAACTTTTTTGACAAATTTTCCTCAAGTTCTCTAGTCTCTTTATTAAAATGGTTCATTATATCCTGTAAAAGCTCATCAGAATATATAGCACCCTGATTTCTAAATTCATCTATTTTCTCAAGATAATAACTCTCAAGACTTTCTATGGAAAATTTAAGCTCTTTGATTTTTGTAGTTACTTCAGAATCTATTAAATCCAAATCTACCTTGCCTGAAGACAATAAATTTTCAATTTTAACAGTTATTTCGTTTAATTTGCTTTGCCAATCACTAAGCTTAATGTCTACTTCATTGTTAATTGAATCTTTCCTATTTAAAATATCTTTGGAAATTCTATCTAAAAAATCATCAATTTGCTTTTGATTGTCTGATTTTATATCAGAGACAATTTGTAGTTTTGACTCAATAAATTCATTAAGATCAGATTTAAAATTATTTAAAACATCTTCTGATTCAATCTTGAAATCTTTTAATTTATAATCACATTCTTCAATCTTACTTATAACAAAATTATTCTTATCATCAAATTTTTTGTTTAAATCCTCAAGCATAAATACACTTTTATCTTTAATTATTTCTGTTTGTCTATTAATAAATTCTTTAATTTCTAATATAGCTTCATCACTTTGTGAATATGACATATCCTTTAATTCTTTATATTTTTCTATAACTAAACTCTCAATATCACCTGTTTTTAACAAAACATATTCCATTCTATCGTTAATATCTTTTTCTAGATTTTCTATTTTTAAAGTAGCAGATGAAAGTAGCTCTTCACTAGAGATCTTAATATCAAGCAAAGATTTATTTAAAGCAATAAGCTCATCTTTCCAACTACCATGCATATCAATAGCTTTTTTTTGAATATGATCAGAAAGATCATTAAAAACACTCTCACTAAGCTCTATTCCTTTGTCTTTTTGAATCTGAATTAAACTTAAAAATTCTTCATTTGTTTTATTTATTTGAGATTCAATATTTTTTAAATTAGAATCCATTTCACTTTGCCACTTTGAATATTGGAGCTTACTTTCTTCTAGCTGACTAACAAAAATATTTACCTCATCGTAATAACGATCCTTAAACTCTATTATATTTTTACCAATTTCATCTTTAATGTTAATTAAACTAGTATTAAAATCTCGCTTTAAAATCTCTTGGTTTTCTTCTAACATATTACACAAAGATCCAATTTCATTTTCTAATTTTTTGTTTAAATCTTGAAATTCTTGATAATTATTAATCGCTTCTTGAGAGAATGTGTCAAATTTTTTACCATAAATTAAAGAAAAATCATCCATTTCTGCCGTTAATTTATCTGTAAAGACTTTATATTTAGATTCCATTTGATCTTCAAATTTAGAGCTGCTAGAATCCAAAGATTCAAAAAGAGCTGTGTACTTAGCATTTATACTATCACTTAAATTTGAATAATTATTATTAAATTTGCCACCAATTTCTTCAAAATTAGAAATCAAATTATCATTAAGCTTAATAAGCTTGTCTTGAATATTTGAATCAACATCTAAAAGTTGAGATTCTAATTGCATTTTAAGTTGATTAATATCATCCTTAAAACTTCCACTAAATACTTTAATATCTTCTTCAAACTTATTTTTAAATTCAAGATATATTTTATTAGAATCATCTTCAAGCCTCTTCATAAGATCGATAGCACCTACTTGAACGCTTTCCATTTTAGAATTCAAATCTAACAAACCAAGTTCTACCCTTTCTTTAATGTTCTTATCAACTTGGTTTATTTTATCTTCATAATCTTCATAAATATTTTTAAGATTTAATTCAACTTGAGATCTAAATTTATCAAAAACATCATCAACCTGCTCCTCATATTTTCCCATCTCTATTCGTATTGATTCTTCAAGTGAATTAATTCTTGAATAAACATTGTCCTTAAAAGAAGAGCTCATAGAAGAAATTTCATCATCTACTAAAATCAACTTATCCTCAAGTTTATCTTGAATTTCCTTAGAACGATCATCAACGTATGTAAAGATATCCTTAAATTTATTTTGCAATTCTTCATTTAGTCTATTTAAAATAAAATCTTCTTTCTCATTAATTTTATTCTTTACGCTCTCCATAATAAGCTCTATAGAATTTTCTATTAACTTATATTTGTCTTCATAAAAACCAAAAGAATTTTCTATCTCTTTATTATATTTAACAATATTAAATTCAACTTTTTCAAGAAAATCGTTAAATTCTAAATCTAATTTCTCATTACCCTTAACTAAAATATCCTTTTTTCTCTCTTCAATATTTGCTAAATCTTTTTCATAAAGATCAATCTCTTTATTCAAATTGTCCATTTTAAAAACAAGGTCTTTAATATTAGTATCAAACTTTTCCCAACTAGCAATTTTAATAGACTCGAGATTTTCCTTATTGGTCTTGTCAAATTTTTCTAACACCGAATTTAAATTTGATTCAACCGAATCAATTTGAGTATTAAATCCTTTTAAAGTTTTTGAAAGTTTATCTACTATTTTCCCATCAACTTGCAATCTTTCTATATTCTCTTGAACTTTAAAGGTCATCTCATCAAGATCCTTAAGCATAGAATCATGATAAGCTATCTTTTTTTCAACCTCTGCAAAATCATTGCTTTTGTTTTTAATCTTTTGCTGAACTTCCTCAATCTTTTTTATTATTTCTATGCTAGATCTTTGATAAGCTTCCATATCAACAGCAAGATCATTAATCTCTTTTGTCTTATCTTCAATAAAATCTTCAAGATTAACCTTTGTAAGGTCAATGAACTTTTTAATTTTATCTAAAGCTCTAGAACGTTTATCATATTGCCTATAAACAAACAAAACTATTGAAACCAAAAAAAGGTTAACTAAAATAGTCGCAAAATCTATCATAAAATATTTTACCCATATTCTATATATTCAAACGTATATATTCTCTTAAGTCCTTATAATCATGAAAAATAAAATCAATCGTCCCCTTGAAATTTATATTCTTTTTTGAAAAAAAAGCTGCTTTCATTGAAACATTTTTAGCACCTAAAATGTCATATTCATAAGAATTCCCTACATACAAAATATTATTACTACTTAAATTTAAATCTTCAATAATTTTTAAAAAAGGCGCTTTATGCGGCTTTAAATACCCAGTATCTTCTGAAGAATAAAGAATATCCCAAAAACTGTCTTGAATGCCTAATAAATTTTTGACACGACCTAAAATAGGAAAGTCTGACATTACACCCAATTTTATTCCCTTAAATTTAAGCCAATAGATTAAATCTTGAACTCCAAGATATGGCTTGAGTTTTTTAAACTTATCACTAAAAATCTGACTGTAATATATTTTATTTAATAAAAAAGCACACCTATTCTCATCAAGATTTAAATGCTCAGAAAGCATTTTAACCTGAAGGGAAAGTAATTCATCTCTATTTGAAGGCGGAAATTGATTGGTTTGTAAAATTCGTATTTTTTTTCTAATCTTTTTAAAAGCTAAAAAAAACTTAATATTAGTTAAAAATTCAAAAAACATTAATTTATTTCTATCCACTTCAGGATACAAGGTGCCATCTAAATCAAATATTACAGCTTTAATCATGATAATTGATTATTTGCCTTTATAGGTATAGGTACTATCGGTAAATTTTCAGGAATCTTAACTCTAACTAAATGGATATAAGATTTTGGATATCTTTTTTGAAGAGACTTAATCGAAGTCTCAGCATTAACTTCATTAACAGACACTCTAAAAATTTTATTTTCATCAAGAAATGGAAGAAATAAAACAACATGTTTATGAAGCATCATACTTGACAAATTGTTAACACCCGTACTAATAGATCCAAAATAAATATATCCGGGCTCATCTAAAGCTAGACTATATAATAAAAATTCTAAATTTTCAATTTTATAGCCACGGTTGTCAATATAATCAAAAAACTTAATATTATTGACATCATTTTCCTTAATTTTAGACAAATTAAAATCCATATTAATATTATTTATCCTATAGGCAATATTACGAATCCAATCAAGACCAAAAAAAGGATCCTTGTTAAATTCTTGGTTGTTAGTAAAAACACTACCTCTAACACCAATATGTCTAAGCTTAAGATCATCAATCCTTAAAAGTCGTCCCGTAATTGATTTATAAATCGAATCCGCCACCCATTTAACAAATCCTGAACAATTAAACCCTACAGGATCTTTTTGCAACAATCCAGTTTCTATATGCACCATTTTGCCATATTCATCCATTGCACCATCAACAACCTCAGCAATGGAAAAAGATGCAAGAGCCTTCCTTAGGGTAATTGCCATATTAGAAATATTTTCATAAATATCAAAATATTCAGGAATAAAATACCTAAAATCAATAACCTTGGCAATATAATTTATTATATTGCCAAGAGAAATTACTGCAATCTCTTCAATCTTAAAAGGCAATTTAACATCTTTATAAATTAAAGTATTTATTAAATAAAAATCAGCACTAGAAGAAAATTTTGCAGACTTTATTCTAATAAACGTATCACCCCTGTTTATAAAAAATATTTTTATCTGTTCAATGCCATCTTTGCCCACTTTAATCACATAAGACCCTGGAAAAATATAATCCACATTCTTTTTTTTATTAAAAAAAGAATAGTAAACATACTCAGAAGAAACTGAACTTGAAACTTCAATATAATAATTTTCTGTAATAAAGTGCTTAGTTGGACTTATTTTTTTTTGTACATAGCTTGAATTAAAATATTTTGAATACTTAGTCCTTATATCAAAATCATAAAAAAAACTCTCAAGCGCAAAAAGATTTAGACTCTTAATTATTAGGAATAAAAATATATATTTCACTTTAAATCTCTTATTTTTTCTCTCAATTCTACTAAAATTGGAATATTGTTATATCCAATTTTACGCAAATTATTTACTAAATAATTATAATAAGAATTTGGAAAATTCTTTATTTTATTTGCAAAAAGAATAAACCTGACAGGATTAGCACTAACTTGCGTAATATATTTTATTTTATGAGAAACATTTAAATGATAATCTTTGATCCATAAATTCAACATTTTATTTAGATCTGGGGTACTGGTTTTAAACTCAAGTTGATCTTTTAACTTAAAAGCTTCTTTAAAAAGAGAATCTAAACCTATCTTTTTATGAACAGAAATTCTAAATATAGGAGCAAAATTTAAAACAGGGAAAAAAAATTTCACACGACTCTTTAGGGCTTCAAAATAGCCTTTAGATTCCTTCACAAGATCCCATTTGCTAAATACAATAATAATTCCTTTCCCTTTTTTAGTAACATAATGAGCAATCTTTTTATCCTGAGAAGTTAATTCTTCTTTAACATCAATCAACAAAAACACAATATCCACCATGTCAATTACTTTTAATGCCCTATTAACAGAATAATATTCAACAATTTCATTTACTCTGGCCCTTCGCCTTATCCCAGCTGTATCAATAATCTCAAAAACTTTTCCATTTCTAGTTAGTTTGGTTTTAATAAAATCCCTAGTAGTACCGGGTTTATCCGAAACAATTGAAATTTCATTTCCAGATAAATAATTAATAAGGGTGGACTTGCCTGAATTAGGCTTACCTATAATCCCAACCTTAATATTAACTTCATCCTCAATATTAGCCTCGCCAACTTCTACTTTTAAAAAATCCCTAAGTTTAGCAATGCCTCGACAATGAACTGCACTAACCAAGAAACAGCGCTTGAACCCTAAATTATGAAATTCATGAGCTAAAAATTCCTTATCTTTGGCATCTACTTTGTTTAAAACTAAAATTACCTTATTACTATATTTCCTAAGTCTTTCAATAATCTGATAATCTTCAAGTAAAATTTCATTAACATCTAAAACTAATAAAATTAAATCAACTTTTTCTAAAGAGCTTAAAACCTTTTGCACAACAATTTTGCTAATCTCATCTTTTAAGATAGTAAACCCACCAGTATCAATTAATTTAAACTTAAAAGAACCAACCTTACAAACCTCTTCAACTAAATCTCTAGTAACACCGTAAGTATTTTCAGTGATACTCCTTTTTGTATCTAAAATTCGATTAAATAAAGCAGATTTCCCAACATTTGGTCTACCAACAATAAGAACCTTTTTATAACTAAGCAAAGCAAATACACCTCTTTATTTATTCCGATATTTCCATTATAATATCAAATATTAGTATTTATGCCAATTACGCATGAGTGTTTATATTGAAAAGGAAAAAAAGTTCAAGCTCAATCAAATCAGACATACTTCTAATTTTGATTGCTATTGTTTTAACAATAATTAGCGCACTATTAATAACCAAAAATTCACTTATTATGCATATTTTTAAAGAAAAAAATTACGATAACAGTTTATTTGAATCAAGTAAAACACACGATAATAGGTTAATTGAAGTCAAAAAAGACACTAATAAAAATACAAATATAAAAATACTTAAAAATGAAAGTTTTTTAATCCAACCACCAGAAATAAAAAAACTTGAAGAAGAACTTAAACAAAACCAAAGAAATAATAACCTTAAAAACAAAAAATTTATCAAGCTTTATTTTATAAAAGTTACCCCAGAAGGCTATTTTTTAAGACAAACTGTAAAAAGAGCTATATATTACGACAAAAATATTCTTGAAGAAACACTAAAATCTTTAATCAAAGGACCAAATGAATACGAACTAAAAAACAATTTTTTAAGCTTAATCTCTATAAAAACTAAGCTGTTAAACTTAAGCCTAAGTGAAGGAATTGCTAAAATAAACTTATCTAAAGAATTTTATGAAAATAGTTTCGGAATTGAGGGTATAATTAATCAAATAGCTCAAATAACTTTAACATGTCTTGAAATTAAAGGAATTACTGGAATAATTTTAACGATAGAAAATAATCCAATAATACTTGAAGAATTAAACTTAAACTTCTCAGGGATATTAAATAAAAAGACTTTGGATAAATATTAAAATTCAATATTGTTAAGCAATTGCATAGAGCTTGCAATATTTAAAATACTTGACCTAATAATTAAAAACATAAATTCTTGATTGCCTTTTTTACCTTTGGTTTTTAACTTTAATATATTTTTAACTTGTAATTTATTTTTATAGAACTTTTCAATTACACTTTGCAAAATTATTTTCAAATACTTACCATTCACAACGCCATTAAAATTTTTTATATCTAAATTTAAACTTTTAACCTCAAATTGAGGCTTGATCAAAACTATAATAAAATTATCAGAAAGTTTATCTATTAAATTCACACATATACTTATTGACGATCTAAAAGAAACATCTACAACGGCAAAATTAGGCACAATTTCAAATTCTGTAACATCAAAAATATTAGTTCTCTCTAAAACTTTAACTCTTGGATCAATTCTCAATTTATAAGAAAGTTGATTAATGCCTACATCAATTGAATAAACAAAATTAGCACCACACTGTAACAGACAATCAGTAAAGCCACCAGTTGAAGAGCCAACATCAACACAAATTTTATTTTTAACTTCGATCTCAAAACCTTTAAGAGCTTCTAAAAGCTTATAACCTCCCCTTGATACAAATATTTGACAAGTATTCTCAACTAAATCTATTTTACTTGCTTTGTTTATTAACATTTTAGGATTTTTTTCTTTATGAGAATTTACATATACATTACCCGTTAAAATCAAAACCATTAATTCTTTTCGTGTTTTTTCCGGATACCTTTTACAAAGTACATTTAATAAATTATTTCTGAATCCTTTCAATTTTTAAAGCACGGCCTGTCTTTAGATTGGAGGTAATAATAACTCCTTGTAAAATTATGTCATCTTTCACAACTTCAGCTCTTAAAGGGATATATTCAAGCAAGCCTTTAAGAGAAATGTCGGGATTAAATCCTATTACAGAATTCAATCCCCCTGTCATTCCAACATCACTAATATAGGCTGTCCCTTTTGATAATATCCTTTCATCTTTAGTCATAACATGAGTATGAGTCCCAACCACACCTGTTACAAAACCATTTAAAAAATATCCAAAACTTTCTTTTTCATAATTACTCTCAGCATGAAAATCTACAAAAATGGTTCTGGCCTTATTACTTAGCATATTAATCAATTTTTTTGTATTATCAAAAGGATTTTTAACAATAAAATTCATATTTATACCCCCTTGAACATTAATCACAGCGATCTTCTCATCTCTAACAGTCAAAAAACAATAGCCATGCCCATCTAATAAATCTGAAAAATTATTTGGCCTTAAAATATACATCTGCTTATTTAAATAATCATTTATTTTGCAATTAGAATACACATGATTCCCGGTGGTAATAACATTAACACCTGATCTAAAAAGATTATTTGCTATTTCCGGAGTTATTCCAAAACCATTTGAAGAATTTTCTCCATTAGCAATTACCAAATCTATTCTATATTTGTTTTTAATATTTTTAAGATTAAAAAAAACTTTTTTTAATCCACTCTCGCCTATTATATCCCCAATTATCAAGGTTTTAATAATGCTATCTTGCATATTCAATAACTCTAGTTTCACGAATAATTGTAACTTTAATTTTTCCAGGATATCTCATTTCAGCTTCTATCTTCTTGGCAATATCTCTTGCAAGTAAAATTGATTTTTCATCATTAATTAAAGCATTGTCAACAATAATTCTAACTTCACGACCAGCTTGAATCGCATAACATTTTTGAACACCTTCAAAACTATAAGCAATATCTTCAAGTCTTTTAAGTCTATTTATATAGTTATTTAAACTTTCTCGCCTTGCTCCAGGGCGAGATGCTGAGATGGCATCTGCTATTTGAACAACAATAGCCTCAAGACTCTCGGGCTTAACTTCATTATGATGCGCAGCAATAGCATTAACAACAATTTCACTCTCTCCGCAACTTTGAGCAAGTTCAGCACCAGTAATAGCATGTCCCTCGCTATTATCAGAAATACTTTCCATACCTTTCCCAATATCATGTAAAAGACATGCTCTTTTTACTACAATAGGGTCTAATTTCATCTCTTTAGCTAAAATTTCTCCTATTATAGCAGTTTCTTTGGAATGGCTTAAAACATTTTGCCCATAACTACTTCTAAAATAAAGCCTTCCCAACCCTCTAATAAGTCTCTTATCAAGTCCATGTATATTAAGATCAAAAACTACTTTCTCACCTTCTTCTTGAATAATGCTATTTATCTCATTGGTAACATTATACACAACTTCTTCAATCCTAGCAGGATGAATCCTACCATCTGTAACAAGTCTTTCTAAGGTCCTCTTGGCAAGTTCTTTTCTTATTGGATCAAAGCAAGATATAACAACAGCTTCAGGAGTATCATCAATAATGATATCGGCTCCTATTAAAGTCTCAAGAGCTCTAATATTGCGTCCTTCTTTACCTATAATCCTCCCCTTCATCTCGTCATTAGGCAATTCAACAGAAGCTACTGTAAACTCTGAACTTACCTCTGTAACAATACGCTGCATAGTAGATACTAAAATATCTTTTGCGACTTTATCCGCTAATAACTGAGCCTCCTGTTCACTTTTATTGATAATAACTTGAGCATCTCTTCTAGACTCATGCTCAACTTTTTCAATTACAATTTTTCTTGCATCTTCTCTTGTAAGACCAGAAATATTCTCCAATCTTTTAACAAGATCGGCCTCTTTTTCTCTTATTACTTTTTCTTTTTGTTCAAATTCTTTAATTTTAAAATCAACTCTGGATTGTTGTTTATCAAGAGCAGATATTCTCTTATCTAAGGTTTCTTCTCTTTGTAATAATCTTTTTTCCAGATTAACAATCTCATTTTTCCTATCCCTTATATCCCTATCTTGCTGGTTTTTTTCTTTAAGCATTTGAGATTTTGCATTAGCAATAATTTGCCTTCTTTCATTTTCTATCTCTAATTGTGATTCTACCCTTACTTTTGTCAGATTTTTTTCTAAATCTAATAAAGATAATCTACCTAAAAAAACTCTTATTAAAAATCCTAATATAAAGCCAGCAAAAATAGAAGAAAAAATAATATACATCATATCATTTAACTCCTATGCTGTTAAAAGCAATTTAAACTTTAATCTTATAAAACAGTATGCTCAAATTTATTAATTATTCGGCTTTTAAAGGCTTTTCAACTAATTCTAGGATAGCCATTTCAGCCGCATCTCCATATCTTTTACCTAATTTAATCATCCGAGTATACCCACCACTTCTTTGTCTAAAAACAGGAGAAATTTTGGTAAACAGCTTATTTAAAATATATTTATCATGTATAAATTTTGATAATTCTCGCCTATTATGCACAGTGTCAACTTTTGCCTTTGTAATTAATCTTTCAGAAAATCTTTTAACTTCAAACAATTTTGCCTTAGTAGAAGAAATTTTTTCATGTTTTAAAAAAGAAATTACCATATTTTTTAAAAGCGCTCTCCTATGACTAGATTTCCTACTTAACCTATTAAAACCCAATTTTGCTTTCATGAAATAACCTAAACTCTCCTTTTATTCAGATATTTTAACATTCTTGCTCAATACAGATAAAGCATCTTCTTTGGACATTCCTAAAAACAATTGATAAGAACCAAGTTTTTCGATTATCTCTTCTAAACTTTTTTTCCCAAAATTTCTAGCCTTAGAAAGCTCTTCTGCATTTTTACTAATAAGCTCCCCTAAAGTTCTAACATTTTCTTTGGCTAAACAATTTAAAGATCTGACTGACAAATCCAATTTCTCAATACTCATATCAAGTAAGTTAGAACTTTCTGATTTTGATTTATCAAAAGATACACTAACACTATCTTCAAAATCTACAAGAGGAAACAAAAACTCTCTTACTATTGATGCAGCCTTTTTTATTGCATCTTTAGCAGAAATCACACCTGTAGTCCAAATTTCCATTACAAGCTTATCATAATCTGACCTTTGACCAACCCTAGTATCTTCTACAGAATATGAAACTTTCTCTATAGGCGAAAATATAGAATCCAAAGCAATAACATTAACTTCTTCTAAATACTTGGAATTTTGCTCAGAAGACACATAGCCTCTACCATAATTAATTTGAAATTCAAAATCTAAATTCACATCATGTGATAAAGTAGCTATAACTAAATCTTTATTAAAAACCTCAACTCCATCCCTTTCAAAATGAGAAGCTTTCAAAACATTAGTATCTTTACCACTAACACTAAAACTTATTGTTTTTCTTTGCTCTCCTTCTCTAAGTTTTAAATGAATATTTTTAATATTAGCAATGACTTCAAGAGTATCCTCAGAAACTCCAGGAATCAAATCAAATTCACTTGAAACGACCTTTGATGAAGAGTCTTTATTATTAGACTGAACTCTCATAGCAGTAATAGCATACCCTTCAATAGAAGAAAGCAACACACGCCTTAAAGTATTACCTATGGTAACTCCAAAACCTCTTTCAAAAGGATATATCGTAAATTTACCATAAGATCCATCATCTTGACTTTTTAAAAATTCAATTTTTTCAGGTATAGTAAAATCTTTCAAAAATCTTTCCATGGGCATTATAACTCCTTCTAACTAAACCCGTCTGGTTTTTTTCGGCCTGCATCCATTATGAGGAATAGGGGTAATATCTGAAATTGATTTTACAGTCATCCCAATCGAACCAATAGCTCTTATTGCAGATTCTCTACCAATACCTGGCCCTTTTATATACACATGAACATAATTAATTCCAAAATCTCTCACTTTATTTAAAGCAGATTCTGCTGTTATTTGAGCAGCATATGGAGTCGACTTTTTAGCCCCTTTAAAACCCATCCCACCAGCACTTGCCCAAGCTAAAGCATTTCCCTTTATATCAGATACAGTAACTATGGTATTATTAAAAGTAGCTTGTATATAAACGTTTCCTTCTCCTATGTTTCTTTTAATTTTTTTTTTACTATTAGTTGATAATTTTGCGCTCAACTTACCCTCCAAATCTTAAAAACTATTTTATTTGCTAGCTATTTTCTTATTAGCTACAGTCTTTCTTTTTCCTTTTCTAGTTCTTGCATTTGTTTTAGTTCTCTGCCCTCTCAAAGGCAATCCTTTTCTATGTCTAACGCCCCTATAACATGCTATATCCATAAGCCTTTTAATAGACATAGCAACCTCACTTCTAAGTTTTCCCTCTACAACATAATCGCTCTCAATCACCTTCCTAAGTCGATTAACCTCATCATTATCTAAATCTTTAGCAATTTTGCTTGGAGAAATATCTGCCTTATTGCAAACTTCTAAAGCTCTTGTTCTACCTATACCATAAATAGAAGTAAGTGCTATTTTTAATTGTTTATTACTTGGTAAATCTATTCCCGATATTCTAGCCATCTTATTCCCTCTAATTTTTACTTTTGTCTTTGCTTGTGCTTTAAATTATCACAAATAATTCTTAATACACCTTTTCTTTTTATAACTTTACATTTTTCACAAATTGGCTTTACACTTGCTCTAACTTTCATAATCAAACACTCCTAAATTTTTTGCAAAAATGCATAATTCTTTTTATTTCTATGAGAAAATCCTTGCGTTTTCAAATAAGCATCAATATGAATTAATGTATCAAGTGCAACTCCTACCATAATAAGCAAAGAAGATCCCCCCATTATTCTAGAAACATCGTGCGGAAATCTAAAAATATTTTGCACTAAAAACGGAATAATTGCAATAATTGACAAAAAAATAGATCCTGAAAATAAAGTTTTATTCATAATTTCATCTAAATATTTTTCCATTTCATCAGACTTTATTCCAGGAATAGTACCCCCATTCTTACGAATATTATTACTTATATCTTTGGGACTTAACTGAATCTTAGAATAAAAATACGTAAATCCGATTATCAAAACTACATTTAAAAAAGTATAATAAAACCCATTAGGCCTTAAATAAGATAAAATTTGCCTAGCTATAGAAGAAGTTTCCGCAAAACCACTTAAAATTTGTAAAGGCAAAGTAATCAAAACAGAGGCAAAAATAACCGGCAAAACACCCGATGGATTCAATTTAATTGGCAAATATGAACTAACCGTACTATTAGAATTTGCTCTAGCATAATGAATAGCAATTCGCATTTGAGCTTTATATTCATATATAATTAAAATAACAACTAAAATAAATATACTTATAACAAGTATCACAAAAACAGGATTAACATTTTGTGAAGGATCCTGCATGCTTTGGAATAAGTTAAACAAAGCTGCTTGAAGTCTAACCACTATGCCGGAAAAAATTATCAAAGACGTCCCATTACCCACACCTCTTTGATTAATCTGCTCTCCAAACCACAAAAGAATAAATGTTCCCGTAGTAACTGTTAAAATAGCAATAAATATGTATCTATAAAAAGGAATAGTAACGGCACCCGGAATACCCTTAGCATAAAGACTTGTTGCATATCCTTGAATTACAGCTGCAACTATTGTTAAATATTTTGTATATTTTTTAGTCTTTTGTCTCCCACCATCACCCTCTTGCATTTTTTTCAAAGAAGGAAAAGAATAAACAAGAAGCTGAACAATAATAGATGCTGAAATGTAGGGCCCTATACTAAGCATAAATATAGAAAAATTACTAAAAGCACCACCTGAAAAAAAATCAAAATAATTAGCAATTGAAAAATCTGATTGTGACTTGAAATAACTTTTAAGCGCTACAGAATCTATTCCTGGTATCGGCAAGTACGAACCAACTCTAAAAAGAAAAAGAATAAATAAAGTAAACAAAAACTTATTTCTCAAATCCTTAACAGTAAATAAACTTAAAAACAATTCTTTCATTTTTATTCCACTTTAAACTAATTTAATAGTACCGCCAATTTTCATTACAAGGCTTTCAGCCGTTTTAGAAATTTTAGAAACCTCCAAGGAAACTTTTTTTGTAAGCTTGCCATTAGACAAAATCTTAATTTTTTTATTTTTCTTTCTTATAAGTTTATTTTCAAGCAAAGTATCATAGTTGACCACTTGTCCATCATTAAATTTTTTATCTATATCTCCAAGATTAACAATTGCATATTCCAATTTATAATCATTATTAGAAAAACCTTTCCTCGGTAATCTTCTATAAAGAGGAGTTTGTCCACCTTCAAATCCAAGTCTTGGCGAAGTATTTCTTGCTTTTTGACCCTTTTGCCCTCTCCCAGAAGTTTTACCAAGCCCTGAACCTGGACCTCTGCCAACAATTTTGCGTCGCTTAGCCGCTCCCTTAGGCTTTAATAGACTAAACATTACTTACCTCGCTTAATAAAATCATATTAATAGTCTCGTTAAGCATACCTTTAATAGATTGATTTAAAAAATGAACCTTTTTATCACCTATTTTATTTAAACCCAATGCTTTTAAAACTTTGACCTTTTTATTTAATTTTCCAATAAGACTTCTTATAAGAAAAACTTCCACATTAATATTGTTTTTAGAAATAATTTCCCTATTCTTTTCCATTCTTCTAATAAAACATTTATTCTTAGACCTAGACCTTGAAGCATTAAACCTAGCTTTCTTTAGTTGTAACCTTAATTTCCTTTTAATCATGTATTAACCCCATAAAGTTTTCAAAGTTTTCCCTCGCATTTCTGCCACTTTTTCAGCATTCAAAACTAAATCAAATGCCTTAAAAGTTGCCTTTACTACATTCATAGAATTATTAGAACCAAGAGATTTGCTCAAAATATCGTGCACCCCTAAAGCCTCCATTACAGCACGAACAGGACCTCCTGCAATAACACCAGTACCATGAGTAGCTGGCTTGATTAAAACTTTAGCTTTTTTAAAACAACCAATAACCTCATGAGGCAATGTTCCTTTTCGAATAGAAACAAATCTTAAATTTTTCCTAGCACTTGTTAAACTTTTTTTTATTGCATCACTAGCATCATTAGCTTTACCAAAGCCCCAACCAACATGTCCTTCTCCGTCTCCAACAACCATGAAAGCAGCAAAAGAGAATCTTCTCCCGCCCTTAACAACTTTAGTAACTCTGTTGAGTGATATTAATTTTTCTATCTGCTTTCTCTGAGTCTGAACATCTACCATAAATACACTCCCTTAAATATTAATACCAAACTCCCTTAAAGAAGTTGCAAAACTTGCAATAAGTCCATGATACTTATAACCATTTCTGTCAAAAATAAGATTATTTATATTTTTCTCCTTAAGCCTTTTAGCAAGAACTTCTCCAAGTTTTTTTATATCATCAATATTTTTGCTTAAATTAAGACTTTTTTCAATAGTAGAAATACTTGCAACCGTATGTCCCTTACTATCATCTATAACTTGCGCATAAAAATACCTATTGGATTTAAATATGGTAATTCGTGGCCTGGTAGCTATTCCACGCCCTATTTTATCCTTTATTCTTTTTTTACGCCTAATCTTTCTCTGTTCTGCTTCTTTTATTTTTTTCATAACTATTAACCCAAAATTTATTTTTTTACACCAGATTTTCCAACTTTTCTTCTAATAATTTCATTATCATACTTAATGCCCTTTCCTTTATATGGCTCTGGTTTTTTTAAACTTCTAATTTCAGCAGCAACCTGGCCAACCTTAAACTTGTCTATTCCTTCAACAGAAATTTTAGTATTCCCGTCAAGCTTTACACTAACACCATCTGGGATAACATATTCAAACTGAGTTGAATAGCCAAGGCTTAAAAAAAGGCTATTACCTTGTTGCTCTGCTCTATAACCTATACCATTTATAGTAAGAGACTTAGAAAATCCTTCAGTTACTCCTTTTATCATATTAAAAATCAAACTTCTGTAAAGACCGTGATAAGCTTTTGCTTTTTTATCATTAAAAACTCGACCAACAATAACGCTACCATTTTCAACTTTAACATTAATACTGTCTTTTATATTTTGAACTAATCTTCCCCTAATACCTTCAACTATTACTAAATTGTCTTTAACATCAATCTTTACAGTATCTGGAATCTTTATCGGAAGTCTTCCAATACGTGACATACATCCCCCTATTAAACTACCAAACTGAGCAAATCAACTCACCACCTATTTTTTTATCTTTAGCTTCTTTGCCAGTAATAACACCTTGAGAAGAAGATATGATTAATATTCCATATCCATTTTTTATTCTTGGCATATTCTTATATGAAGAATAAATTTTTCTACCGGGAGTAGAAATGGCATCTATTTTATTTATAACAGGATTTCTTTTGTTATCGTACTTTAACAAAACTCTAATAAAAGTAATTCCTTCTTTTTCTAAAAAATTAAAATCCTTGATATAACCCTCTTTTTTAAGAATGTTTAATATTGATTTATTCATATTAGACATCTTTAAATCTACAGATCCATGCTTAACTCTGCTTGCATTTCTCAATTTAGTTAGCATATCTCCTACTGAATGAGTAATCGCCATAAAATCCCCTTACCAACTTGATTTTGAAACGCCAGGAATTAATCCTTCAGACGCATACTTCCTAAAACATATTCGACACATACAAAAATCTCTCAAATATCCTCTTGGACGACCACATAACTTACATCTATTATTCTGCCTTGTTTTATACTTAGGCTTTCTTAAAGCCTTAATAATCATTGATTTTTTAGCCATATACCTTATAAATCCCTTTAATTACTAAACGGCATTCCAAATTTCAAAAGCAAAGCTTTGCTTTCTTTATCATTTGAAGCTGTTGTCACAATTGTAACATTCAAACCAGATATTCTCTCTATTTTATCATAGTCTATCTCAGAAAATATTATTTGCTCCGATATACCAAAAGAATAATTTCCATTGCCATCAAAAGCATCCCCATTTATTCCCCTAAAATCCTTAACCCTTGGCAATGCTAAATGAATAAGCTTATATAAAAATTCATACATCGAGTTACCTCTAAGTGTAACTTTAGCACCTATTTCTTGCCCTTGTCTAATTTTAAATCCAGCTATTGCTTTTTTTGCTTTTGTCTTTACAGCTTTCTGGCCGGTAATTTGAGCAAGCTCTAAAACTGCAGAATCTAACAACTTCTTATTCCTAACAGCCTCACCAACACCTATAGAAACTACTATCTTCTCAAGCTTGGGAACTTGCATTATAGATTTATATTCAAATTCTTTAACAAGTTCTTTTATAACACTGTCTTTATAATATTTCTTCAATTCAGGAACATAATTCATATACTTTATATCCTCTGTCCATTTTTTTTAAGGTATCTTATTTTTTCATTATTTTCAAATCTAATACCTAATCTTGAAGAAGTTCCTTTGACAAATATCATCACATTTGAAATATCTATAGCGGCCTCCTTGTCTATTATTTTACCTTTTTCTTGGGGTGTCCTAGCTTTAATAACTTTTTTAACCATATTGCAAGATTCAACAATAACTTTATTTTTTTTTCTATTTATACTAGCAATCTTACCTATTCTTCCCTTGTCTTTTCCAGAAAGAATTTTTACACTATCACCTATCTTCAACTTTGTCTTCACAAAACCCCCTTTTGCTATATCACCTCTGAAGCCAATGATACTACCTTCATAAAATTAGCATCCCTAAGTTCTCTTGCAACAGGTCCAAATACCCTTTTACCCCTAGGGCTCAAATTAGCATCAAGTATCACACAAGCATTATCATCAAACCTAACATAGGTTCCATTCTTACGTCTTACTTCTTTAGAAGTCCTAACAATTACAGCTTTACAAACATCTCCTTTTTTAACAGAAGAATTAGGAATCGCTTGTTTTACTACAATAGTTATTATATCCCCGATTTTGGCATAACGCCTTTTACTACCACCAAGTACTTTAATACACTGAGCTACCTTGCCACCAGTATTATCAGCAATTGTTAAATAGGTTTGCATCTGAATCATAATCAACCTCCTTTAGAAAAATCAAAACTATTTTAATTTCTCTAAAACTTCAACAAGAGACCATCTTTTATCTTTACTAATAGGTCGAACTTCAATAATTTTTACCTTATCGCCAACCTTTGAAACTTCTTTTTCATCATGCGCTTTAACTTTTTTACTAACCTTTAAATACTTATGATAGATTGGATGCATCTTTCTTTGAACAATTTCTACTACTATAGTCTTAGACATCTTATCACTAACAACTCTACCGATTAATTCTTTTTTATTTTCTCTTGCCATATTTAAACCTTTCTAATGCCTAATTTATATTCACAAATCATTGTATTAAGCCTTGCAATATCACGTCTAATCTCTCTTTTCTTTAAAGGATTTTCAACATGACCAACAACAGATTTAAATCTTAAATCTAAATATTCTTTCTTTAATTCTAGCCTTTTAGCTTTCATGTCCTCAAGAGTAAAATTCTTAAAATTTTTTAACATAATTACCTCAAATCTCGCCTTACAACAAACATGGTTTTTACTGGAAGTTTAGAACTCGCAAGTGACATAGCCTCTTGAGCAAGTTCCTCCACAACTCCAGCCATTTCAAACATAACAGTACCAAGCTTAACAGGAGCATTCCAATGATCAACACCCCCTTTACCCTTACCCATTCTAGTTTCGGCTGGTTTTTTAGTATAAGGAATATCAGGAAATATTCTTATCCAAACTCTCCCACCTCTTTTTATTTTACGAGTCATTGCAATACGAGCAGCTTCAATTTGGCGAGCAGTAATAAAATTTGTTTCCAAAGAAACAAGTCCATATTCACCAAAAGAAATTTTATTGCCCTTCTGAGCCTCTCCAGACAATCTTCCCCTCTGCTTTTTTCTATATTTAACCTTTTTTGGACTTAACATCTAATTATCCTCCAATATTCTGCTCATTAGAATCGACTCTTTCTTTAGAAAAAGACGAACTAAGTTTATTCAAAAGACTTGCTTCGTCTTTAGACAATCCATCTTTTTTATTTAAAGCCCTAGTTTGCTTTTCATTAATTTTCTCTCTATTATTTAAAATTTTATCAAAATTTTTAACAGTCTCGCCTCTTTCCCTAAAAGGTTTTTTATTTATTACCTGACCAGCATCAGAATTGGTTTGTCTACCTAAAACCTCACCCTTAAATAACCAAACCTTAACTCCAATAATTCCATAAGTAGTATGAGCTTCAGAAAACCCATAATCTATATTAGCTCTAAGAGTATGCAAAGGAACCCGACCTTCCTTAACTTCAAAGCTTCTTGCAATCTCAGCCCCACCAAGTCTCCCAGCAATCTTAATTTTTAGCCCTTGGGCACCTTTTAACATAGAAGTAGAAAGAGCTGATTTTAAAACTTTTCTATAAGACACTCTATTTTCTACTTGCTTTGCAATCCCATTAGCAATAATTTGAGCATCAAGCTCTGGCCTTTTAACCTCTTTAATCTTAATACTAATCTTTTTAGAAATTTTTTTAGTTAACAATTGACCAATCTTTTCAAGATTGGAACCTTTAAGCCCTATCACAGAACCAGGCCTTGGAGTAACAATTACTACTGTTACTTTTTGAGGATTATTTCTAATAATTTCTATATCAGAAATATCAAATTTAATCCCTTTAAGAAACTTCATAATTTCTAGCCTTATTAAAAAGTCTTCATGAAGAATTGTAGAATACAATTTTTTATCAAAATACCATTTTGATTTCCAATCCTTATTAATTTTCACTCTTAAGCTATATGGATGTACTTTTTGGCCCATGCTTTATCCTTTAATATCTTTTTTTTCATCAACTTCAACAAAAATATGACAATTTCTATTAACAAGCCTATCAGCTCTACCCCTAGCTCTAGGCCAAATCTTTTTACGACGACGCCCATCATCAACCATAACCATTTTAATAAATATCATATCCTCGGAAAGATTTTTATTGTGATACATCGCATTTGATGCTGCTGATTTAACAACTTTTTCTAAAAGCTTGGCTCCTTTATTAGGCATAGAACAAAGCACTGCAATAGCCTTAACATAAGACTTCCCTCGTATATTGTCAGCTATTGGCCTAACTTTTTTTGGAGAAGCGGGTAAATTTTTACCCTTTGCTGTATATCTTCTATTTACCAACATAATTGCTTTACTTCCTTCCCTTTTTATCTGACTTAGCATGCCCTCTAAAAATTCTTGTAGGTGAAAACTCGCCAAGCTTATGCCCCACAAGATCTTCAGTAATATAAATAGGTATAAAAGTCTTGCCGTTATAAACAGATATAGTAAGACTTACCATTTCGGGAATTATTGTTGAAGATCTGGAATAGGTTTTAATAACAACTCTCTTCTCACTTCCAAAAGATGATAAAACTTTTTGATAAAGACTCTTTTCTATAAAAGGTCCCTTTTTAATAGATCTTGCCACTATACTCTCCTATTTATTTCTTCTTTTAATAATAAACTTATCTGAATATCTCTTCTTCTTGCGAGTCTTATAGCCTTTGGTAGGCTGTCCCCAAGGAGACACGGGATGGCGACCTCCAGAAGTTTTTCCTTCACCACCACCATGCGGATGGTCAACAGGATTCATGGCAACACCTCTAACCTTAGGTCTTCTACCAAGCCACCTACTTTTACCAGCTTTTCCTATAGAAACATTGACATAATCTTCATTTCCAATTTCACCAATTGTTGCAATGCATTTTTTGAAAATTAACCTCACCTCACCAGATGACAATTTTACAGTAACATAATTCCCATCAGAAGCAAGTATCATAGCATACCCCCCAGCACTTCTTACAAGCTGCCCACCCTTTCCTACATTAAGTTCGATATTGTGAACAGTTCTTCCAATAGGAATGTTTTCAAGGGGCAAGGCATTACCAATTTTAATTGGGGCATTTGGACCACTTTCCAAAACATCTCCAACTTTAATGTCTTTAGGAGAAATAATATACCTTTTTTCTCCATCTTTATAAACAAGCAAAGCTATATTAGCACTTCTATTAGGATCATATTCAATAGAAGCAACTCGAGCGGGAATGCTAAATTTATCTCTTCGATTAAAATCAATCAACCTATACTTTCTCTTATGCCCACCACCTCTTCTTCTAATACTAATCCTACCAGAAGAATCTCTGCCCGATTTAAATTTTTTACCTTTTGTTAAAGATTTCAAAGGATCATTACCTTTGCTCAAATCATCAAAAGATAAAGTCGTCTTATAGCGCAAAGAAGAAGTTTTTGGCTTATAAGTCTTAATACCCATATTTATTTTTCTCCAAAACCACTAAAAAATATCTATTTTATCTTCCTTTTTGAGATAAACATATGCCTTCTTCCATGAAGAAGTTTTCCCCTTACCTATAGGATATCCTTTTCGAGACACCACAACCTTGGCTTTACTTTTAATATTAAGCAAATTACACGATACTGGAGTAACATTAAAAAGTTCTTTTATTGCTGCACCAACCTCTTTTTTATTTGCTCTTTTATTAACCTTAAAAACATAAACATTAATACTTTCTCTTTGAGTATTAGTTTTTTCAGTAAGCATAGGTGAAACTATTATATCATAAGCTTTCATACTTATCCTCAACATCTTTTTTATTTGACGTAAAACTCATTAAGCTTGTTAACAGCAGATTCTAGGGCTATTAAATTCTTAGCGTAAAACAAATCAACAACTCTAAGTTTATCAAAAGACAAAATCTTTAAATCTCTTATATTTTTACCAGCCCTTTTAATCATCTGATCATCATTGCCCAAAAGAATAACCACTTTACCATTAAAACTTGCAAAATTTTTTATTATTAAAGCAAGATCTTTTGTTTTTCCTGATTCAATATTAAAATTCTCAATAACCTTAAAATTATTTTCATCAGAAGCGCGTAAACTTAATACAGACTTAAATGCAAGCCTTTTTACCTTTTTAGGCAATCTATAACTATAATCTCTGGGTTTTGGCCCTAATGCTATACCTCCACCAATCCACACTGGATTTCGCCTTGTGCCCACTCTAGCCCTGCCGGTTCCTTTTTGCTTCCAAGGCTTTTTAGAACTACCCCTAACCTCTGATCTGGTTTTAGTTGAAGATGTACCAACCCTAAGATTAGATAACTCATTTTTTATAGCATTATAAATAGACCCATGACTAATTTCTATATTAAAAACTCTATCATCCAAATTTATAGTCCTAATCTCTTTCCCATCTTTAGAAAAAACTTTTCTTTCCATACTAAATACCTACTTTTTAGATTTCTTAACAACAACAAAAGAACCCTTAGCACCAGGAACAGCTCCTTTTACTAGAATAGCTCTCTTTTCTTCATCAATTAAAACAACTTCAAGATTTTGAATAGTTTGTTGATTTCCACCCATTCTACCAGCCATTTTGGTCCCTTTAAATGTTCTTGCGGGAGTAGTAGCTTGTCCTGTACCACCAAGATGTCTATGAAATTTTGATCCATGAGAAGATGGCCCACCGCTAAAATTATGCCTTTTCATAGCCCCTTGAAAACCTTTACCTTTAGTAGTTCCTGTAACATCTACATACTTAACTGACTTAAAAACATCGACTTTAATCTCATCCCCAGCATCATATCCATCAAGTCCCTTAAGCTCTATTACATATTTTTTAGGCTCAATATCTTTTAAACTTTTATATTGACCTTTTATAGGCTTTGAAACTTTAGAACCCTTAAGATCAACAGAACCTGCTATAAGAGCACTATAACCATCTCTATCAACTGTTTTCTTCCCTATAATATAATTGGGCTGAAACTCTATAACAGTAACAGGAACCACAATGCCATTTTTCTGAAATATCTGAGTCATGCCAACTTTTTTTCCAATCAATCCCAACATTAAAACACCTCAAATTCATATACTTAAAATATCATTTACTGTTTAATATCTACTTCAACACCTGCTGGAAGCTCTAATTTCATTAAAGAGTCCATTAAAGCAGAAGTGGGCTCTAAAATATCAATAAGCCTTTTATGAGTTCTCATCTCAAATTGCTCTCTTGACTTTTTATTGACATGAGGAGAACGTAAAACAGTATATTTTTTTATTTTTGTCGGCAAAGGAATTGGACCCTTAATTTGAGCCTTGGCCTTCTGAACAGCTTTAACAATAGATTCGGCACTCTGATCTAATATTTTAACATCAAAACTAAATAATCTTACGCGTATCTTATCTTTAGCAATCAATTTATTCTCCTAAACTTTAGAGAGTATTAAATATATCCCTAAAGTCTTAAACTATTCCAATATCTCAAGAATTCTTCCTGAAGCAACAGTTCTCCCACCTTCTCTAACAGCAAATTCCACATTTTTATCCATGGCTATTGAAGAGATCAGCTCAACAACAATATCAACATTGTCACCAGGCATAACCATTTCTTTGCCTTCTAAAGCAACAACGCCAGTAACATCGGTTGTTCTAAAAAAGAATTGTGGTCTATATCCTGGGAAAAATGGCTTGTGTCTACCGCCCTCTTCTTTAGTCAAACAATAGATTGAAGCTTTAAACTTTTTGTGCGGAGTAATTGTACCTGGAGCTGACAAAACTTGTCCCCTCTCAATATCTTTTTTATCAACGCCCCTTAGAAGAAGACCAACATTATCCCCTGCTTGACCTTGCTCAAGAATTTTTTGGAACATTTCAACACCAGTAACAGTGGTTTTTCTGGTTTCTTTAATACCAACTATTTCAACTTCTTGACCAACCTTAATAACACCTCTTTCAATACGCCCAGTAGCAACAGTACCTCTTCCTGAAATAGAAAATACATCTTCAACAGCAAGCAAAAATGGTTTGTCAATATCTCTTTCTGGAAGATCAAAATAATTATCCATAGATTCAAGAAGTTCTTTAACGCATTTTGTAGCCTCAGGATCTTCTGGATTTGACATAGCTCCAAAAGCAGAACCCTTAATTATTGGTGTATTAGCTGAAAAGCCATATTTTTCAACAAGCTCTAAAACTTCAACCTCAACAAGTTCAACAAGTTCAGGATCTGCTAAGTCTAATTTATTTAAAAAAACTATTATTTTCTTTATTCCCATTCTTTGGGCAAGAAGCAAATGTTCTTTTGTTTGGGGCTCAGCACCACTATCAGCAGCAACTAAAAGTATCGCTGCATCCATTTGAGCTGCTCCTGTAATCATATTTTTTATATAATCAGCATGGCCTGGACAATCCACATGAGCATAATGCCTATTGGCTGTTTCGTACTCAATATGCCTAGCATTAATTGTTATTCCCCTTGCTTTCTCTTCGGGTGCATTATCAATATCTTCATACTTTAATGCTTTTGCATCTTTATTTAATTTTGAACAATAAATACTAATAGCCGCTGTTAATGTTGTTTTGCCATGATCAACATGACCTATTGTTCCAACATTCATATGCGGTTTTGTTCTTTGAAAAACTTCTTTTGCCATGATTAACCTCCTAAATTCCACATTCTAAATAGCTACTTACATTTAATCTCTTTAAAAAAATTTTAAACAAATTTATTCTTATCAAAATAAAAAATAGCTACAAATAATCAAAAAAATAAAAAAATCAATTTTTAGAAATTGACCCGCACTGCGTGTTTTTCTAAAAAATTTTAATAGCTTTAAAATTCTACACATTTTATAAAATATAGTCAATATGCTTAAACTTTTAGACTCAATTAATCCTACATACAATGACATTAAAAATTAACACGAGCTCTATATTAATTAAAGAAAAGCACAAAATACTATAGAATAAAACTTTAAAACAACTACTTAAAATAAGAAATATTCAACTGATACATTTAAAAACATGAAATTCAAAACAATAGTAAATAATTTTTGAAATTAAGTCACCATTTTAAATTGATCAAACATCTTTATATTGTCAAAAAGATTAACACTAACCCAATAAAAAAATATAATAAAAATAATGAAAACTCAAAAATTTAAGTTTAAATTAATACCAATACTTACAATTTCTAGCATTTCAATTGTTTTTATATCTTGCATGAAGACAAGCACAATAAAATCAAAAGAAAATGCAAAAGAAATTACCTATCTTATTAGCACTATAAAAACTAACAAAAAAGTAGAAATAGTAAACTATAAATCCGACAGCAAAAACAATCTAATAATTACTCTTAAAAACAAAAGTAAAGAAAATATAAATGCAAATTCATTAGCAATTTTTAAAGAAGGTAGCAAAACGGGTGAATTAATTAGAGAAAAACTTAATGGACTTGAGACAAAAACTTTTCATTTGAAAACTAAAATCAATACTAAAAGAAAAAACATATTATATATTTTTGAAAAACAATAACCAAAGAAAAACAATTTAAAACCAAAATTATTAAAAATAAATCAACTATTTCTTTTATTAAAATGCAAGTATAAATAAATCTTAATTACTATTTGTATTTTTTAATTAAAATGGGTTTAGTCCAATAACGAGTACAAGTAAAAACAACTAAAATTATAATTGCTAAATAATTTGAAATTATGAAAGCATAACCCAAAGAATTTTCAATTATGCCAAAATGCTGAAAAATAAACACTACTGGGAGACGAATAAGCCATAATCTAATAAAAATAATAATCATTGCAATTTTTGTTCTACCAGACCCAATAAGTCCTCCAAAAAATACTTGTTGTAATCCATATCCAAAAGTACCAATGGTTGTTAACAATAAATAATTATTAGCATAATTTAAAACTTCTAAATCATTCGTAAACAACCCTAATATAAAATGTTTATTAATAATAACAATCGAATTTATTATTAATAAAATAATCAAAGAAATAAAAAATCCCTTTTTTAAAACTTCTTCCACCCTATTGATTTTCTTAGCACCAAGATTTTGGCCAACAATTGAAATAATTCCAGTACCAATTCCCATAGCAGGAAGAAATAAAAAAGAAATAATGGTGTTTGTAAGTCCATACGCCGCTAAAAATTTCGGACTAATCTCAATAACAATATAATTAAAAATAAAAAAAGACAATGAAACCATTATTTGCCCAAAAGTTGAAGGCAATCCTAAATTAACAATTTCTTTAATAGATCTTACGTCTAGCGCCAAGTCTTTCGGATAAATTTTCAATCCACGATTTAGTCTGTAAGTTAAACATAAATAAAAAGCAACGGTTAACAATTTTGAAAATAAAGTAGCCCAAGCGGCCCCGGTAATGCCCATATTAAAACTAAATATTAAAATTGGATCAAGAATAAAATTAACAATATTAGCAAATAAAACTATTATCATTGAAAGGATGGTTTCTCCTTGAGCATTTAAAATATATGTAATTGAAATGCTTAAAAACATAATAGGTATTCCAAAAATTGTCACATAAAAATAAGCTCTTGAAAGTTCTTTAAGGTCGCCTTTTACACCTAATAAATCTAAAAGATGCTCAATAAAAAAAAAAGCACAAATAGCAACAAATAGGGACAAAACAAAGTTTAAAACAATAAGTTGCCCTGCATACCTTGAAAAACGAGAAAAATTTCCCTCTCCTATACATTTGGACATCAAAGAAATGCTTCCTGTAGCCATACCCATAGCAATAGCCATAATAAAAAAATTTACAGGACCAGCAAGTGAAAGCGCTGACAAAGGCATGGCTCCAAGTTTACCAACATAAAACATATCAGTAAGATCATAAAAAGCTTGAATAATATTGGTTATAACAATAGGAAAACTTATTAAAAAAAGAACCTTATATAGGTTGCCATTTAATATTAATTCCCTAGTCTTGCTCTTATTTGTAGACATAAAATTTCATCCTTATCTAAAATATTTCTTTATAAAAAATCTAAACTCAAATTTATTCATCAATAATAAAAAAGCATTTGATTTATAATTTTTGAAATTAAAAATCAATATATAATGTCAAAACAATTAGCAGTTAACGTGTTATGCATTACAATAGTCAAGATACAAATAAAATCTATTAACCTGCTACACCAAAAAAATCATATCTAAAAACAGAAAAATTAAAACCAGATATAATAAAAATTCAATAATACTGTTTTAATCATAAATAAGCAGCAATTAATAAAATTAAAAACATTCTCACAAATTAAAGCAGAGTAATAAACATTTATTTAAAATAATAAATAATATTAGATAAAAAATCCCCACAATAAAAATTAATTTAATATAATTTCATTCATAATTCAACCTCTTAATACCTTATCTTTATTCTCTTAAAAACATTTTCCATAAATCACATATAATATAATAAAGCCTAATACTAAGAAGCTATTGACTTTTAACTCTCTTGATTTTTGCACCCAAATTAATTAATTTGCTAGCTACATCTTCGTATCCCCTTTCAATTTGATAAACATTTTGGATCTCACTGCGACCTTCAGCAACAAAAGCAGCAATAAGAAGAGCCATTCCTGCCCTTACATCCGGAGAAGATAAAACGCTACCTTTAAGTGGAGCTTTACCTGTAACTACTACACGGTGTGGATCACAAAGTACAATTCTAGCCCCCATTTTTATTAACTTATCTACAAAAAACATCCTAGATTCAAACATCTTCTCAAAAACAAGAACCGTGCCTTCTACTTGAGTTGCAGTAACTATAATAATACTCATAAGGTCTGTTGGAAAGGCTGGCCACGGACCATCATCAATTTTTGGAATTTGTCCACCAAAATCTAATTTGACTTTTAATTCTTGTTTATCTCTTACATATACATTTTCCCTATCATATTCAAAATTAATACCAAGTTTTGAATATATATGCCTAATTAATCTGAAATGCTGGGGATCTGCTTTTTTAATTTCCAGCTCGCCTCCTGTTAATGCAGCAAGGCTAATTAAAGAACCAACTTGCATAAAATCGGCTCCTATTCTAAATATGGTTCCACTTAATTTTTTTACACCCTTTATTTCTAAAACATTTGAACCAATCCCCAAAATATTAGCACCCATTGAATTTAGCATATTACATAAATCTTGAACATGTGGCTCACAAGCAGCGTTCATAATAACAGTATTCCCTTCAGCAAGAACCGCAGCCATAATGATATTTTCTGTGGCTGTAACAGAAGCTTCATCTAAAAACATTTCAGCTCCAACAAGCTTGTTGGCCTTTAAAACAATCCTTTCATCTTTTATACTTAACTTAGCCCCCAGCTTACAAAGACCGTAAAAATGAGTATCAAGCCGCCTCTTTCCAATCACATCTCCTCCTGGAAGCGCCATATCTATTTTTCCAAATCTAGAAACAAAAGGTCCTAATAAAAGGATGGAAGCCCTAATTAAATCTGTAAAAGAGGAATCTATTTCGGTTTTTACAATATCTAAAACTTTTATTTTTAAAGTATTACCCTCTCTTACAATATCTGCTCCTATATCACTTAAAATATCTAAAACAACTTTCACATCATTAATATTAGGAATATTTTCTAAAATAACATCTTCATCGGTAAGCAAAGCAGCCAAAATACAAGGCAAGGCAGAATTCTTATTACCACTAGCTGTAATTTGACCACCTATCTTAAAACCGCCTTCTACAATATAACTATGCATAACCCACCCTCCTATACATATACTACATATACACAAGAAAACTAATAAAATTAAATCACACAGATAAGATCAATTAAATTTAAAGGATAGCTGAAAAATTAAATATCAAACAATACCCATATCTTTTAAACTTGATTTATAATCGATATATTCTCTGATAGACTCTACAGAAAAAGGATGTCCATTCTCATCAATATCAATTAAAACACCGTTAAAGCCAAGGCCTTCCCAAGATTCATCGAATTTCTGATTTAAAAATCCTTTCAAAAATTTATCTACCTCTAAATTGGGAACATATCCAAAAACACTATCCAAACTCCCAACTCTGCCTAAATCAGTTATAATAGCAGTATTATCTAAAATTCTCAAATCAGCTGTTAAAATTCTTTTTCCAGTTCCAAGACAAGCACTAACTCTTGATTTTAGATAAAAAAACAAAGCATTCACTTCGGCCGTAGTATTTGAATCAAAAAGAACAATAATATTATTTGTTTGTGTTTTGATTCTTTTATAAAAAAAATCAAAACTATAAAAAGGATGATTAAAATTATACTTAGTTATTCCTGTTTGACCTACAATTCTCATCACAGCCAACTTCTTGCCATTAATATTATAAATAAAATAAGAATATCCTTTTAACTTTGCAGGACAATTTAAGGGTTTTAAAATAAAATTATACTTATCAAGTTCATTAAATAAATCGTACCTTGCAAAAGCATTTTCACCTAAGGTTAACACATCAACTCCATACTTTTTCAACAAAAAGGCATGCTTCTTACCAAGACCTCTTAAACCCGTAGTAAAATTATTACCAGATATTACAAAATCAATCCCTTTTCTAACCTTAAAAGATGATAAAAAAGATTTTATCGCAATAATCCCAGCTTTACCTATAACCTCGCCAGCAATTAAAACTCTTAAAGACATAAAGCCTCTCTTTTTATTGATCTAATTCAAATAATTTAATAAGTAAACTTCGTACAATAAAAATTGACACAAAATACCCCACCAAAACAGCAAAAACAATCATCATAAAAATTAATATAAATTGCAAATAAGGCTTTACGATAATACTAAATTTAATAACTAAAAGAAACTCTAAAAAGAAAACTAAAAACATTAAAAATAAGTTCATTAACACGCATAAAATAAAACCCAAAATCTTCATGTATTAAACGCTTTTCTTTTTATAAAAAAATCATAAACCAAAAATAAAATCATTCCTATAACAACATAGCTATCTGCAAAATTAAAAGTAGGCCATCTATCAAGTCCAAAAATTCCATAAAATTTGAAATCCAAAAAATCTACAACTCCAGAAGGTCTAAATAATCTATCAATAACATTGCCCACTCCTCCTGAAAAAATTAATAAAAGTGAAATCCTGGCAATACGATTTTTTTCTTTCAAAGAAAGAGAAAAAATAAATATCAAAATAAAAATAGGCATTGCAAGAAAAAAAATTTTTTTCAAACTATAATTAATATTCGAACCTATAGAAAACAAAATACCTGTATTTCTTACATGTATTATCCTAAAAAAATTCTCAAAAAAAGAAAAATATACTGAACCCAATTTGACATACTTCACAACCAAATACTTAGAAAGTTGATCAAAAAAAATTAAACTAATAATAAATATAAAAATATTGAAATATTGTTTACTTTTAACGCTCATACAAAAATCCTTATAAATTAGTATCTTTACAAATAAATTTAACCTCTAAATCTTCTTGAATTTTAAAATCTTCCATTAATTTAATTAAACCAAAAGTTTCAGTAAAATAATGTCCCGCAAAAATCAAGCTTACACCACATTCTTCTGCTAAAGAGTATATTTGATGAGAAGTATCTCCGGTTATAAACAAATCTATATCATAATGTAAAGCCTCTTCAAAAAAAGAATATCCAGAACCACTAACAATTGCGACCTTATTCACCTTTTCTTTAAACTTTTTCGAAAAAAGAATATGTTTATTTTTCTTTTTGATTTTTTCTAAAATTTCAGAAAAACTAAAAGCAGAATCAGCAATAATTCCTAGATTAAATCCTTCATAATTTGCGAAAGCAAAAGGATTTGTTAATCCTAAAAAATCTGAGAACACTTTGCTGTGCGAATAAACAGAATGGGCATCCATAGGCAAGTGCACTGAATAAAGAGCCAAATTATTTTCAATCAAGAACTTCACTTTATTATACATATTAGAAATAATGCGCTCTTTTTTTGACCAAAAAATACCGTGATGGGTAATTAAAAAATCATTTCCTTTTGCTTCTTTTAAAGTTGAATAGCTAGCATCAACTGCAAAGGCAACCTTGTTAACCTCAGCACTAAGATCTCCTACTTGAAGACCGTTTAAATTTTTATCAACATGCTCATACTTTTTTATATCAAAAATTGAATTAAGTTTAAAAAACAAATCTCTTACATTCAAGTTAAATTCTCCAAATTAAAGCATAACTTTGCCCCTCTCTTAATCTTCTATAAGAATAAAGATTCTTAGAGCAATACGTACAAAGTTTTGAACTATAAATATTTAAATTAAAACTAGAAAGTAAATTAAAATTAAAACTAGCATTATCAAAGTATATTTTATTATCTCTTATGGAAAAAGCCGTATTTAATAAACTTTTGCTAAATTTATTACTTACTTCTTTCAAGAAAATTTCAGAAACTTCATAACAACAAGATCTGTTATAAGGTCCAAAAACAATTTTTAAATCTTTAAAAGATGATCCCATTTTTTCAAACATAAACAACATTTTTAAAATAATCAAGCTAAAGCTTCCTTTATATCCACTGTGAATAAGTCCTATAATTTTTTTTACTGAGTCATAAAAGTAAATTGGAAGACAATCTGCAAAGTAAGTAACAAGAGCTACATCTAAAGAACTAGATATAAGACCATCTCCTTCTTGAAAATTTATAAAATCATCTTTAACTTCATAAATAATATCTGTGTGTAATTGTTTTAAATATTTTATTTTCTTTGACTTAGGAACAAAGTTTAAATTATCATTACTAAGTTCTTTTAAATTTAGATGAAAAGGTTTTTTAGTATAAATCATTTTAACATCATCCGCTATCCTAAATTCATAATAAAGTTCATGATCTATTGTTTTCACAATCTAAATTCTTCTCCTAAATAAAGCTTTTTGGCTTTTTCGCTGCTTACTATATAATCAACATCACCCTCATCAAGCACTTGCCCCTGATAAACAATATAAGCTCTATCAATTATATCAAAAGCATCTCTTACATTATGATCGGTAATAAGAACTCCAATGTTTCTTTCTTTTAAAATTTTTATTATATTCTTGATATCTCCGATTGCAATAGGATCAATACCTGCAAAAGGTTCATCCAAGAGTAAAAAATAGGGATTTACAGCTAAAGCTCTTGCTATCTCTACACGCCTTCTCTCTCCACCAGAAAGAGTATAAGCTTTTTGACTTTGTATTCTTTTTATTTCAAATTCTTTAAGTAAATTCACAAGCTCTATCTTACGCTCAGCCTTGGATAGATCCTCTCTTCTCTCTAAAGCAACCATAATATTCTCTTCAACTGTAAGTTCTCTGAAAATTGAAGCATCTTGAGGAAGATACACAATTCCTATCCGTGCACGCTCATACATATTAAGAGCTGAAATGTTATAATCATTTATTAAAACTTTACCCGCATTGGGCTTAATGAATCCTACAATAGTATAAAATGTTGTTGTTTTTCCAGCTCCATTTGGACCAAGAAGCCCCACAACTTCGCCTTTATGAATGTTAATCGTAATACCATTAACAGCAAACTTTTCACCATATTTTTTAATAATGTTATCTGCTTTTAAGACAACATTATTAACGGAATTAAGATTAAGACTTTCCTTAATCTCCTTTATTTTATTTTTTTTCTTCAGAAGCATCATTTTCAACTTGAGTAAACTCTCCTTCAACACTTCCCTCAAGTTTATACCTATTAGTTTTTGTATTGAAAATTATTCTTGAAGCAGAATAATAATTATCTTTCTGGTAAATTACTGGGACCCCCTCAAGAACCATTTCTTTCTCTTCTTTATTATAAGTTCCATTCTCAGCTCTTGCAAAAGTATCATCCTTATATATTTTAACAGAATATTGCATAATATAAACATTAGATTTATTACTCCCCTCAACTCTTTCTGCTTTAATAAGCATATTGTTTTCTAAGTCTTCAAGCTCAACCCCTTTTTGAAGATAAAAATTATCCAATTTTTTATTAAAAAACAAAAACTGAGCCTTAACATGCATCTTATTCTTATAATCTTCATAAAAAACATTGCCTCGAGCTTCAAGATAAGAGCCATTTTCTCCATAAATTTCAATTTCATCTGCCCTAAGCTTAAAATCTGACGAAATAACCTCTGAATTCCCTTTTAAAACAATTTTTTTATAAAAAGAAGACACTATTCCTTGTGCAAAATCTGACTTAAAGGTAAAATTAGTATTTTTCTCTTCATTTCCCTTAACCCCTTCAGATTTAAGGCTAGATTCTTCTTGTGCTGCTTGAATATTATTAACAAAAATAATAAAAATCCATATTAAAATTAAATCCCTCAATTCATGATTCCTTCAACCCCAGAATCAAAATAAAAAACATTGCTATTTAAAAAATAAGAAAATCCCTTTCCTTTTATTTTGCTATCATTAAATCTAATTAATACTAGCTCATTTGGAGGAGATTGCAACTTCTTGTCTTTATTCTTCCATAAAAGCCTATTTGAATTAAGCAAATAATAATTATTCTTATCCTCTATCTTAAATTCTACAGAATCTCTCATATCCAAATCCTTTGTAATATAAGAACCTTCCAAATTATTAAATTTCCCTGAAATTTCATTATCTAGCGAATGATATAAAAACCTTCCATTCTCTACCTTATAAATTTTATAATCATTAAAATAGCTAAAACTTAAGGATTCTAAAACAGTTTGCTCTTTATTGTATGCAACATCATAATAATTGATTCCTAATATCTGTATTGAAGGAAACTTTTTTGCCTCATCAGATCTATTAGAATATTCATCATAATCGAAAGTGCAAGCAAAAAACAAAAATAACAAATAAAGCCTAAGTATTCTCATAAATATTTTTCACAAAACTAGAAATTTTTTATTTCAATTAACAATATATTAAACATAACATTAAAAACTTTATCAAACAAAATTTATTTACATAACCAATTATAATGTAAAACTTAAGAGTAAAATAAATACACCACTTTCAAGAACAGTTTTTTGTATAAAATTTCTCCTAAGAATGTAAGAAATTAAAACAAAAATACAAAAAGTGTTTCTATTTTAGATTGGTATTAAATTAGCAATTTAAAATTTATCCCTTCAAAGAAATAGATTATAAAAATTAACAATAATAATGCTCACATTCATCATCTCTTTTGTAGTTTAAAATTTCATTATCTTTAAACCAAATTGATATTTCGCGAATCGCATCTACCTCATTTGCAGATGCATGAATCACATTATAGATTGAAAAGCCTTTTTCATTTGAATATTTAAGACTGTGATAAGAGAAATCTCCTCGTATTGTTCCAGGAATGGCTAATTTTGGCTCAGTAGCACCGCAAAGCTTTCTAACAACCTCAATGCTTTCAACTCCTTCAACAACAAATACAAAAACAGGAGAATTTGAAATAAATTTAACTAAAGACCTCCAAACCGCCTCACTATGCCTAAGGGCAACATCATCATACAAATAATGTTTTTTTGCTAGATTCTCATCAACAATAAGCATTTTAGCAGCCACCATTTTTAAACCCACCCTTTCAAATCTAGCAACTATATCGCCAATCAAACCCCTTCTAACTCCATCTGGCTTAATAATACATAAAGTCTTTTGTAACAACATTGACATAAAATCCTCCTAAAATTCAGAACATGTATTAAAAAAATTAAATAAATCAAAATACTTACTTAATACCAAAATTATATCTGATTAATTAAATTTATATGGAATACTATAAGTTATAAAGCGCTTAACATCATATTGAAAAATCAAAATATAACTTTTACAAAATCAACAACTACATTCCAAAAGGAAGAACTCCCATGGTTTTTAATTTTATCTCTTCCTTAACCTTAGAAACAGCATCATTTAAAGCAGATTTAACCATTTGTTCAAAAGCATCATTATCTAAATCATCAAAAAATTCCTTATTAATTGAAACTTTTTTAACATTAAATTCACCATCCATCTCAATAGTAACAATATTGCTACCCGCTTTACCACAAACCGTAATTTTAGACATTTCCTTTTTAATATTGTCAATATTGCTCTTAACACTAGACATATTTTTCAAAAAATCTAACGGATTTACTGCCATATTTTTATTCCTCCAGAACTTCACTTGCTCCAAAAATATTTTTTACAGTTTCTAATTTTTCAAAATCCTTTTCAAGGCTTTTGAAATTTTTCTGAAACACAATGCTTAAATTGGGAAATTCTTTATAAAACTCAGACCTTATCTCACCCTTATAATTTTGAAGCTCATTATATTCAAACTCACTAAACACCTTATAATAAAGAACATTCTCATCAATAACAACTTCTCCTGAATGAACTAAAGTTTGAATATATCTTGAAACAATATAAATAAATTTATCTCTTATATCAATAAAATCATTTGCTTTACTTGAATTATCATCCTCAATAAAAATCTCATCAATCTCATCAATCTTATCAATCTTATCAATACTATTGGGCTTTAAAAGATTTTCATCAATTTTTGTTGACAAATTTTCATCACAACCGGTCTCCTCTTTTTCTAAAGATTTGATTTTGGGAAATTCATATTCTAAATTGAGTTTTGTTGGAATAAAAGCTAAATCATCTTCACTCTTCTTATTTGCTAAAGCATCAAAATTGCTTGAGTCTAAAGCCATATCTTCTAACAAATTGTCCTCAATATTTTGAATTTGTTTTATCAAAACATGATTTGGAATATAGTTTTTAAGTCTTAAAATTTTAATAAAATTAATCTCAAGCTCATATCTTGGATTAATCGAAAATTGCAAATCCCTGTAAGTTTCAAGCAAAACAACAATAATTCTCTCAAGATAATTCAAATCAAACTCAATTAATTTCTTTCTCAAATCCTCAGATTTAATTCCAATAAACTCAAAATTTTTAATGCCTATCTTTAAAAATAATGCCTCTCGAAAAAATTCAATTGAATCTAACAAAAATTGCTCATAAGAGACTCCTGCTAAAAATATAGAATCAAGAATACAAATTAACTCTTTTACATCTTCACTAAGAATGCTAACTGACAACTTCTCCAAAAATTCATCATTAGTGAAGCCCATCTTAGATCTTATTTGATCTAATTTAATGTCAGAATTAGTAAAAGAAACTACCTGATCAAAAAGAGTGTAAGCATCTCTTACGCTACCACTACTTTTATATGCAATCCATTTTAAAGCCTCATCTTCATACTTAATATGATCTTCAAAACAAACCTTCTTAAGCATATTATAAATCTTTTCTAACGACAAAAGTTTAAAACTAAAATGCTGACATCTGCTTTTTATTGTCTCTGGAAGCTTATGTGACTCTGTAGTAGCAAAAATAAAAACAATATAATTTGGGGGCTCTTCAATTGTCTTTAAAAGAGCATTAAAAGCAGAATTGGAAAGCATATGAACTTCGTCAATAATATATATTCTATATTTGGAAATTGCAGGAGGAAACATTATTTCTTCTTTAATTTGTCTAATATCCTGAACCGAAGTATTTGAAGCACCATCAATTTCAATAACATCAAGACTGCTATCACTCTCAATAGATTTACAATTGCTACACTCCCCACAAGGCATAACTGTCGGACCATTCTTACAATTTAAGCATCTCGCAAAAGCTCTGGCTGATGAAGTCTTTCCAACACCTCTTGGACCTGAAAAAATATAAGCATTTGCTATTTTATTTTTCTCTATAGAATGCTTTAGGGTTTCAACAACAAAATCCTGCCCTTCAAGAGAGTTGAAATCTCTGGGACGTTTTTTAAGAGCAGTACCTCTTGAAGATGCCATCAACTTTTTACCTCCCAATGCCTTAATAAGTAAAATGCTATAAATATATACTATACAACATATTTATATCTCAAAACTATTACTTTAAAAAAAGTACCAAAGAATTTTATAAAGCATAAAAAATATCTAACAAAAAAAGCTTCCTAATAAAATATAACAAGGTTGAAAGTTTTAAAAAGATAAATCCATATCTTAACATAAAGTAAAGCATTGCATTTTGGCTCAAAATTAAACCTAAGACTTGCGTACTCACCAAAAAAATCGCCTACCGCTGCTACCTTCCAGTCCTGACGGGGTTTGGCAACACTTGATAGTACGGGTCCTAGGAATCGGAGAGAATGGGATTCGAACCCATGATACATTTTACCGTATACACGCTTTCCAAGCGTGCGCCTTAAGCCACTCGGCCATCTCTCCAAATCAATATAATTCCGTGTCCAAGAGGACTTGAACCTCCGACCTTAAGAATCGCAATCTAACGCTCTATCCAACTGAGCTATGGACACAAATAATTAATTTTTATTGTAATAAAAATTACTATTTATTACAATAAAAACATTCAATGGAAAATGGAGAAGTTGTGAAAACTAAAATAATCATTTTTCTTTTAATATTATCTATATTATCATGCTCTAAATCAGTCTCAAATGAAGTTAATTCTGAATTCATAATTAAAACTAAAAATATCAAAGCAAAAGAAATACTAAAAAACAAGAATATTCTCCACATAGATGCAAAAATTCCTTTTATGAAAAATGCAAACTTTGAATTTGAAAATTTTATAAAAAAATGGAAAAAAGACATCGAAAATAAAATATCAAAACCCGAAAATACAAACAATGAATATTTTTATTTTTCCAGCTTTACAATATTTAAAAATGAAAATATTGGAATTACATCCATTTTATATAAAGAATCCTTAAAAGAAAATGAATCTAACACTTTTTTAAAATATTACTCTTTAAACCTAAAAGGAAACAAAAAAATAGAAATTTCAGAAATAATATCAAAAGATCAACTAGACTCTCTAATAAACGTATTAAAAGAACAGGTAAAAAGTAAGATTATAGATTTTAACGTCAAAGATAAATACAATCTAAACGAATTGGAAAAAAAATTCACAACAATCTTTCCAAGATATAAATATTACTTTAAAAATAACCAAATTATAATTTTTTACAGTCCATTCTTAATTGATTGTAATGAATGCGATAAAATTGAATTTCAATTCCCTTTGCACGAAAACACAGAAAATGGATATCGGCCCAATAAAACCCCGCGCTCTTAATCTTATGCTTAAATCAAATAAACAATTACGGAGAGGGTGAGATTCGAACTCACGGTAGGCTTACACCTACAACGGTTTTCAAGACCGTAGCATTAAACCACTCTGCCACCTCTCCAGAGTTAAAACAAATTTTAATAAATAAAATACGCACTGTCAAGATTTAAATAATTACGGAGAGAATGGGATTCGAACCCATGGTCCCCTTTTTAAAAGGACAACTTCTTAGCAGGAAGCCCCATTCGGCCACTCTGGCATCTCTCCTACAGTATTAATACATATTATCTTATAGAGATATTATTATTGTCAACTAAATAAATTATAAATATTAGTAATTTATTCTAAACTCTTTGTAAGCTTCTATCAAGTTTTGAAAATCTCTAATAGAAATGTCAACTTCAGAACAAATCAATTCTTCATGCAAGAGCTCTTGAATCATTTTTTCCTCATTATTGCTGAATTTTAACTCAATACACTCATCTTTAATTCTCCAAATATATGTATTTACTCTTATATTGTGATCAAAAACAAAAATAGGATCTCTCAAATTTAAAGAATTATCAATAAAAAATAAATACTCCAAATACCAATTGGTTCTTAAAGAGACTGCAAATTCTTCAAGCAGATTTTCAATCAACATATCCTCGCTAGACTCAAGTAATTTTAAAAATTTTAAATAAGGCTCTGGATTAAGCTCACAAAGTTTTTTCATATAAAAATAGGCATCCTCAAGATCACGATTTCTAAGAAAAAATAAGGTTGCATAAAAATACACCAAATCTAGGTTAGAATAATCATTAATAATTCTCTCAATAGCCTTTTTGGGAGAAAATTTTAAAAGCTCAATTGTTGCAATGTGCATATTATAAATTGTATAAATATTTGAAAAATTCAAAATGGCTTTAACGTAAGACATTGTGGCTTGAGTCATGTTGCCTATTTTATGAAAAATAGTTGCCCTATTGTGCCAAATATACTTAGAATAATGAGAATCAGTTAAAAATTTTTCAGAAAGCCTAATTGCCCTGCTTATTTCCCCAATAGAATAAAAATAATACATTAAATAATTAACAACAAGAGCAAGATTGGCATCAAAAAAAATTTTGTCTGCTTTTAAAAAGCTTGCTGTTTCAAGAGATTCGCTATTTTTTAAAATCCAAATATTAAGCTTAACTAGAGAATTGTTTTGATCCAAATCTCTAGCCTCGAAAAATAATTTCGAGGCCTTGTCTTTATTCCCTAACATTTCAAATAAGACAGCACTATTGTTTAAAGCTTGTATAAAATCAGATTTTTGCTCTCTAGCCTTTAAAAAACAGCTTAACGCAAGTTTATATTCTCTTAAATTGAAATAAAAAACACCCAAATTATAATTCTCAAAAGGGCCTAGATCATCTTTATTTTTTTCAACTTTCCCATAATCCATAAGCTTAACTAAAAAATTGTATTCACTCAAAATAACAGGATAAGTATTTAACACATATAAAAGAGCCTTATAATCCTTTTTCTTAAAATAAATAAGTGCTTTAAGTGCAAGAGAATCAAAATTTTCATCAAAAACATCTAAATTATCAAGAGAATTTTTAAAGTCACCATTTTTATAAAAATTTAAAGCTTTCTCAAAACTAAAGTTATTCATATTTTTTAAAAATCTCCATGGGCCTTACAGAAATTTCCTTTGAGAAAGAAGTCTTATTAACGCTTTTGTCTAAATTGTAAGCAGCAATACTAATATAATAAAGCCTTCCATCTTCAAGTCCTGTAATCTTGAAAGAAGTTTGATTTCCAACATCAATAGGAGAAGTTAAAACACCACTGGTTTTTCCATGATAATTGCCAGAAGCAACACCGATATAAATATAATATCCTTCAACACTACTATTAACAACAGGAATCCACTCAATAAAAACTTCTCTAGAGCCTGGAATAACTTTTGTTATCACAGGAGGAAATGGAGCTGCTTCGGGAACATAAGTGATCGACATACTATAAAGAGAAGGACTGCTTACAGAATCCCCACTAGGATAAAATTCAACTTTTATTTGAATATATTTTGATATCTTTGAATCTGGAAAATCTTTTTTAGGATCAAAATGAATCCAAGCCCCAGTTAAATTTTTCTTAATATTCCCATAGCTATCTGTATCATAAAATACCTTATTATCTAATCTATAATAATAAACAATCTCTGTATCCTTAGGAACATTAGAATCAACATCAAAAGACAATATTTGAGAATAATATTTAGAAAGCTTGATAGGCTCTGTAATAATGTATCCCATATTCTTTGAAAAAAAAGCATTACTAACTTCTTCAAAGCTTTTATGTATTTCCAAATTCTCAACAGCACCGGTAAAATAAGTTCCTAGGGTAAAATCAATAAAATTGCCAATACTTAATAAATATCCTGATCCTTCCTTCTTGTCATCTGTTACATACTCTATTGCTTGAGGTTTAGAGTCTATCAAATATTCAAGTATGCCGTCCCTTTGCCTATATCTTAAAGTATGTAAATGCCATTTCTTTGGAATAAAATCGTCATTACTTTTCATTCTAATTTTGATAGGATTTTTATTATCTTTTAAAAATACATTGTTTAAAACCCAAACAAAATTTCCCTCATCACTTTCTAATCTAATAGACTGATCTACCCACAAATTATTAATATTTTTATAACCATCCCAACTAAAAATAATTTCTCCTGTAACAGAAGTCGTTCGATACACCCAAAACTTAATAGTAAAATCAGAAACAGTATTACCTGAGAAAAAGAATGCTTTTTTTGTTAATGGTTTAAACTTAACAGAATTTTGATTTGAATAAAAAATTAAAGAGCCGTTAGAGACATTACGAAATTCATTTGAAACTCTCAAACTTTTTGCACTAACTAAATAGTTTGAAGATGTATCTTTTAATTTATTATCCCTTCCTATTTCTAAGCGTAAATCAATATTATTTAAATCTAAAACAGCTTTGTATCTATCTAAATAAATACCAAGCAAACCCCTCACATCCCTTTCAAAAGTAATATTGCTAGAATCTTGAATAAATTTAAAATTTTTTTTTGAATCAAGTATCAACTTTAATTCTTGAGATAAAAGACTAGAAAAGCACAAAAAAAATAGCAAGAGCATTAAAATTAATCTCATTTTTGACCTTTTATTTGTTATTATTTATATTTTTAAATACCTCAAAACATAAAACAAACTGTCTTATGTTACAATATTATATCATAAGATGATTTCTAAAATCTAAAAACTACCTAACAGTATGAAAGAAAACCTAACAAGTTTATTCGAAAAAGTAATAAAATTACCAACCACAAGCGGTTGCTATAAAATGCTAAATGAAAATAAAAAAATACTCTATATTGGAAAAGCAAAAAATCTAAGATCAAGAATAAAAAGTTATTTTTTAGAAAAAAAAAGTCACAAAATCAAAATATTAATGAAAAATGTAAAATCAATAGAAGTTATTACAACAAACAGCGAATACGAAGCATTGCTTTTAGAATGCAATCTAATCAAAACTCACAAACCTGATTACAATGTAAAATTAAAAGACGGGAAAGGTTATCCCATGGTAAGGATAACTCATGAAAAATATCCAAGGATTTTCAAAACTAGAAAAATAATTAACGACCAAAGCGAATATTTTGGACCATTTACCAATGTGAAAAAATTAGACCAAGTACTAGATTTTATTAACAAAACATTTAAGATTAGAAAATGTAAAAAAAAATCCAATACTCCTTGTCTATATTACCATATGGGACAGTGCCTTGGAGTATGCTTTAAAGAAAACCTTGAAAAAGAATATCAAGAAGAACTAGATAAAGCAAAATCCATACTAAACGGAAATATATCCGAAATATTAAGCCAAATTGACATTAAATTAAAACTTGCCGTACAAAAAGAAGATTTTGAAAACGCCATTAAATTAAAAGAAATTAAAAGTTCTTTAATAGAGATTAATCAAATCCAAATCGTTACAAAAACCAATAATTTAAACACAGACTATGTATATGTTCATCCAGGAGAAAATGTAAATACAATAATAGTATTAAAATATAGAAATGGAAAATTAGTTGAAAGAGATGCAAACTTTGATGAGAGCATATGCAAAAAAAATGAGTTGATTTTACAATTTTTAATTCAATACTACACATCTATTAATATGATAGTACCCGACAAAATTCATATCTTTCTCAAAGATATCGACACTAAAAATGCTGAAAAGCTAATAAATGAGATTAAAAATACAAAAACAGAAATTATTTACAAAGAAACAGAAGAAATTTTAAAAATAATGGAAATGGCCATATCTAATGCTGAATTATCTTTAAGAGAATATGAAAATAAAAACAACAAAGCGCTTGAGAGTTTGAAAATTTTTTTAGAAATGGATAAACTTCCCAAAATAATTGAGGGGTTTGACATTGCCCATCTTAAAGGTCAAGAAACGGTAGCCTCTATGGTTACTTTTAAAATGGGAATACCCTTTAAAGAGAACTACAAGCTTTACAAGCTAAACTCACTATTAAAAGGAGAAATTGACGACGTTAAAGCAATAAAAGAAGTAATCTTAAGAAGATATTCAGAAATAATCAATAAAAATTTAGAACTACCAAATTTAATTTTAATTGATGGGGGGAAAGGACAATTAAATGCTGCTTTTTCTATCTTAAAAGGCTTAAAAATAGAAAACAAAGTCAAAGTCTGTTCGCTGGCAAAAAAACACGAAACAATATTCTTGACAACCAACAAAAAAGGAATAAATCTACCTCAAGGACATCCTGCTCTCAGGATACTGCAAAATGTAAGAGATGAAGCACACAGAAAAGCTAACGGATTTAACAAAAAAAGAAGAGAAAAAATAACCCTATTGTATACAAAAATAAATGGAATTGGAGAAAAAACAGCCCAAAAAATATTAAAATCAATTGGAACCTATAAAGATATATTACCTTTAAGTGAAAATGAAATTTCAGAAAAAATCAAAGTAAATATTCGGCTTGCAAAAAGAATAAAAGAATTTGCAATAAAAGAAACCTCAATAAAAACATAATCACGACAAATAAATTTTAAATTCAATTGAAATTTTATATAACTTCTAAATTAACGATAAGATTACAAAATTTTAAACTGGATTATTATTAATTTATATTTTTTAAAATATAAACACTATTTGAAATTCCAGGCGATAAAACTAAAAAAAGATCATTAATAAGCTTGTTTCTAACTTGAATATTTGAAACATCCCCCAAAAGTTCTATTTTATATCCTTTAGAAGAATTCTTGACTACTTTAAAAAAATGAACAACCTCGGTGTAATCACAATTGCTCAACTCTCCAATAACTTTATTTATTAAATTATCAAATATTTTTTTACGCTCTTTTTTTTCTAAATTTTTAATCTTTGAAGATCTTCCTTCAATTTTATTTAATTTAGCAAAAAATTTTTCTATCCCGTTTTGAAAGTTAATATTTTTAATAATAACTTTAAATTCAAAGCCCTTAGAAATATTTTTTTTATCTACTATTTCATATCTTAGATTATTAAAAAACAAAGGATAAAAAATAAAATCGTCTTTTGCTTGAGATTTTAACCCAAAAATCTTTGCTCTTAGATCATCATCACTTGGAATATTTAAATGGTCAAAAAATATTTCAGGACTACTTTGAAAATTTTTAATAGAATCAAGAAACTCTATTAAAACAATTTCCGCTAATCTAGATTCAGACCTACAAGATAAAAAACAAAACAATACAATCCAACTTAATTTTTGCCTCATACATTAAAAATTAAATTTTGATTCCGAGAAGCAATGCATTAAAAAATTATTATTAAGCTTTAAGATTGAAAATATTAAAAAATATGACAAATTTTGATGAATATTTTTAGAATAAATTCTCAAATATAAATCAAACTTATATAAAATTTTCAAAACAATTTTTATTTCTGAAATTGAATAATTTTTAACCCCTACTCTATAAATTTTATTTAATGAAAAAAAGATTTTATTTTTATTCAATGCACTCTGCAAGCTTCCAAATACATTATAATCTATTTGCACCTTTAATAATCTTTTAAATTGCCAAATAAGACTCATCAAAACATTAAGCAAATCTTCTCCCTGATCCAAAATAGACTTAATCTTTATCAAAGAATGAGCCATATCTTTTCTTAAAATTGAATTAAATAAAGAAAAAGTGTTTTCAAAACGAACAAAACTAATCCAAGAAGTTATATCTTCCTCATCAATAATGTTATTCTTGGCAAAAAGCGCAAAAGAATCTATATAAAATTTCAAAATTTTAGTATCTGAATTTAACATTAAAAGCATTAAATTTATTGCAGAATCTGTAATTTTAATATTAAGATTAGAAAAATTTCTTTTTACAAATGTAAATTTGTCATCATCAGAAATTTCATAAAAAACTTTTTTTATAAACTTAAGCTTATTTTTAAAATCAATATTACATGTATTACTATTAGAAACAAAAATAACAGTTTTATTGCTAGACTTTAAAATTGCATTACATACTAGTTCTAAATCTTTTCCTGCTTTTAAAAGTTCAGACTCATAAACAATAAAAATTTCTTTTTCTGAAAAAAAAGACCTAGAAAACAGTTTTTCAACAAATCCCACAACTGAGATTTCTGACAAAAAAATTTTAGTAACTGAAACTTTTGATTTAAAAGCATCCATCTTGATTAAAAGCTCTTTCAAATAAGCTTCTTTTAAACCTTGCTCACTGCCTAACAATAAATAAACCACTTGCATCAAAGTAAATTATAATCCAAGTACCAAATATATTATACTTAAGCTAGGAGGAGAATATGAAAGTTGCAATATTTACAGATACGTATATCCCAGAAAAAAATGGAGTAGCAACGTCAATAAAGCAAATTAAAGAAGGATTTGAAAAAAATGGTTATGAAGTGTACATATTTTGTCCAAAATCCAAAAAATCTTTAAACGAAAAAAACGTTTACAGATGCTCATCTATTCAAATAAATAAAAAACTAGATGCTGTAATAGCTTTTCCCAACAAAAGAAAAATATTTAAAATAATACAAAGCTATAAACCAGACATCATTCATACTCACTCCGAGTTTTCTATGGGAAAAATTGGAAAACAAATTGCATTAAAACAAAACATACCAATAGTTCACACAAGCCATACAATGTGGGATTATTATTTGCATTACTTAGGAATTTTTAAATACTTTATTAAACCCGACAAAATGATGCAAAAACATTATAATAAAATAAAACATTTTATTTACCCATCAAGCAAAGCAAAAGAGAGATATTTTCAACTATCAAATAATTCTAACTATAGAATAATTCCAAATGGCGTTGATAGAAAGCTTTTCATAAAAACTCTAAGCAAAGAAAAAAAAGATGAAATTTTAAAAAAGCATAATATAAAGCAAACAGACAAAATAATCATATTTGTTGGAAGAATAAATAAAGAAAAAAACATAAATTTATTAGTAATACATTTAAAAGACCTTTTAATACAAAATAAAAATTATAAACTTATCATTATTGGCAAAGGAAGTGAAGAAAAGGAAATAAAAAATTTTAGCATCAAACATGGACTTGAAAAACAAATATTGCTAATAGGAACAATTCCGTGGGAAGAAATATGCTATTACTATAAAATTTCTGATATCTTTGCTAGTCTATCAAGAAGCGAAGTATATCCAATGACAGTAATAGAAGCATTAACCGCTGGGATACCTGCTATTTTAATAAATGATTTTATATATAAAGACGTAATAAAAGAAGGGATAAATGGATTCTTAATAAAAAAGTACGAAAACTTATCTCAGTACATAGACAAAGTAATAAAAGATGATAAAACACTAAAAATATTTAAACAAAATGCGAAAAAATACTCTACTAAATTTTCAAGTCATTTTTTTACAAAAAAAATTGAAAATTATTACTCAGAAATTATTGCAAGAAAAAATCATTAATATAATTTATCAAAAGGTATAAAACAAATTGGAAACTTAATTTTCATATCTAATAAAACACTTTGAATAGACTCACCAATAAAATATTTAAAATCCCAAAAAGCCTCTGTATTGACAAAAAATCGAACCTGCACGATTATATAACAAGGGGTATATTTTTCAACAATAAGAGTAGGAAAACAAGCCTCAACATTAAATTTCTCATTATTGAAAATCATTAAATCCTCTATTTTATCTTTTAATAAACCAATATTTGTATCATGGGGGACTTGAAAAGAAAACACAACTCTTCTTCTAGGATTTGCTGAAAAATTAACAACAAAATTGGATGTAAGCTTACTGTTTGGAATTTTAACAATTGCTTCGTTAAATGTTTTAAGTGTAGTAAAAAAGATTTGGACATTCTCAACCAAGCCTTCAACATCGCCACATTTAATATGATCTCCACACTTAAAAAACTTAGAATTCAAAACAATAAATCCACTAACAAAATTAGATAAAATGCCTTGAGCAGCAAGCCCAATAGCAAGCCCTAATGATCCAAATACAGCAATAATAGATGTTGTAGGCACCCCAAGATATGGCAATATTATTAAAACAATAACAAAATCTGTAAATATTTTGAAAAAAGATTTTAAAAAATTGAAAACTGTAGCCTCTAACTTCTCCTCTAATTTAGACTTTTCCAAAGTCTTAAATAAGATTTTTCCAATTTTCTTAACTATTAACTTTAAAAAATACCACAGCGCTATAGCAATCGAAACTTTCAAGCCATAACCTATCATACTCTCAAGAATATGATTAAAATAATCTTTAAATATGAAAAACTCCTTAAACAAACTAAACTTTCCTTCTAAGCTTTACATAAATTAATTGAATTATATCACAAAAACAAAACAAACCTTTCCAATAGAAAACCTCTAGTTAAAACAATATATCAATGTTTTAAAGCTACAATAAAGCATGTTTTCATCATCACTGTTCAACAACAAAATACACATTACAAGAACATTTGTGGTAAAATTAGTATGCTAAAGATTTTTACTAAATTTGACAAAACAAATGCATAAAAAGAAGCAAAAAAAAATATATGAAATTCTGGACTTGTTTTTACTTGTCTTTAAAACAACAACTCTTACAATTGGCGGAGGATTAATAATTATATCTGAGCTTAAAAAAATACTTGTTAAAAAAAGAAAAATAATATCAGAAGACGATTTTAACAAAATATTAGCAACATCAAATGTTATTCCTGGGGTTACAGCAGTTAATTTTGTGTTTCTAATAGGAAGAAAATTTGGGGGTTTCCCATGCGCACTTTTACTCGTTGTTGCCGGAATTTTACCTTCCATTATTGCAATAATAATGGTTTTCCTTTACCTGGAATTAATGCCAGATAGCATATATGTTAAAAAATTTCTAGAAGGTGCAAAAATATCTTCAATTATCATAATGTTAACAGTTGTTTTAAAATTTTCAAAAAAAATGTTAAATAATTCTATAATAAAATGGACAATATGTTTTCTTGTAATTTTTGCAATTTTTAAATTAAAAATAAGAATATCATATATTCTGCTAATATTCTTTTTAATATACACATTAAAATATATAACAATAAAAAAAATATTAACTAAACAGAAAAAGGATAGAAGTTGATTTTAATAAATTTATTAATTACATTTTTAAAAATCGGATTATTAAATTTCGGAGGTGGCAATGGAATTGCAGCAATAATAAACAATGAAATAATTAATAATAAACACTGGATAACAAAAGAAGAATTTGTCAATATGATTACAATATCAAGAATAACCCCCGGACCTATTGCCACAAACATAGCAACATACGTTGGAATGAAAACTGCAGGAATTGCGGGGGCAATAATTGCTACTGTAGCATTAATAACAGCTCCAATAATAATAATGGTTATAATCCTCCTAATGCTACACAAAATCGGCTTTTTAAGTTATTGTCTAGAAAATCTAAAACCTATTATTGTTGCACTGTGGATAATTACAATAATCATTTTGCTCGAAAACACATATTTAAAGATAGAAAACGACAAAACAGAGTTTTTAAGAACATTGACTATTGTGGGAATTAATTTTTTTATTTTATTTTTTTATAATAAAATAGGCCCAGCATTAATAATTATACTTAGCGGTTTTTTTTATACATTAATATAAATATGATTAAACAAAAATTAAAATTATCTCAAAATTTAAACTCAATTCAAATACAAACAATAAAATTATTAAGTCTTAATAAAAAAGAATTAACACAGCTTATATTAGAAGAAATCGAAAATAACGAATGCCTAAAAATAGACTCAAATAAAATATTTTTTGAAACATTAAAAACATATAGATTTAAAAAGGTTTTTTATAAAGAAGATAATATGATAAAAAATCAACACGACATAGCGCTTGAAAAAACACAAACAAACATTTCTTTAAAAGAACACCTTTTGCTACAATTAAGAATTCAAAGAATAAACGAAGATGAACTTAAAATAGGTGAAATATTAATAAACAATCTAAACAACAAAGGCTTTCATATAATAAACCCTTACGATCTTTTTAAAAAGGAAGAAAAAGAAAAAGTAAAAAAAATAATTGAACTTATTCAAAAATTTGATCCAATAGGAATTTGTGTCCCCAATATAATAGAATCGTTAATTTTACAAGCAAAGCATCATAAATTAGAAAGTAATATTATTAAAATTCTTGAAAAAGCAGAACTTCTTGAAAAAACTCAAGAAAAGTTAAAAGAAGAGCTCAAAATAAGAAGTAAAGAATTTAACACAGCTTTAGAAATTATAAGACAAAAGCTCAATCCCAACCCAACATTCGAATTTAAAGACCCAGAAGACACTAATTTTTATGTTGATCCAGATATATTAATAATAAACCACAATAACAAATTTAAGATTAAAATCAAAGAAGTTAACATCTTTAAAAAAGAACTTAAAAGAACAAATGAAAATCCTCAAAAACAAAAAAAAGCAAAATGGTTAATCGAATCATTGAGATATAGAGACGAAATACTTGCAAAAATAGGAATAGCTATATACACATTGCAAAAAGAATTTTTAAGAAGAGGTTTTAAAAGCTTAAGACCAATGAACTTGAGCATTTTGTCAGAAAAAATCAATGTATCAAAATCAACAATATCAAGAGCAATAAAAAATAAATATTTAAAATGCGAATGGGGTACCATATTAATCAAAGAGCTCTTTAGCTCTGTTGGTGGAGCAAAAACAAATGAATTTTCAAAATTAAGCATTAAAATAACGGTAAAAAAGTTGCTAGAAGTAAATAAAAAGATGTCAGATAAAGCAATTTCTGCTATACTAAAATCCAAAGGAATCTCTATTTCTAGAAGAACAGTAAACAAGTATAGAAATGAATTGAAATCTGAGAAAGGAAGAATATATTATGGAACCTAAAATTCAAGCAGTTAATTATAACTTAAATGAGAGTGAAAAAATTTTTATTCTCAAAAAGCTAGAAAAATTTGATACTCATATCAAAAAACATGTAGAAAATTTAAAAATTACAATCAAAAAAGAACATGAACTTTTTGAATTCGACGCACATATTCACTTTAATTGGGGGAAAAGAATACATATAAGAGAAGCTGGAAAAATACTTCTCACCCTTATTGATAGCGCAATAGGAACACTTTACAAAACAGCAACTAAAGAAAAAGAAAAGAAAAACAACAAATAAGATAAGTAAAAAATGCAAGAAGTAGAAATTGAGATAATAAATAAAGATGGGATACATTCAAGATCAGCAAACATCATTTCTGAATTCGCAAATAAACACTCTTCGTGTGATATAAAAATAACAACAAAAGATGGTAGAAAAGCTGACGCAAAGTCTACAATCGAAATTATCATATTAGGAATAGTATACAAAGAAAAAGTAAAAATAACTGTCATCGGGAAAAAAGAAAAACTGACAATTAAAAATTTGTTAAACTTACTAAAATATAATTTTTTAAAAGAGCTTTAAAAATGAACAAAAAAATTTTTTACATAACAATATTGCTGCACTTACCTAATATTCTATTTTCATACTCAACAAAAGATGACATTGAGACAACAATGTCATCTTTTGTTATGAGTCTGGCAATCATTGTAATCTCATCTATTTCGCTAGGCAATCTAGTAGCAAAAATAGGGATTCCAAAAGTAATAGGACAAATAACAGCGGGAATCATTCTAAGTCCAAATGCCTTTGGAAAAATTCAAATACCTTTATTATTCCCATTAGGAATAACTCAAATTGGAGAAAATTATTTAATAAATGAAAAAATATTTGCAATCTCTACCATAGCTTCAATAATATTACTTTTCACGGCAGGACTTGAAACTGACTTAAAATTGTTTATCAAATTTTTGCCACGCGGAGGAATTATTGGAATAACAGAAGTTATTGGCACCTTCACAAGTTTTGTATTAATGGCCAGCATAATTTTTAATGTGCCTCTGATAAGTCCAACCTCGCTTTTTATTGGAATAATTGGAACTCCAACATCAGCAGGAATCGCAGCAAGTATACTCTCTGCAAAGAAAAAAATGAGCACTTCAGAGGGAGTAACAATAATCTCAACTTCGATTATTGATGATGTGCTTTCAATGCTTATGCTTACAAGTGTAATAACTATATCAAGATCTATATCAGATCTTGATATAGCAAGCTCAATTAAAAGCATAATTCAAAACATAGTAATTTGGCTATGCTTAACTTTCTTTTTAATATATATATCAGAGACACTCTCAAGACTGTTGAAAAAATTAAACAGCGTTACATTGGCAACCGTAATAACACTCTCTCTAGCCCTTACTATTTCAAGTATTTTTCAAAATCTAGGAATGTCTTTTGTTGTTGGAGCTTATGTATTTGGACTTGCTATGTCAAAAACAGATATTGTATATGTAATTCAAGACAAACTAACAATCTTTGAAAGATTTTTTATCCCAATCTTTTTTACATCAATTGGACTTATGTCAGATATTAACGAAATACTCTCAAAAGAAGTTCTCATTTTAGGATTGGCAATTAGCGCAATAGCAATACTTACTAAAAGCATATTTTGCTTTATTCCAGCACTCTTTTTGGGATTTAATAAACTTGGAGCCTTAAAAATTGCAGTAGGAATGGTCCCAAGAGGAGAAGTTTCACTTATTATGGCAAATGTAGCATTATCTTCAGGATTTATTAGCCAAAAAATATTTGGAATCATAATAATAATGGTATTTTTACCAACAATAGTTGCAACACCCATAATAAACTTTTTATTCAAAATAAATAAAAGCGGACTTAAAAAAGAACTCCCAATAGATCAAAATACACACATATGCGTATCATTTGAATATGACAATTTAGCCAAAATTCTTGTGTGGGACTTGAAAAACGAGTTAAGAAAAGAAGGATTTTTCACACAACAGATTAAAAATGATTCTTCACAATATATTAATGCAAGAAAAAATAATATATCCTTTTCAATAAAAAGAGAAGGCAGTAAAATCACATTCGAATGCCCAAATAATCACTTAATTATAATGCAAGACCTTTTTAGAGAAACAATCTTAAACCTAGAAAAAATAACCAAAGAAGTTGAAACAATCTCTTTAAGAACAAAAAAACTAGATTACTCAATAAATTATGATAAAATCCTTAGTAATATCAAGCTAAATAAAAGAATAAAAAAGGAAAATATTATTCTAGAATTAAAAGCAAGCAATAAGGCGGATGTTCTAAGAGAACTTTTAAGCGTAATAAACATTGAAATTGACAAAGAAAGAATATTCCAAGATTTAATGGAAAGAGAAAAATTAATTACTACCGCACTAAAAGAAGGTTTTGCTATTCCTCATTTAAAAACAAATTTAATCTCAAAAATACATATTGCAATAGGAATAAGCCATGAAGGGATTGACTTTAATGCTCTTGACAAGAATTTAAGCCATGTTTTTATATTAATATTGTGCCCAGCAAAAGATTATGTTAGCTACCCCAGAATTTTAGCATCTGTTGTAGGCAAAGTTGATCTATATAAAAAAGAAATTTTAAATGCAAAAACAGATAAAGAAATTTATAATATAATAGTGAGTTGAATTATGTTTAAAGTTATTAAATGTAATGAATTAAATGAAAAATTGATAAACAAAAAAGTTGAAATAAATGCTTGGGTAAAAAAAATTAGACACCACGGAAAATTTACCTTTCTAGACATAAGAGACAGATATGAAAAAGCTCAAGTTCTGATAACTGAAGAACACCTTCTAAAGATAGTAGAAAAAATAAAACTTGAATATTGCATTAAAATTCAAGGATTATTGATTAAAAGGCCTTCCAACATGATAAATGCAAATATGACAACAGGATATTTTGAAATATTGGCAAAAAATATTGAAATTATCTCAAAGTGTAATGAATTGCCATTTATGATAGAAGATGACAATAATGCAAGTGAAAACTCAAAACTTAAATATAGATACTTAGATTTAAGAAGAGATTCATTGAAAAATAAAATCATTTTAAGATGCCAAGCTACTCATCTAATTAGAAATTTTTTAGTAAAAAGAAAATTTTTAGAACTAGAAACTCCAACTTTTGTAAAATCAACACCAGAAGGCGCAAGAGACTTTGTAATCCCATCAAGGATTCATAAAGGATCTTTTTATGCTTTACCCCAATCTCCACAACTTTATAAACAACTTATAATGATAGCAGGATTTGATAAATACTTTCAAATAGCCCGTTGCTATAGAGATGAAGATTCAAGAGGAGATAGACAGCCGGAATTCACTCAGCTCGATCTCGAAATGAGTTTTGTCAAAAAAGAAAATATTTTTAAATTAATAGAAAATATGCTTTTTTCAATATTTAAAAATTGCCTTAATATTAAATTATCTAAAAAATTCAAAAAAATAACATACAAAACGGCAATGAACAAATATGGAAGCGATAAACCAGATACTAGATTTGAACTTACATTACAAGATATAAGTCACAATCTAAAAAATTCAGAATTCAATGTATTTAAAGATATTCTAAACAATAAAGGTTCAATTAAAACTTTGATAGTAAAAGATAAAGCTGATACGTTTTCAAGAGCAAAAATAAATAATTTAGAAGAAATTGCAAAGCTTTACAAAACACAAGGACTTTATTTCACAAAAATTGAAAACAATAAATTTTCTGGAGGAATTGCAAAATTTTTAAAAACAGAAGAACAGCAATTAATAAAAGCCTATTCTCTAGAAAATAATGACATAATTTTCTTTATAGCTAATAACAAATGGGAAATTGCTTGCAAAGCAATGGGTCAAATTAGAATAAAAATTGCAAACGATCTTGGACTAATAGATGAAAATAAATTTGAATTTCTATGGGTCTACGACTTTCCACTATTTGAATATGATGAAAATACAAAAACTTATATACCAGCTCACCACATGTTCTCGATTCCCAAAAAGCGATATATTTCTAATTTAGAAAAAAATCCAAACAAAGCTATAGGAGAAATTTACGATCTTGTTTTAAATGGCGTAGAACTTGGTTCAGGTTCAATTAGAATACATAACAAAGAACTTCAACAAAGAATTTTTAACATAATAGGATTTCAAAAAGAAAAATCAGAAGATAGATTTGGATTTTTTCTAAAAGCATTAGAATATGGAGCTCCCAATCATGGCGGCATTGCAATTGGTATTGATAGACTAATAATGCTAATGACAAAATCAACTTCAATAAAAGATGTAATACTATTTCCCAAAAATTCTTTTGCAGCAAGTCCTCTTGACAACTCCCCTTCTAAAATCTCAAATGAACAACTCAAAGAACTGGGAATCAATATTGCTGCAGATGATACTTAAATTCACAATATAACTATACTGCACGCCTTTGAAATTATAAAAATTAGTTAATCTCATATTCCTTAGGATTTTTCAATAGTATATCCTCTTTTAAAGAATTAAATCTCAAAGCTAAAGTTTAATTTTCACAAACAATAAACGCTATAAAAAACACATAAAGTCAATTCAAAGAAAAATGCTTTTTTTTAAAATTTAGAAAAAATCTTAATTACCTCCTTATTCAATCAAAACAGCCTCATAAACATAGCATTTAAAAATCATTTAAAAATAAATTTGGATTTTATTCAAATTCTTAAAAAGATATCAAATTAATCAATAATTTTACAATTCAATATCTTAAACATAACAAATAATAAAAAAGCCGCTCAAAAAGCAGCTTGTAAATAAAAATTAATGAATTTTTATTTAATTCCTATTAATATTATTAAGATTTTTGCATGCAATCTTCACACGATCTTTCATGGAAACTTCAGCTTCTCTTAACCAAACTCTTGGATCGTAAAATTTCTTATTTGGAATATCAATATTCTTGCCATCTCCTAATTGACCTTGCAAACGATTTTCATTTTTTTTGTAATAATTTAAAACACCTTCCCAAGCAGCCCACTGTGTATCTGTATCAATATTCATCTTTACAACCCCATAAGAAAGTGCCTCATTAATCTCATCAATTGTAGACCCAGAACCCCCATGAAAAACATAAGAAACTGGCTTGCTAATATTTACTCCTGTTTTTGATATAACATAATCTTGGCCATCCTTTAACACTCTTGGGGTAAGCTTAACATTCCCCGGTTTATATACTCCATGAACATTTCCAAAAGCTGCTGCAATCTGAAAATTTGGACTAATCTTTAAAAGCTCTGAATATCCATAATAAATATCCTCTGGAGTCGAAAATAGTTCATGCGAAGCTCTATCCGAATTATCAACTCCATCTTCTTCTCCACCTGTAATTCCAAGCTCTATTTCTAAAAACATTTCAATTTTTGCCATTCTTTCTAAGAATTTTTTAGAAATTTCAATATTTTCTTTAATAGGCTCTTCTGACAAATCTAACATATGTGAAGAAAATAATGGCCTTTTGTGCTGACTATAGTATTTTTCACCATACTCTAAAAGTCCTTCAACCCAAGGAAGCAAATTTTTAGCACAATGATCAGTATGAAGAACAACAGGAACACCATAATGCTCTGCCATCAAATGCACATGCATAGCACCAGAAATAGCTCCAGCTATTGAAACTCCTTGTGGTTTTTCCATCTTCAATCCTTTCCCACAAATAAAAGCAGAACCACTATTGGAAAATTGTATCATAATAGGAGAATTAATTTCCTTTGCTGCCTCCAAAACTGCATTAATAGAATTTGTTCCTATACAATTAATAGAAGGAATAGCAAATCCTTCATTTTTACATATTTCATATAAAGAATGCAGTTCTTTTCCATAAACTACACCTGGTTTAATCTTGTCTAAAACGCCCATTTATAGCACTCCTTTCTAATTTTATTTTTTCTTTTATCAAATGCCTACAATAAATTATACACCTAAGAAGTGGAATTGAATTTAAATCAATCAATAATTATTGAACCAAAGCAAACATAAATTTATTAAAAATCTATCATTTTGAATAAAAAAATTTAAAATCAAACTTTCTTAGTAGTCTCTAACATTTTATACCACTGTGAAAATTCTTTTATTCCTTCTTTAATAGAAATTTTAGCCTCATAGCCCACATCATTTTTAAGCTTTAAAATATCACAACAACTTTCCACAACATCTGCTTTTTGCATAGGCATATAATTTTTTAAAGCCTTTTTATCAAAATTTGCCTCAAGCTCTTCAATGAAATCCAACAATTTAGTTGCATGTCCAGTTCCTATATTATATATTCTATAAGGGAAAGAAGACGTTGACGAATTTGGATTTTTAACGTCAAAATTACAATCGCTTCTAGCCGGATTTTTTAACACTTTGTAAACACCGTTTGCAATATCACTTACATATGTAAAATCTCTAGCCATATTTCCATTGTTAAAAATATTAATGGACTCACCGTTTTTAATTCCATCTGAAAATAAATATAAAGCCATATCGGGTCTTCCATAGGTTCCATAAACTGTAAAAAACCTAAGCCCTGTTGTAGGAATATTAAAAGATGCACTATAAGCATGAGCTATCATCTCATTAGATTTTTTGCTAGCTGCATATAAATTTAAAGGGTGATCCGTACTAGAATCTTCATTAGACGGAATATTCTCATTTATGCCATAAACCGATGACGTTGAAGCATAAACAAAATGCTTGATATTTTCTTTGTAAACTCTACACACATCTAAAACGTTAAAAAACCCAACAATATTTATTGAAACATAGTTATCAGGATTTTCAAGACTATCCCTAATGCCCGCTTGAGCAGCTAAATGACAAACATGTGTAAACTTATACTCTTTAAAAAGTTCTAGTAGTTTATCTTTATTTAATATATCAAGATAAGCAAAAGATAAATTATTATATTTTTCACTCTTAATAATCTTATCGGTTTTAACATCCTTAGAACAAAAACCCAAAGCCTCTAATCTTTCATGCTTAAATTTGAGATCATAATAATCATTTAATATATCTATACCTAAAACTTCATGCCCTTTTTCTACAAGTTTTTTGGCTACATGAAATCCAATAAACCCTGCAATTCCAGTTAAAAAAATCTTCATATTATTATTCCTTTAAAACTCAATACAAACTAACACTATCAATCTATTTTTTAAACCCAAGATCTCTTTTTTGATAACTTCGAAAGTTATTGCTGCCAAATCTATTATTTCTGACATAAGAAACCCTTATTCTTTTTATATTTCCATCACCCTCGCTTTCAGTTTTTATATCACTATAACGATTTAAAGTTGTATGAATAATTCTTCTTTCAAAAGGATTCATTGATGGCAACAAAATAGAACGCCTGGTTCTTTTGACTTTATGAAAAGAATTTATTGCTAAATTAATAAACCTGGATTTAAATCGCTCTCTATAATCTCCAATATCCAATATAACCCTATTAAAGGCACCAGTTTCACCAATAAGCCTAGAGGTATAAACATTTGTCAAAAGCTGTAAAGAATCTAAATTTTTACCCTCTCGTCCAATCAAAATATTTGGACTATCTGTCTCAATAGAAATCTTAACATACCCTTCTTCTTTAAGTTCTATTGTTAAGTTTACAGTATATCCCATTTTAATTAGCATTTCTTTTACAAATTCTAAGATTTTATCACAAATTTCATCCCCAATTTGAATTTCAAAACTACCTTTTTTAACTTCCTTTACATGAGGAGAAACCCTTATTTTAATCATTTCTTTCTTAAATAAAAATCCAACCCTTTCTTTGTCTAAAATTTCTACATCAAACTCACCCTCTTTTAATTCTAGATCTCTCATTGCTTTCTTTATTGCTTCTTGTTCGGTTTTTCCGTAAAATTCATAGCTCATATTATTCCCCCTTTTAAGACAAATGCATCTTTATATAGTATTGCTGTAAAATAGTAAAAATATTTGTTGTAATCCAATATATTAAAAGCCCTGATGGCATATTGTAAAGTATGAAAAAAAACATAATAGGCATTCCAAAATATAAAAACTTCTGCTGCGCTCCTAGATTTTTTAAATCAATATTAGAACTAACAATTGTAGACCCTAATTGAGTAAACATCATAATAAAAGGCAAAATTCTAATATCAGTCCAAGAAACAAAATAAAGCTTATATCCAAAATGATATACGCTGTCACCGATAGATAAATCATCAATCCATCCTGGAATAAAATTAGCTCCTCTTAATAAAAATAAATTATTTACAAGTGAATAAAGGGCAAAAAATATAGGAAGCTGCAAAATTATGGGGAAACACCCTCCAAGAGGATTAACTCCTTCTTCTTTATAAAGCCTTCCCATCTCTTCATTCAACTTCTTGGGATCATGCTTAAACTTCACTTGAAGTTCTTTCATTTTAGGTTGAAGTTTGGAAAGCTCAGCAGTAGCTCTAAATCCCTTAAATGTCAAAGGAAATATAAGTATTCTAACAACAATTGTCAAAAAAATAATTGAAAGCCCCCAATTAGGTATAACATCATAAAAAACTTGCATTACCATTTGCATAGGAACTTGAATTAAATACCACAAACTCTTTTCTACTGACATTCCAAAAGCAATATCAGATAAACCAAAGGTATTATCACTATTCTTGTCAAAAATGTCTAGATATCTGTTGTCTTTAGGCCCAGCATAAATAAAAAACTTATCACTAATGTTTTTTTTATTTATAACATTATTGACAATAAACGATTTAAGAATTCCTTTTTCCTTCTTAAACTCAACCTCCATATTTTCTTTAGAAACCAACACCTCAAAATACTTGGTACTAGAACCAATCCATTTAGGATTGTTAATCCTTAGATCATCTTTACCATATTTAAGCTTATTATCATAATAAATTATTTGAGATAAATAATTATTATATTGCAGCTTAGCTTTATCACTAAGCCTTTCAATCTGAGAACTAAAAGTAATTTTATAAGAATCAATATCCAATAAGTTATAATCTTCAAGACCATTTACAATAACTTCAAATCTCATTAAGTATTCATTCTTTTTAGAAAATGTATACTTCTTTACATATTCATAAGTTTTACCATTATTCTTAAAATAAGCTTTAAATTCATGATTAAAATCATCTATTTTTTTATACAAAAACAAATCCTCTACTAAATAGTCAAAACTAACATCAAAAAAAGGTTCATTTTTATAATCAACATTAATCAAGTCTGTAGGATCTTTTTCTAAATTTAAATGATTTTTAAGCTTTAATGAAACCAAATTTCCTCTAAATGTTGAAAAAGTAGCAAAATATATCCCTGTTTCTACAACAATATCTTGGGCCTTATCAATCAAATTAAAGTTATTGCTTTTACTTAAAAGCATTTTATTATCATCAAAACTTTTGTTTAAATCAAACTGCAATTCCTTGTCAGAAGACTTAGAGCCTAACATCCAGGAAGAAAAAATATCATTAATAAGCATAAAAAGACCTATTAAAAATAAAGACAAATAAACGGTTCTTAAAATTCTTTTACTTTGATTCACTTATGCCCCTTCACACCATTAAAACTAAACTTTTCATAAGAGATTCAATACTAAAATATGTCAAATCCAACCTGTCATAATAAACTACAAAAATAACATCTATAGCCCTACCTTCTAACAATTCTAATCTTTTTCTAAAAGCTTCTTTAAAAAGTCTCCTAACGCGATTCCTTTTAACAGATCCCCTAAAACTTTTAGAAAAGGTAACAAGAAGCCTAGAATAAATCAGATGATTTGATTTGCAAAACATTTTAAGATTAAGATTGCTAAATCTAATCAGGTTACCTTCTTTGAAAATTTTTTGAATTTCTATTTTTGATTTTAGACTAATATTTCTTTTTTTCATCAGAAACAGTTAATTTTATTCTTCCTTTTGCCCTTCGTCTTGAAAGAATAAGTCTTCCACCTTTAGTTTTCATTCTAGCTCTAAACCCAAATTTTCTATTTCTTTTAACACGACTAGGCTGATAAGTCCTTTTCAAAACGCTCCTCCATTAAAAACAATTTTCTGCTAGTAAGCTGCAAATTGAACACTACCATGGTATAGTATATAAATACGATTGTCAATAATAATTACTTTACTAAAACCTTTATATCTATTACTTTAATACCCGTTAATTCTTCTATTGATTTTATTATTTTTGACTTATTGATTGATATGCTATATAAAATACTTGAATTGCTTACCTCAAGAAAAAGAACCTGCTCATTTTTAAAATCTAAAAATTTCACATCATCTGACAAAGCTTTAAAAATTTGATTCCATTTACCAGCAATCGTTAATTTTGAACTTATTTTTTTATTAACAAGTAAATCAGATTCTAAATAATTTTTAAGAACATTGTCTATTTTTTTAAAAGCAGAATCATTCATAAAAATTTTTAATACCACAATGCAAAAAACAATATTAAATAAACTTTAAAAAAGCTTATTTTTATTTTAATATTCAAAATCACATTAATAATTCACTTTAACCCAAAGACATCGGCATTATCAAGTGCATAAAATTCAAATCTTCAGGCTCACTCAATTTTAATACATTCCCCGAATTGAATTGTATTTCTATCTTTGAAGTTTCAAAAACACTAATAGCTTCAATAAAATACGAAATATTAATAGCCATAACCTCATCTGAACCATCATACAGATAGTTCGAATTTTTAATAAAAAATTCACCTTTTCTTCCAGTAATCAAATCTTCTCCAAGAAGTTTCAGCTGAAGCTCAGAAAAAGTTAAAACTAACTTTCTTGACTTATCAACATATAAATTAACTCTAGCAAGTCTATCTTTCAAAATGCTTAGCGAAACTAAAGATTTATTTTTTTGTTCTTTAGGTATAATGCTCTTATAATCAGGATAATTGCCACTAATCAAACTGCAAGCTATTTTATAATTATCAAATTCAACATAAAATTTTTTATCCGAGGATTTTATTTTAACCAAACCTTCTCCTGACATAAGATGTTTTAAAAAATTAAATATTTTTACAGGAACTATAAAATTTACATCTTCTTCAACTGTAACCTCTGTTTTACAAATAGACATTCTGTGACCATTTGTAGAAACAAACAATAATTTGGAATCTTCATCTTTTGTAAAATACACACCATTTAATACATTTTTGGATTCATCAAGATGCGCTGAAAAAGCTATTCTGTTTATTATTTTTTTAAAAGACTTTTGTTTTATTTCAATTTCAAAGGTGTAATCTTCATTAACCATATCATAATTGTAATTTTCTATTTCTTCGTATGAAAAGGTAGGTTCTTTTAAATGATCTTCATATTCTTCTTCTTTTTCATCCTTTGATTCTCCCATAATTTCCAATTTGCTGTTATTCTCATTAAAAGCTATTTTAATTTTTTTGTAAAAACTAAATGCTTTTACTGCGTCATAAAAATTTGAGGCATTAATTAATACCTTAAAATCTGTCTCTGAAACAATTGGGATTGTGCTTTCAAAAAAAATATTCCTATCTGTTGATTTAATTATGAGATTAGAGTTTTTTACTTCGATTAACAATGCACTCCAAATGTCATTCATATTTCTGTTTAATATTATTCCCTTTGCTTTTTCTATTTCACTTGTAATTTGATTTGTGTCGCAAATAAAAAATGTGTTATTTAGCATGATGCCTCCTTATATATTTTATTACATTTTATCTTTTTAAGTTTTTATATTTTTAGTTTTTGCATATATATATAGTAGTAATAGTAATAGGCTTCTGTTTAATTGTTTAATTGTGTTTAATGTCATATTTAATAAAGAAATATCTTGTTGAATTATAGGTTGTTTTTTGTTGTATTTCTGATAAATTATTTGTTTTAATTGTTTAAAAGAATTATTAATTTTTCAATTAGGTTTAATTTTTTTTTATTTTGTTCATAAGTTCTGTGATTAAATTGTTGATTTCTTTGTCCTTATTTCTATCCCTATCTATTTTATTTATCGAATAAAGCACTGTTGAATGGGTTTTGCCTCCAATAATTTTCCCAATTTCAATTGTTGATAGCTCTGTAAAATTCCTCAAAAGGTATGCATAAATATGCCTAGCTTTTGTTATTTCTGGTTTTTTACTATGTCCCTCAATATCTTTATGTGCAATTTTTAGCTCCCTTAAGAGTATTTTTTTTATATTTTCAATATTGATTTTATTGCTTGGTTCATTGGTTGTTTCTTTTTCGTAAATTATTATTTCTTTTATTATTTTTTCAACAATGTCAATGTCAATTTCTATATTGTCTAAATCTATATATGCTTTTAGTTTTGTTACAGCAGCTTCAAGGTCTCTGACATTTGTTGTAACTTTTTGAGCAACCAGATTTAGTATATTTTTAGGAACTTTTATGCCATCCTCTTCTGCTTTTTTTTCAATAATAGCTACTCTGAGTTCAAAATTGGGTTTTGATATATCAACATTTAATCCTCTTGTAAACCTGCTTTTTAGTCGATCTGTAAAATTTGTAAGTTCAGAAGGAGGCCGGTCACACGTGAATACTAATTGTTTATTGTCTTCATAAAGGGCATTAAATGTGTGAAAAAGCTCTTCTTGTATGCCTTCTTTTTTTTGTAAGTCGTGGATATCGTCTATAAGCAGCATGTCTAAATATCTATATTTTTTTTTAAATTTTTTTGTTTCGTGTGTTTTTATGCTTTCTACAAACTCATTTAAAAAATTTTCAGCAGTAACGTATAGTATCTTGAGGTTATTATGCAATTCTTCTGTTTTGTTTCCTATGCTTTGAAGTAAATGTGTTTTTCCAAGTCCAACTCCACCGTAAATTAAACAGGGATTATATTTTGTCCCAGGATTTTTTGAGATTGACAAGCTAGCGTTGTATGCGAGTTTATTATTTGGCCCTATGATGAAATTTTCAAATGTATATCTTTTTTTAAGAAAGGGATTTTTGAAATTTTTAGGTTCTTCTTCTTTTTTGATATACATTTTTATACGATCTTTAATACTTTGAAGCGACTCTTTAGAGAGTGTGGTTCCTTTAAGTTTGTCTAATGTTGGGAAAGTTTCGTTAAAAGTTGTTTTTTCGCTTTCTTCTTTGCTAGAATAGGTTTTAGGTGATTGATTTGTAAATACAATGGCCACGTTATCGTAGCCATTGTTTGTGAGTATTTCTTTGATTTTTTTTGTAAATCTTTTTTCTATTTGATTTTTGTGGAATAAATTTGGAGTAGATATTTTAATATTGTCACCTACGGATTCTAAAAAGCACAAATTTTCAAACCAAACATAAAACTCTTCTTCTGATAGTTCTTTTTTTATTTCTGTTAAAATCAAGCTCCATATATTTTTTGATTTTTCCATTTTTTGTCCTTGTTGGTTTTAGTACTATACTTTTAACATTATATAGTATAATGTTAAATTAGGATTCTATTTAAATTGTTTGTAAAATTTTTAAAATTTTTGTTATTTTGTATGTAATAGATATTATTTTTTTTTTAATGTAGAATTTATCTGTGTCTAGATTTTAATTAAATGAATGGAAGGTTTATGAATTATGTTGCTAGTAACATTCAGGTTTTAAAAGGACTTGAGGCTGTTAGGAAAAGGCCTGGCATGTATATAGGCTCTGTTTCTGTTAATGGGTTGCATCATTTGGTTTATGAGGTGATTGACAATAGTATTGATGAGGCTTTAGCTGGGTTTTGCGATAGAATAGATGTTATTATTAATTTAGATAATACCATAACTGTAATTGATAATGGGAGAGGGATTCCTACGGATATTCATGAAGAAGAGGGAATTAGTGCTCTTGAACTTGTTTTAACAAAGCTACATTCTGGTGGTAAGTTTAATAAAGGCACTTATAAAGTTTCTGGGGGATTACATGGTGTTGGAATTTCGGTTGTAAATGCTTTGTCTTCGTTTTTAGAAGTTTATATTAATAGGGATGGAAAAATTTTTAGGCAAACCTTTTCAAAAGGTATTCCAACTTCTAAAGTAGAAGTTGTGGGAGAATCTTCTATTACGGGCACTAAGGTTACTTTTTTAGCAGATTCTGAAATTTTTGAAACTTTAGATTATAATTTTGATGTTCTTGAAAAAAGGCTTAAAGAGCTTGCTTTTTTAAACGATAAAATATGCATTTCAATTGAAGATAAAAGATTTGGTAAAGAAAAATCTTCAAAATTTTATTTTGAAGGTGGTATAAAATCTTTTGTAGATTATTTAACCAATGACAGTAAAGCTTATCAATCAGAATCTTATTATATTGATGGTTTAATGAATGATGTTATTGTTAATGTAGGACTTAAATGGACTGAGAGCTATTCTGACAATATTCTTTCTTTTGTTAATAATATTAATACAAGAGAAGGGGGGACCCATGTTATGGGTTTTAGAAGTGGCCTTACTAAGGCTATGAACGAAGCTTTTAAAAATTCAAAAATAAGTAAAAAAGATGTTCCAAATCTTACAGGGGATGATTTTAAAGAAGGGCTTACAGCTGTTATTTCTGTTAAAGTTCCAGAACCTCAATTTGAAGGTCAAACAAAGAGTAAGCTTGGTAATTCTGAGATAAAAAAAATAGTTGAGATTATTGTATACGAGCATTTATTGAAAATTATTAATTTAAATCCTTTAGAGATAGACCTTATTCTTGGAAAAGCAATAAAAGCTGCGCGTGCTCGTGAGGCTGCAAGAAAAGCAAGAGAATCAGAAAGAAAAAAAAATGCATTTGAAAGCTTAGCATTGCCCGGGAAATTGGCTGATTGTACTTCTAAAAATCCCTTGGAAAGAGAGATTTATATTGTAGAAGGTGATTCTGCTGGAGGAAGCGCTAAAATGGGCAGAAATAGATTTTTTCAAGCTATTTTGCCATTATGGGGCAAAATGCTTAATGTTGAGAAAACAAGAGAAGATAAGGTAATTACCAATGATAAGCTTATTCCTATAATTGCATCTCTTGGTGCAGGAGTTGGCAAAACTTTTGATATTACAAAACTTCGTTATCACAAGATCATTATTATGGCAGATGCTGATGTTGATGGGTCTCATATTAGAACTTTGCTTTTAGCTTTTTTCTTTAGATATATGAGAGAATTAATTGAAAATGGCTATATATATATAGCCATGCCTCCTCTTTATAAAATAAAGTATGACAATCGTATTTATTATTTTTATGACGAGAAAGAAAAAGAAAAATTTTTAAATTCTATTGAGACTAAAAGTCGCAATAGTATCCTTTTGCAAAGATATAAAGGACTTGGGGAGATGAATCCAACTCAGCTTTGGGAAACGACTATGGATCCTGCTAGAAGAAAAATGAGATTGATGAATATAGATGACGCTGTTGAGGCTGAAAAAATTTTTGTTACTCTTATGGGGGATTTAGTTGAGCCTAGAAAAGAATTTATTGAACAGAATGCACTTAATGTAATTAATCTTGATGTGTAATTGGAGCGTTAATGGCAGTTGGAGAAAATAAAGAACAAATATTAAATGTTAAGATAGAGGATGAAATAAAAACTTCTTATTTGAATTATGCAATGTCAGTTATTGTTTCCAGAGCTCTTCCAGATGTAAGAGATGGTCTTAAGCCAGTTCACAGGAGAATACTTTATTCTATGTATGAGATGGGACTGCGTTCTGATAAAGCTTTTAAAAAAGCTGGAAGAATAGTAGGGGATGTTCTTGGGAAATATCATCCCCATGGAGATCAATCAATTTACGATGCTCTTGTAAGACTTGCTCAAGATTTTTCACTTAGATATCCTGTAATACGGGGGCAGGGAAATTTTGGATCTATTGATGGAGATCCTCCTGCTGCTATGCGATACACTGAAGCTAAAATGGCAAGAATAGCTGAATATATTGTTAAGGATATAGACAAAGAGACTGTTAATTTTAAGTCTAATTATGACGATTCTTTAAGTGAGCCTGAGATTATGCCTTCATCATTTCCATTTCTTTTGGTAAATGGCTCTAGTGGAATCGCTGTTGGAATGGCTACCAACATGGCGCCTCATAATTTAAGGGAAATTTGTGATGCTATTGTTTATATGTTGGATAATGAGAATGCCTCTATATTTGATTTGCTCAAGATAGTTAAAGGTCCCGATTTTCCAACTTTTGGAGAGATTGTTTATAATGATAATTTAGTTAAAGCATACAAAACTGGTAAGGGAAGTGTTGTTATTAGAGCAAGATATCATATTGAAGAAAGAACAGAAGATAGAAATGCTATAATTGTTACAGAAATACCTTATACAGTAAATAAATCTGCACTTCTTATGAAAGTTGCGTTTTTGGCAAAAGAAGAAAAGCTAGAAGGACTTTTAGATATAAGAGATGAGTCTGATCGAGAAGGCATTAGAATAGTTCTTGAAGTTAAAAGAGGATTTGATCCTCATGTTATTATGAATTTGCTTTATGAATATACTGAATTTAAAAAGCATTTTAGTATAAATAATTTAGCTCTTGTTGATGGTATTCCTAAACAGTTGAATTTGGAAGAATTATTATTTGAATTTATTGAGCATAGAAAAAATATTATCGAAAGACGTATTGAATTTGACTTGAGAAAGGCAAAAGAGAAAGCACATGTTCTTGAGGGATTAAATATTGCTTTAAATAATATAGATGAGGTTATTAAGATTATTAAATCATCTAAATTAGCAAAAGATGCAAAGGAGAGACTTGTTGCAAATTTTGGTCTTTCAGAGATTCAGGCCAATTCAGTCCTTGATATGAAGTTGCAAAAACTTACAGCTCTTGAGATTTTTAAGCTTGAAGAAGAGCTTAATGTGCTTTTAAGCTTAATAAAAGATTATGAAGATATTCTCTTGAATCCAGTAAGGATTATTAATATCATAAGAGAAGAAACTATAAATTTAGGTTTGAAATTTGGCGATGAACGTCGAACTAAAATAATTTATGATGAGGAGGTTTTAAAAACTAGTATGTCGGATTTAATGCAAAAAGAAAATATTGTTGTTATGCTTACAAAGAAAGGTTTCCTTAAAAGACTTTCACAAAATGAGTATAAATTGCAAGGTACGGGAGGAAAAGGTCTCAGCTCTTTTGATCTTAATGATGGAGATGAGATTGCTATTGCTTTGTGTGTCAATTCTCATGATTATTTGTTTATGATTTCAAATGAAGGAAAGCTTTATTTAATCAATGCTTATGAAATAAAAGATTCTTCAAGAGCTTCAAAAGGTCAAAATATTAGTGAGCTTATTAATTTAGGAGCTCAGGAAGAAATATTAACTATTAAGAATAGTAAGGATTTTACTGATGATTCTTATTTATTGCTTACAACTGCAAGTGGAAAGATAGCTAGATTCGAATCTACAGATTTTAAAACAGTAAAGTCACGAGGTGTTATTGTTATTAAACTTAATGATAAAGATTTTGTTACAAGTGCAGAGATTGTTTTTAAGGATGAAAAAGTAATTTGTCTTTCTAAAAAGGGTAGTGCGTTTATATTTAATTCAAGGGATGTTAGGCTTACTAATAGAGGTACCCAAGGTGTTTGTGGAATGAAATTAAAAGAAGGGGATTTGTTTGTTAAAGTTTTGGCGGTTAGAGAAAATCCTTATCTTTTGATTATTTCTGAGAATGGGTATGGAAAAAGATTGAGTGTTTCTAAAATATCTGAGCTTAAAAGAGGAGCCACTGGTTATACTAGTTATAAAAAATCTGATAAAAAAGCGGGTAGTGTTGTTGATGCTATAGCAGTTTCAGAAGATGATGAAATTTTGCTTGTAAGTAAACGTTCAAAAGCTTTAAGAACAGTAGCTGGAAAAGTGTCTGAACAAGGCAAAGATGCTAGAGGAATTCAAGTATTATTTCTTGATAATGACAGCTTGATTTCTGTTTCAAAATTTATTAAATAAAGAATTGGTTTTTTTTATTTAAGAATGTTCCACGTGGAACATTCTTTTTTTTTATTCTTAAATTGTAATTCAATATTATAACCTGATAAAATTTTGTGTTGTAGGAGGTTTTGATAATATGGACAGGGTTTTTAAAATGATAGATATTCAACTTTTAGATATTGATAATGATCAGCCAAGGAAATCTGTTAGTCTTGTTGAATTAGAAGAGTTGAGTATTTCTATAAAGGAAAATGGAATTTTGCAACCCATAATTGTTTGTAAAGTAAATGAGAGGTATAAAATAATAGTAGGAGAAAGAAGATTTAGGGCTGCCAAACTTATTCAGATGACAAATATTCCTGTTATTGAAGTTAATATAAAAGAATCTTGTAGAGATTTTATGCCTTTGGTTGAAAATATACAAAGAGAAAATTTTACGCCTGTTGAGGAAGCTTATGCCTATAAAAATGTAATGAATAAATATTCTTTAACTCAAAAGGATTTGTCTGAAAAAATTGGCAAAAGTAGAACCTATATTTCAAATATAGTTAGGATTTTAGACCTTGAACAAGAAATATTAAATGCAGTGCATAGAAAAGAAATTTCTTTTGGGCATGCTAAAGTTATTTTATCCTTAAAAGACAAACAAGATAGGTATAATCTTTATTTAATTATACTGAAAAAAAAATTTTCTGTAAGAGACGCAGAAAAATATGTTAAAAATTTTTATAAATCTATAACAAAAAAAAAAGAAGTCGAACAAGATCCTTTTTTAAGTAACATAAAAGAATTTTTATTTGATAAAATTCAAACAAAAATAGATATTAAAGGGAATCAAGATAAAGGGAAAATAGAAATAGAGTATTTTACAGCAAGCGATTTAAGAAGAATTGTTTCCTTTTTTGGCCATATCAACTAAATTTGTTTTTATAATTTAAAGATTGCAAAATGTCTTTTCTTAATTTTTATGGGAGTTTTGATTTTTAGGCATTTGTCACAATGAATAACTTTTTAAGTTTGTTTTTAAATTATTTAGTTTTTATAAAGAAATCTTAAGCTTTAAATGAAGTGCAAAATTTATATTTTGTTATTTGTATTCAATTATTTATTTTTAAATTTAAAAGTAAATAAAGCCAATCTAATATTTGTAAAACAAATAATAAAAATATAAATAAAATTTATATTTTTATTGGTGCAGCTGTTGATTTAGATTAAATTATTTTTAATATATTTTATTTTTTTCTTTATTTCAGAAATAGAATGAAAAAATAATTTTAAGTTTTCTTGATCTAATTTATTAAGTTCAATATTTTTAAATTCTTTTATAGTTTTTAATATGAAATCCAACGCTTCTTTTATATCGTTTTCATATTTTTCATCTTTTTTAAGCGATGATTTATGTGTATCTTTTAAATCAAAATTTTTTTTATAAACAATTTTAAATTCTTTTAAAGAATTTATTTTACCATTTAGAACTTCGGTTTTTAAAATGGAGGGGCAAGATTTTTTAGATATTTCATATGATAATGATAATGGTAGTTTTTCTATAGTAAGCTGCTTGTCGGAATTTTCGACAAGCAGCTTATATCTTGATATTAAAGCGTAAACCTTATCTTTTTTAAATCCCATACTTTTAAACCACTGATAAAAAAGTCCGTTATATTGATTGTTTCCTTTTAATTTGTCTTGAGTCTCTTTAAGTATTTTCCCAATTTTTGTATAAGTATTATTAAAAATGTTAAAAATTTCATATTGTTTTGTTTTCAAAAAATCAGAAATATCTTTGTCTAGCTTATTGTAGTCAAAGTTTTTTCTTTCAATTGAAATAATTTCTTTTTTTTCGATATTTTCTAAATTGCTTGAAGATGTTTCTAATTTTTTACCCATTAGAAACATTAAAGTTTCTAGATTATCAGACATAGTTATTCCTTGATTATATTTATTATCTCTTTTGAGAGTTCTAAGAAATCTTTTGCAGCATTACTTTCTTTGTCATATTCATATACAGGCATTTTTGCTTCTTGAGATTTTGAAATGGTTATATTTTTCCTTATTTTTGTATTCAAAAGTTTTTCTTTAAAAACTTTTTTTAATGAGCTTACATATTTTTCTTTAGTTTTGTTTCTTATATCGTATTTATTTATAAAAATACCCGCAATCTCTAGAGTTTTATTTATTTGTTTTACGGTATTTATTGTATCTATTAATTGATTTATGCCTTCAAATGCAAAAAATTCTGTTTCAATTGGTATTAATAGGTAATTGCTTGCAATAAGGGCATTTATAGTTAATATTGAAAGTGTAGGGGGGCAGTCGATAATAATAAAATCATATTTATCTTTTTCATACAGTGCTAGTGCATTTTTTAAAAAATTTTCTCTTGAAAGTTCATTTATTAATTCTTTTTCTAGTAAGGCTAATTTAATACTAGATGGAATTATGTCTAATTTAAAATGATTTAAAGGTTTGACCTTTATTTTTTTATTGATAAGTTCATAACTTGAGTTTTCAGTTATGCGTTTTGAGGTGTTTGTGCCGCTAGTAGAGTTTCCTTGTGAATCAATATCTATTAGAAGAATTTTTTTATTGAGCAGGGTCATTGAATAGGAAATATTAATGGCGCTTGTAGTCTTTCCTACACCCCCTTTTTGATTGATTACAGATATTATTTTCATATAAATTTTCTCTTTTTATTTGGTTTTGTTTTTATATTTTAAAACATAAATGGTAAAAATAATAATACTTTAAAGTAGTTTTAAATATTTGATTATTTGACATGTATATTATTCTTTTTGAAGCTTTAAAATTTCTTGATTTAAGCCGTTTTCTATTAAAAATTCCGATATTTTTTGTTTATTTTTTGTTTTAAATTTAATTGAAGTGTTTATTTTGTTTGAAAAGTTTGAATCCGTTATTTCTATTTCAAGTTTATTTTTCATTTTTAACAGTGAATTGTATTGGTTGTAATTTAAATTTAAGCTTAAAATTTCTAATTCCTCTTTTTCCATTATAGATGTATTTTTAATAACTTCTTTGGCAGACTTGTAATATGCTTTGATTAATCCCCCTCTGCCAAGCAAAGTGCCCCCAAAATATCGCAATGTAATTATTAAAGTATCGGTTAAGTTGTTGTGTATTATGGCATCCAATGTGGGTTTTCCAGCTGTTAAATTAGGCTCTCTGTCATCACTCATTCCATTTAGAAATGAGTTCTTATTTCCAATTCTAAATCCATAAACTACATGGGTAGCATTTTTAAATTTTGTTTTATATTTTTTAATAGTTTTATTTATCTCTTCTTTTTTTTCAATATTAAAAATGTATGAAACAAAGATAGATTTTTTTATTTCAATTTTAGAATTACTGTTGTTTTTTGGCACGAATATCATATAGCATAAGTATACTATCTTTTTAGATATTGCAGTATTTATTGTTTATGTATATTATTAATAGTGTTTGTTTTTATTATTAATTATTATAAAGTATGGTTAAAAAAGGGGTTTTAAATGATATCAGGCTTGAATCCAACATTAAGGTTATTTAAAGATCATAAAATACTTTATTCTAATATGGAAAGGGGATTAAAACCTCTTTTAGAAGTAGATAATTTTATTAATAAGTATATTCAGAATAAAGAAGGACTTGAGATTTATGATAAAGTTGTGGGCAAGGCAGCGGCTATTATTATTTATAATATAGGGCTTCAAAATGTTCAAGCTGGGGTTGTTTCTCAACCCGCAAAGGATTTTTTAGAAAGTAGAGGAATAAAAGTAGCTTATAAAAAATTGGTGGAAAAAATAAACGACAGGGCAGAAAACTTGATTGAAAGTTTGGAAAATCCCGAAGAGGTTTATAAATATATGATTAAAAGAGGTATTATAGTTAATAACTTATAAATTATGAAAATTAATTAAGTTGTATTTTGGCTAACTACGTGACTTTGAGTATACAGTTATAATTAGGGCTATATTATATATTAATATAATTAAATTTCCCCAATTTAAGTAAAAATTGTTTTTATCATAGTTGAAGATCCAAATTCCAGCATAAACACCTAAAAATCCTCCTATAGAAGATGTAAACATAATTAAATTAGGTTCGATTGTATGTTGATTAATTTTGTTTTGATTCTCTTTGGAATCAGGTTGCTCGGTGAATTTACTGTCAATAAAAATCATGGCAAAGCCTGCAAGAGTAATGCATAGAAAATAAATTATAAATATTTTTCTAATTAATGCAAACATAAATTTTCCCTTTCTTTTAACTTTTTAATCATTAATACTTAATGATATAACTAAGTGTAATACAAAAGCAAGTATTTTGATAGATGTGTGAAATATAGCGTATAAGCTTATTCTTGTATTATTTAGTAAATAAAGGATTTTAGATTTTTATCATTAAGGAAGATGTGTTTTAATATATTGATTTTTAGTTTTTGGAGGAATTAAAAGGAGTTATGTTGTATATTATTGGTACACCAATAGGCAATTTAGAAGATATTACTTATAGGGCGGTTGATGTTTTAAAATCGGTAAATGTTATCTTTGCAGAAGACACCAGAGTAACTAGTAAGCTTTTGTCGCGATATAAAATTAATAAAAAAATGATTTCTTGTAATGCCGTAACAGAAAATAAGAAGATAAGCTCACTATTAGATTATTTGGCAAAAGGCAATTCTGTTGCTTTTGTTAGTGATGCTGGCACTCCAGGGCTTAGCGATCCGGGGAGTCTGTTAGTTGCTGCTGCTTTTAGAGAGGGGTACAAAGTTTGTCCAATTCCTGGAGTAAGTTCTTTTAATACGATTGTAAGTGTTAATCCTTTTAGAGATAAATCAGTGCTTTTTGAAGGATTTTTACCTAACAAGGGTCTTAAAAGGTTTAAAAGAATTGCTGAGCTATATAAAAGGGGCGATGCATTTGTGTTGCTTGAATCTGGTCATAGACTTTTGAAATTGCTTGTTGAAATTTCTTCTGTTAGTTTGGATGCGAAGATTCTTATTGGTCGCGAGATGACAAAAATTTATGAAGAATACCAAATTGGAAAGCCTTTAGAATTAAAAAAATATTTTGAATCGAGTAAAGAGAAGATTAAAGGAGAATTTACTATTTTAGTCAGCAGAAGTCGTTCAAAATAAATGTTTTCTATTTAGAGTCAAAACTTTATTATTATAGGTTTTATCCAATTGATTTATTGTGTTATACTTAAATTTTAATAGGGGTTTTTATGAAAATTTATTTAGCTTCTCCATTTTTCAACGAAGAGCAAATTAAGCTTAGGGATGAGGTTTTGAAATTTCTTGAAGAGTTCAATTTAGATGTATTTTCTCCAGAGCATCATGCTGTCAAAAAGATGGGATTGCTTGAAAAGGTTGATTATAAGTTTGTAAATAGAGATATAAGAGAAAAAATAAGGGAAATAGATTTAAAAGAGTTGGTTAGTAGCGATATTGTTTTAGCTTTGGTTAATTATGTTGATGCGGGTACGGCCTATGAGAGAGGATTTGCCTTTGCTAAAAAGATACCAAGTATAGATTTTTTTAAGGACAAGCAAGATTCTGATTTTTATAATTTAATGTATAGTGATTGTAATGCATCTTTTACGAATTATAGTGACCTTAGGGAAGGAATTTTAACTTTCAAAGAATTGTGGATTAAGTTTAAAGGAGATAATGAAAATTTTAGAACTTTCTTTGATTATTTAAAAGCTAAATTAGGGAATAAATTGAAAAAAGTTCTTACAACTTTGCCTGTTAATGAAAAATGTGGTTGTTAATGCTTTTATCATGTTTGATTAATAAAATTTATTTTTTTATGTTTTATGTTAATAAAATAATGCAAAGGTATTGACAATATGATTCTTCTTTTGTTAAAGTATTAAATGTTGAAATGACTATTGGAAGATGAGAGAAGGGAAGAGTTAAGTAAGGTTGAAAGCCAAGCAAAAGAATAAACAAAACTTGTTAATTTTTTTAAATAAAAAATAAGAATAACGAAGAGTTTGATCCTGGCTTAGAACTAACGCTGGCAGTGCGTCTTAAGCATGCAAGTCAAACGGAATGTAGCAATACATTTAGTGGCGAACGGGTGAGTAACGCGTGGATGATCTACCTATGAGATGGGGATAACTACTAGAAATAGTAGCTAATACCGAATAAGGTCAATTAATTTGTTAATTGATGAAAGGAAGCCTTTAAAGCTTCGCTTGTAGATGAGTCTGCGTCTTATTAGTTAGTTGGTGGGGTAAATGCCTACCAAGACGATGATAAGTAACCGGCCTGAGAGGGTGAACGGTCACACTGGAACTGAGATACGGTCCAGACTCCTACGGGAGGCAGCAGCTAAGAATCTTCCGCAATGGGCGAAAGCCTGACGGAGCGACACTGCGTGAATGAAGAAGGTCGAAAGATTGTAAAATTCTTTTATAAATGAGGAATAAGCTTTGTAGGAAATGACAAAGCGATGACGTTAATTTATGAATAAGCCCCGGCTAATTACGTGCCAGCAGCCGCGGTAATACGTAAGGGGCGAGCGTTGTTCGGGATTATTGGGCGTAAAGGGTGAGTAGGCGGATATATAAGTCTATGCATAAAATACCACAGCTCAACTGTGGAGCTATGTTGGAAACTATATGTCTAGAGTCTGATAGAGGAAGTTAGAATTCCTGGTGTAAGGGTGGAATCTGTTGATATCAGGAAGAATACCGGAGGCGAAGGCGAACTTCTGGGTCAAGACTGACGCTGAGTCACGAAAGCGTAGGGAGCAAACAGGATTAGATACCCTGGTAGTCTACGCTGTAAACGATGCACACTTGGTGTTAACTAAAAGTTAGTACCGAAGCTAACGTGTTAAGTGTGCCGCCTGGGGAGTATGCTCGCAAGAGTGAAACTCAAAGGAATTGACGGGGGCCCGCACAAGCGGTGGAGCATGTGGTTTAATTCGATGATACGCGAGGAACCTTACCAGGGCTTGACATATATAGGATATAGTTAGAGATAATTATTCCCCGTTTGGGGTCTATATACAGGTGCTGCATGGTTGTCGTCAGCTCGTGCTGTGAGGTGTTGGGTTAAGTCCCGCAACGAGCGCAACCCTTGTTATCTGTTACCAGCATGTAATGATGGGGACTCAGATAAGACTGCCGGTGATAAGTCGGAGGAAGGTGAGGATGACGTCAAATCATCATGGCCCTTATGTCCTGGGCTACACACGTGCTACAATGGCCTGTACAAAGCGAAGCGAAACAGTGATGTGAAGCAAAACGCACAAAGCAGGTCTCAGTCCGGATTGAAGTCTGAAACTCGACTTCATGAAGTTGGAATCGCTAGTAATCGTATATCAGAATGATACGGTGAATACGTTCTCGGGCCTTGTACACACCGCCCGTCACACCACCCGAGTTGAGGATACCCGAAGCTATTATTCTAACCCGTAAGGGAGGAAGGTATTTAAGGTATGTTTAGTGAGGGGGGTGAAGTCGTAACAAGGTAGCCGTACTGGAAAGTGCGGCTGGATCACCTCCTTTCTAAGAGAAAGATAAATTAAGGCTAATTCCATTAACTCTTCTCTACTCTTTTCTTTTGATAAAGGAGTTTTTAAAACTAGCATTGCTCTTATAAATTTAAGAGTGGTTTTTGTGTTTAATTTTTTATTATTAATATTATTTTGGTATTAAAGAATTTTATTAAATTTAAGTTGATTGGGGGTTTAGCTCAGTTGGCTAGAGCATCGGCTTTGCAAGCCGAGGGTCAAGGGTTCGAGTCCCTTAACCTCCATAGGCATGTGCCCTAGATTGATGTTAAGCATGTTGTTGGGTAAGTTTGTTAAAGGTTTGAAATAATTATCGGAAGATTAGATGAGAGTTTAATAAGGTTAGAAGTTAAACGAAAGGGTAAACAAAGCTTGTTGATTCTTTAAATAAGAATAACTAAAAGCTTAATCTTGACTTAAAGTCAGCTGTTCTGTTAATGCATCTTAAATAATGCAAGTCAAGCTTGGATGTGATAGTATATTTAGTGACTAACGGAGTAGTAATTAATAGGCAATCTACTTGTTGGATAGGAATAATTACTAAAATAGCAGCTAATACCAAAGGATATTAGTTAATTGATATCCTTTGAAGTTTCGCTTGTAGTTGAGTTTATGTCTTGTTGGTTGGGGGTAGGGACAAATCCCCCAAAACGACAATAAGTAATTGATTTGAGATTATAAACAGTCACACTGGAACTGAGATGCGGTCTAAACTTCCATGGGAGGTAGCAGCTAATAATCTTTTACAATAGGTGAAAGTTTGACAGAGTGATGCTGCATGAATGAATAAGGTCTAAAGATTGTAAAATTCTTTTATAAGCGAGGAATAAGCTTTGTAGGAAATGACAAGGCGATGATGTTAATTTGTGAATAAGCCCCGGCTAATACTTACTAGTAGCTTCGGTAAGATGTGTAGGTGGTGGCGAGCTTTGTTTTGAATTATTGTGTGTAAAGGGTGAGTAGGTAGATATATAGGTTTATGCAAAATGCCACGGCTTAACTGTGGGGGTTATGTTGGAAACTATATACCTAGAGTCTGATATAGGAAGTTAGAATTCCTTGTATAAGGGTGGAATCTATTGATATCAGGAAGAATGCCGGAGGCAAAGGCGAAAATACTTCTGGGTGAAGATTGATGCTGAGTCACAAAAGCGTAGGGGATAAACAGGATTAAATACCTCGTTAGTCTACTCTGTAAACGATGCATTCTTGGTGGTAACTAAAAATTGGTACTGAAGTTAACGTGTTAAGTGTGTCTCTTGGGGAGTATGTTCGTAATAGTGAAGCTCAAAGGAATTAGCGAGGGGCTCGCACAAGCGATAGAGTATGTTGTTTAATTCGATGATATGCAAGGAACCTTGCCAAGGATTAACATATATAAGGTATAGTTAGAGATATTTATTCCCCGTTTGGGGTCTATATACAGGTGCTGTAAGGTTGTCGTCAGCTCGTGTTGTGGGGTGTTGGGTTAAGTTTTACAACGAGTACAACCCTTATTATCTGTAATGGTGGGGATTCAGATGAGATTGCTGGTGGTAAATCGGATCAGTGTGAGGATTATGTTAAATTATTATGACCCCTATTTCTTGGGCTATATACATGCTACAATGGTTTGTATAAAACAAAGCGCACAAAGCAAGTTTCGGTGTTCGGATTGAAGTTTGAAACTCGATTTTATGAAGTTGGAATCGAGTGATCCTATCCTATATTAGAATGATACGATGAATACGTTCTCAGGCCTTATACATACTGCCTGTCGTCATACCGCCTGAGTTAAGGATGTCCGAGAACTATTTCAACTCATAAGGAAAGAAGATGTTTGGGGTATTTTTAGTGAGGGGGGGTGAAGTTTTAACAAGGTGGTCGTACTGGAAAGTGTGGCTAGATCATATCCTTTCTAAGAGGAAGATAAATCAAAACCAATTTTATTTACTTTTCTCTATATTTTTATTTTGATGAAAAAGCTTTTGAATTCAAAGTAAATTTTTAGTTTAACCTTTAGAAAAAATAAATCTTTAGAAAGTGTATAGTATTATACAGTTTCATATTAAATTAAACGTTGTTAATAGTAAACATAATTTTAGATTTTGAGTTGAAAGTTTTTTATATTGCTAAATATGTATTTTAAATCTAATAGAACGGCAATTGCAATTTTTAAAATTGAAATTGCATTGTAAATATACTCTAACATCGAAATTGACAAATGTTTTATTTTTATTGTTCATCATAGTTAAAGTAGACTATAGTACATAATACTTGGAAAAATGGAATACATTGGGACCAGGATGAGTTGAACATCCGACCTCAGGTTTATCAGACCTGCGCTCTAACCACCTGAGCTATGATCCCTTAATTATACCAACTCTTTAAAAATTTTATTTAAATCTTCTAGCTTTGTCAACATCTCTTGTATTTTGAAAAGATACAAGAGATGTTGCATATTGTTTGTAATTTTTCATACATTTTCCAATGTTTGCTATTTTATATAAGTGTTTTATAAGATTTGTTAATTTTATTTTTGCCTATTTAAAAGATTATTATAATTGATGTCAATTGTTTTGATATTGAAATTGTAGTATTTTATTGTGGGTTGTCGTGATCAAGCTATAAAAACTTTTAAAGTTATAACATTATTTCTTTATTCAATTTTTCCTAAAAAGTTAAATTAATAAATAATTCTACTTTTGTTTTGGTGACTTTTGGAATCATCTTCAGTATGTTTTAAAGGTAAAAATATTTTTCTTTTTTTGAAGCCCGAGCAATTTTTAGAAATATTTTTTATTGATTGAACAATTTAATAAATTTTTTGCTTTTTAAATCAAACAATTTATTAACTAGCTAAGAATTTTATTGAAATATTTATTTATTAGATGATTAATCCATTTTAGTTTTTATGCTTATTATTGGTAATATTATGTTCTTATATTTAACATGTGTATTTTGGCAATATTTTTTTTATTATTATCTTGTTTTAAAATTGAGTTTATGGATCGATATTTTTTTTTACAAGATGCTAGTACTGTTGCAAAATTATTGCTTGGTAATTTATTGATCAGAAAGATCGATAAAAAGGAAATAGTTGTTAGAATTGTTGAAACGGAAGCTTATATGGGGATAACAGATAGCGCTTGTCATTCTTATAGTGGTAAGAGGACAAATCGTACAAATGCTATGTATAACATAGGAGGATATTCTTATGTGTATATAATATATGGCATGCACCATATGTTTAACATTGTGACTGCGGATAAAAATAATCCCCAAGCTGTTTTAATTAGAAGTGTAGAGCCCGTTTCTCCATTATTGGGAGAGAAATGCGTTCTTACTAATGGTCCTGGCAAACTTACAAAATTTTTAAACATTGATCTAGCCTTTAATAAAGTTGATCTTATTGGGAATAATGAGCTTTTTTTACAAAGGGGTTTGAATCTAGATTTTAATATAGTTTGTTCAAAAAGAATAAATATTAATTATGCACAAGAGGATGATATAAATAAGCTTTGGAGATTTTATATTGAAGGTAATAAATTTGTTTCAAGGTGTTGATTTTGGTTTAAATATATTTTTTAAAAAGTTTCAAAAAATATATTGTTATTAAATTTTATTTTTTTGTTCTCTTTAAGAGTAATTTATTGAGAATAAATTATTTGTGATATTATATCTTACAAGAGAGATTTATATATGAATTCTAATTATGAAAGATATAAAATACTGGTTTTTGATCTTGATGGCACTTTATTAAATAATAGTCATGAGATTAGTTTTCTAACTCTTGAGGTTCTTTTGACTTTGGGTAAAGATTTTAAAATAATTATTGCAACTGGCAGAAGGTTGAGTGAAGTTAAAAATGTAAGGAATCAATTAAAAGAAATTAATATTGATAATAATTATCTTGTAACTGCAAATGGAGCTGAAGTGTTTTTGCAAGAAAATTTAATTTTTAGACATGCAATGAGTTATGATTTAGTAAAAGAGATTCTTAAGATACGTACAGTCAATGTTGATGTTAATCTTTATACTTTTGATACTTGGTATTCTAATTCAGATGTTAAAAGTCCTATTATGAAACATTTTATTAGGGATTTGGGTTTAAATGTTATTATTACAGATTTGACTGAATTAAGTGTTGATTCTGTTTCTAAGATTGTTTATTATTGTGATGATTTGGCAACTCTTGATAAACTTGATAATGAGATTAGAAGTAGAGATTTTCAAGACATAAGGGTGTTTTTTTCTTCTAGGGATTTATTAGAGGTTACTAATATTAATGCTAATAAATATAATGCTATTAAAAATATTGCTTTTCTTGAGAGCATTCCATTGTGTAATGTTTTAGCCTTTGGAGATAATAATAATGATTATGAGATGCTTAAAAATCTTGGCAAAGGGGTTTTAATGAAAAATGCTAATGAATTTCTTAAAATTAATTTAGCGAATAATGAAATAACAAGATTTAGTAATAATGAGGATGGTGTTGCTAAATTTTTAATTGATTTTTTTGAGCTTGATATAAATTATAAATGATTTGTATCTGGAATGTTTAATGCATTTATTTTATTTTTAGCAAAATCTTCTATTTAAAATATAAATTTTTTACTTATAATTTATTTTTATAAATTTATTTATTAAAATATTGGTATAAGTATTGACATGGATTAAACAAAGATATATATTATTCTATGTTGTATAAACAAATTGGCAAAATAGAGATGGAAGATAAAAATATGGTCAAAGTAATAAGAGTCTATGGTGGATGCCTAGGAGCTTTAAGGCGAAGAAGGTCGTGGTAAGCTGCGAAAAGCTTGGGGGAGAAGCAAACATTTATTGATCCCAAGATTACCGAATGGAGTAATCCAGCTAGCAAGATGCTAGCTATCTATTATTTAAATAATAGAGGCGATACCAGGGGAAGTGAACCATCTAAGTACCCTGAGGAAAAGAAATCAAAGAGATTCCCTTAGTAGTGGCGAGCGAAAGGGGAGTAGCCCAAACTTTAAATGTGTCAAGTTGCAGAGCGTTGCATTTAGAGGGTTGTAGGACGTTTAGGCTTAGTCTGTGATAAGCAAAAAAGTTACAAAATATTTATATAGAAG
>NZ_JACHGM010000002.1:0-222940 GCF_014202295.1 Borreliella afzelii
GGTTGATAGGTTAGAAGTGTAAGTATAGTAATATATTAAGCTGACTAATACTAATTACCCGTATCTTTGGCCATATTTTTATCTTCCTTATAAAACCCTGGTGGTTAAAGAAAAGAGGAAACACCTGTTATCATTCCGAACACAGAAGTTAAGCTCTTATTCGCTGATGGTACTGCGAGTTCGCGGGAGAGTAAGTTATTGCCAGGGTTTTTATTTTATACTTTAAACCTTGAATTTATTGTGTATACTTATTTTTACACATTAGTAAAACTATTGTATTTTAATAAGGAATTTTTAAAATAACATGAAAAAAGCAAACTTTTTAAGTACTAATTTTTTAATTTTGCTTTTGGTTTGCTTTGTCAATGGCAATTTATTTTCTAAGGATATTTTTAAGTTTAAACTTGTAGATCAATATTTTCCTTTTTACTATAAGAATAATAAAGGAGAATATGTAGGGCTTATTTTTTCTATTTTAGATAAATGGGCAAAAGATAATAATGTTGATATTATAGTTGAACCTATTGGTAATTTAAATGAAAGTAAAATTGAAGATGAAGCAATATATTTAGGGTTGACTTATAATTCAAAATTAAATGATTTATTTTATTTTAAAAGTGAGCTTGCTAGGAGTATTTCGATTTTATTTTCTAAAAGCTCTAATAGAAAATATAAAAATACCCATTCAACATTTTTATCAAACTTTAATATAGGGGTTGTTAAAAGTACAATATATGAAGATATCTTAAGACTAAGAGGTGCTAATGCAATTTTTTTGGCTGATAATGTTCAAGAGTTATTATTGGCTTTAAAAAATGATAAAGTTGATTATATATATGGTGATTGTAAGACTTTACATTATATTGCACAGCGGTTTTTAGGTGAAGATCTTGCTATCTTTAGCGGAGATTTTTTTTATAGTATCAAAAATAGGGTGGCTATTAGTAGAAATGCTCCTGAGATAATAAAGAATTTGAATTTAGATTTGTTTTCATATTTAATGAAAATGCCTGATGAATATGTTGTTTCTTTTTTAGATAGAACTTCTAAGGGAAATTTTATTGATGTTGGTTTATATAACGATTATCCCCCTTTGAGTTTTATTAATTCAAAGGGGGAGTTGTCTGGTATTTTAGTGGATTTATGGAATCTTCTCTCAAGACAGCATATTTTTAAACCTATTTTCAAGGGATTTCCTAAAGAGGATATTAAGAAGACATTGGATGGAAAGTCAGTTGGAATTTTTGGAGGAATTATTAGCAATGATAGCGTATTTGAAAATGTTAATTATGTAGTAAGTAAGCCAATATATCCTCTTAATTTTAAATTTTATTCTAAAGGTTTAAACAATAATGTTGGTCCAATAAATTCTCAGTTTATTGATTTTAATTTTAATAATATTCAATTAAATAAGAATCAAGATATTGTTAATAATTTTATAGATATTGTAAATAATTCATATGGGTTTATAGAAAATTCAATAACAGCAAAATATTTATTAAAATTAAATGGATATAACGGTAGATTAAAATCTTACGATTCGATTTTTAATAAAAATAGGTTTTTAGTATTAGCTATTGATAACAGGGTTTATAAGGTTATTAAATATATTCTTAATGCTATATTTGATGATATTTCAATTGAATCTTTACTTCAAATAGATAAAAATTGGTTAGATAAAGAAGAGATTAATAGCTCTCGAATAAATAGTTATAAAATTATGAATAAGGTTAAATTTAATATAGAAGAAAAAATTTGGTTATTAGAAAATAATAAATTAAATCTTGCTGTTAAAAATTGGTATCCAATAGATTATGTTGAAGCAAATAATTATAAAGGAATAAATCAATTTTTGCTTGATAAGATTAGAATGTTTTCGGGTTTAGAATTTAACATAATTGAAACATCTAGTAGTTTAGATCTAAAAAAATTAATTAAATCTGGAAAAATCGATATGCTCAATACTAATACGATCGATTCAAATTTAGATAATATTTTTAATATAAAATTGAATTCTAGAATTCCACTTTATATTTTTTCAAATAAAAAAAGGGTGCTTCCATCTAGATCTTTAGAGAGGTTTGCTATACTTGATTTTTTATATAGTAAAAATTTGGCTTCTAATATTAAATCAAAGCTTGTTCTGGTAAATAGCTTTAAAGAAGCCTTACTTCTTCTTTACAAGGGAAATATAGATGGAATTATTAGTGATGAGTATACAGCTGCAGCTGTTTTTGAAGAATTAAATGTTGTCGATGTTGAAAAACTTCCTATTTTTAGAGATTTGGCTTTTGATTTGAGTCTTGCTATTTATGATCAGGATTATATCTTGAAAGAAATTATTCAAAAAGTTGTTATGCGTTCAAATGTTGATAGTCAGAGATATTTGAATGATTGGAAATTTGATGTTTATTATAAGTCCAAAGACATTAGGTTTAAAAATTTTAAATTTTTAGTGTTAACAGTTATTATATTTTATTTTACTTTTTTAGGATTTGTAATAATTTTTATGTTCAAATTATCATTTGAGCAGAAAAGAAGATATTCTTTTGTAATGAATGAAAAAAAGATCGCAGAAGCTGCTAATGCTGCTAAAACCATTTTTATAGCGAATGTTAGTCATGATATTCGTACTCCCATTAATGGAATAATGGCGGCTACTGAGCTTTTGGATACAACTATTCTTACGGATGTCCAAAAAGACTATGTTAGGATGATAAATTATTCATCTGATTCTTTACTTTCTTTAATTGATGATATATTGTATTTGTCCCAAATAAATGTCAATGAATTACATGTTGAGAGTCAACAGATTGATTTAGAGCGTGAAATGGAAATGGTTTTAAAAACTTTTCAATCTCAATGTGCAAAGAAAAATATTGATTTATTTTCTTATTCTAAATCTGTTTTTAATAATTATATAAAAGGTGACATTGTAAAAATTAAACAAGTTTTAATTAATTTAATAGGAAATGCTTTTAAGTTTACAGATGATGGTGTTATTGTTTTAAACTATGAAGAAGTATACAGAACAAGAGTTAATGGTAATAGATTGGTTACAGTTGAATTCAAGGTAATAGATACAGGAAAAGGTATTAAAAGAGAAAATCTTTCTAAGATATTTGAAATATTCAAGCAAGAGGATGATTCTTCTTCAAGGGTTCATGAGGGTGTGGGATTAGGATTGTCAATATCTAGAGAACTTATAAGACTAATGGGTGGTCTTGGCATTGCTGTTGATAGTAAAGTGGGAGAGGGTACGACTTTTTCATTTATGTTGCCTTTTTTCTTGGGCAGTGAGCTTAAAAGTAAAAATTTATCAATCAATAGATTCCAATCAATAAATAGTAATAGTAAAGTATTAAATGTACTCTTGAGTAAAAAATCTATTAAAATTTTTGAGCACTGTTCGACTTTGTTAGGCCACTCTTCTAATGTGCACTATGTAGCGTCTTTTGAGGATGCTTATAAATTTTTTAAGAAATATTCTTTTTATAATTTTGTTTGTGTAAATGTAAATAACGATAATATTGAAGAGAGTATTCGATTTGCTAATAATATTGAAAGATTAAGTTCTGATGTACAAATTATTTTTTTATTTTATTGCTTAGATAATAAAGCTCTAAAAAATTTAAAATATGTGTATGTTAAAAAGCCTTTAACAGGGCTTGGTATATCTTCTATTCTTTCTAAAAAAGAGTTTGAAACAGAAGTAGATTTTGAAAATTTGGCTCCAATAGATAGTGCTTTTAAGGTAAAAGAACCCATTAGTGTGTTAATAGCTGAAGATAATCAAGTGAATCAAAAAGTGCTGAAAGACATTCTTATTGTAATAGGTATTAATGAAAATTTTATTGATATTGTAGATGATGGAGTAAAGGCTTTAAAAGCTTTAAAAGAAAAAAAATATGCTATCTCTTTTATTGATATAAGAATGCCAAGATATGATGGATTTTCAGTGGCTAAAGAAATTAGAAAATTTGAAAAGGCAAAGAATTTAAAGCCATGTGTTTTAGTTGCTGTAACAGCACATGCTTTGCAAGAGTATAAAGATGATTGTTTTAAAAGTGGTATGAATGATTATATCTCAAAACCAATACACATAAGTTCAATTAAAGGCATATTAAAAAAATATTTACAGTTTGAAGTTGATGATATTAGGAAGAATGAAGATTTAAGCCAACTTGTTAAGTTCCCCAATTTAGATGTTAATAGAGCTTTAAAAGAATTAAATCTTTCATATACATCATATTCTGAATTATGTAGAGGACTTGTTGATTTCATCTCTATCAATATTATTGATTTAGAAAAAGCTTTTGATGAGGAAAATTTGTCTTTAATTAGGGACATATCTCATTCAATATCTGGAGCTCTTTCTAATATGCGTAGTGCATTGTATAAAGATTTTAAAAAAATTGAAACAAGTAAAGATTCAATTTATGAGTTGAAAAAAATGTATTCTTTTATAAAAGATGATTTATTGCGACTAATAAGCGACATAAAGGAGAATGTTTTGTTTGAGTCTGAGATTGTTAGTGAGAATAAGCTTTACTTTAAAAACAATGATCAATTTTTAAACCTTCTCAATAAACTTTTAATTGGCATTAAGACTAGAAAGCCAAGAGAATACAAGGGAATTCTTAAGAGCATTGACAAATATGTTTTAGACGATAATATTCAAGTATTATTTAGTGATCTTCGCAAGAATTTAAGATTATATAGATTTGACGAGAGCTCCAAGATTCTTAAAGAGATTATTGAAAAGTTTAGCAATAAGAGATATTAGCAGTGGAAATGATAATTAAAGATAAAGCTTTTGAAGTGGAGAATCAGAAGCTTTTAATTGTGGATGATTCTCCTACCAATTTAGATTTATTGGTAAATATATTGCAAGATGCTTATGAGGTTGAAGTTGCAACAAATGGACTTGATGCTTTAAAGCAAGTTGAAAGAGATAGTCCTGATCTTGTGCTTCTTGACATAGGTCTTCCGGATATTAATGGTTATGAGGTATGTAGAAGGCTAAAAAGTGATCCTGATACTAAAGAGATTCCCGTAATTTTTATTAGTTCAAGAAGCTCTACAGATGCTCAGCTTGAGGGATTTAACGTTGGTGGAGTGGATTATATTTTAAAGCCTTTTAATAGTCGAATAATTGACGCTAGAGTTAAGACGCATCTTGAATTAAAGCGGTTAAGAGACTATTTTAAAAGCTTATCTAGAATCGATGGGCTTACTCAGATTCCAAACAGAAGATTTTTTATGGATAAATTTTCTAAGTCGTGGATGAAAGCTTTAGAAAGTAAAGAAATAGTAATTGTTGGGATGTTAGATATTGATAATTTTAAAAATTATAATGATAATTATGGCCACACTAATGGTGATGAGTGTCTTAAATTAATTGCTAAAGCTTTATATAAGGTGGCTTTAAAATATAAAATAGATGTTGCTCGATATGGAGGAGAGGAATTTATTTTTTTTTCTGTTAATAAGAGTCTAAGTGAAATGATTGGCATTATTAAAACAATGATTGATGATATAAAGTGCTTAAGAATAGTTCATGAGCATAGTAGTACTTCTAGTATTGTAACTGTTTCAATTGGTCTTGCTCAGGAAATTCCTATTGATAACAATTTTACTAATATCATAAAGCTTGCTGATAGCAAGCTTTATGAAGCTAAAGTTTCTGGAAGGAATCAGTTTAGATATTAAAATTTTATGTTTATTTATTAGGCCTTAGTATTTAGTATTTAGTATTTATGAGTTACAGAGATTCCAATAGAATCGTAATAAAAATAAGAATTGCCAGTTGCTATTCTTTTTGAAATATCAGCCAGTCCAGCTGTATTGCTTGTGTATGTGGGATTTGTGGATAATTTTAATTTAAGGCCAATTGTTAAAGGCTTGGCAATTTCAAAATTAGCAACAATAGAAATATTGTGATAAAAAATGTCACTTCCCCAACCTTTGTTTTTCCATGAGCTTATGTTTCTTTCTTTACCAATTTGTGTTTTTCCTTCATAAAGTAGGCCTATAGTATTAAGAGGTATTGGCATTTTGTAAGCTAAAAGGGCATAAGGTTTTATTAGCATACCATTTATATTTTTACCATCGTCTGCCTTATATTTCCAAAGTTGATTTTTGTTTGCGTGAAGATTAATTAAGTATGTAAAATCATTGCCGATAACTGTAATAATATGTGTCCAGTCTCCTTGAAAAATAGCGTTTAAGTCGAATTGAAATCGTCCCCCTATTGTTATTTCTGAATAAAATTCAGGAGTATTTGAATATTTTCCATTTTCAATGTGTACACCAATCCCCTTAAATCCAAAAGCTTCCCAACCCATACCAATTTCATTTGATACATATAAATTTAAAAAAGCAATAGGAGTAAAGCTTAGCATGCTTTTAAATGAGATGCTTACAGGAGATAGTCCGATATTTAAATCTACGTCTATACCATTGTTTTTAAAAAATATAGAATTGGGATTGTGTAAAGCTTTGAAATTTTTATAGTACCCCAAGTATGATATTAATTTTATTCCTCCCCAATAATTAGCTGGAATTTTTAAACTTGGTTCAATATTTTGGAAGTTGGGATGTTTAAAGCTTTGTGAAAAACTTTTTCCATTTGTTCCCATCTCGTGGGGAGGGTAATAAGCAGATTGAAAATTAAAGTAAAAATATTGATCATTGAAGTCTAAGTCTTGTTGATCTTGGGAAAGAACCATTTGTGCTTGCAAAAATAACAAGCAAAAGCAAATTTTTTTTATTAACATTTTTATTTTAAATACCTTTTCCATTTAATTTTTTTTTAACATTATTTTAATTATTTTTTTCCTCACTTCATCAATTGTAACAGACGCATCAATATTATTAATTCTAGAGCATTTTGAATAAAATTCTATTAGTGGTTTTGTTTGTAATTTATATTCTTTAAGCCTTGTTTTTAAGCATTCTTCTTTATCATCTTCTCGTTGATAAAGATCTCCTCCACAAACGTCGCAAATGCCAATGTTTTTTGTGGCTAGGGTATGTATATTGAAAATATTATTGCAAGATTTGCAAATTCTTCTTCCTGAGAGTCTTTTTATTACTGATTCTTCATCAATTAAAAAGTTTATTATTTTTACATTTGGCAAAAATTTGTCAAGAGCTTTAGCTTGACAAATATTGCGTGGAAATCCATCTAAAATGAAATTTTTATTCTTTTTAATAGATTTAATTTTATCTTCTACTATTTTTATTGTAATTAGGTCAGGGACTAGTTCTCCCTTCTCAACAATTTTTTTTATTTCTTTTCCAAGAGTTGTAGAATTTAAAATATTTTCTCTAAATAAATCTCCTGTTGAAATGTGATAGTATTGAAATTCGTTAGAAATAATTTTTGAAATAGTTCCCTTTCCAGAACCTGGAGGACCTAAAAATACAAGTTCCATAGTATTAACACTCCTGTATAGATATTTATTATTTAAGGTTTTATTTGAAAACATTTAATAAAAATTTAAGTCCCACAATTGTTCCAATTGTAGATCCAAGGTTTACAAAAAGTACTATTAATAGAATTCTTGTAACCTTGTTTGTGAAATATCCTTTTGTTGTTGATAATTCTTCTTGTAAATTTTCAAAATCTTTGACCTTTGGTTTGTTTATGTAAGCCTCAACAAGTCCTGCTACCATACCAGTTCCTATGAATGGTATTAAAGAGAATATTGGAGAACCTGTAATGGCTGTTAAAATTGTTAAAGGGTGAGATTTTAATAAGATGGATGCAACGCCTGAAAAAAGAGAGTTAGATATTATCCAAAGTTTTAAATTTTTGTAAGCAAAATCAAATCCTTTAAAGTAAAAAGAGCTTACTATTAGTAAAATGATTGAAATTGTAATCAAGTAAGATAGCGCTTTGCTAAATGAAAAAGGTTTTTTAGGTATTTTGTCGAGTTCTTTAGCGTTTATTATTTTTTTATTTTGGCTTACTTCTTTTAAAGTTCTCATTATTCCGTTTACATGACCTGCGCCTACAATAGCAAGAATAATGCCTTTTCCTTCAAGTATTTTATTTGTAATAAATTCATCTCTTTCATCAATTAAAGCTTTTTTTACTTTGGGTATTTCTTTTGAAAGTTCTTCCATTACTTTTGAAAGGGCGTCTTGTTCTTTGAGTTTTTCAATTTCATCTTTTGTAATTTTTGTATCTGTTAGGGAAAAAAGGCTTGAGATTATTTTTATTTTTTCAAATATTGGAATAGATATCCAAGCTCTTTTTAGAGTTGTTTCAATTTTTCTGTCAGCAAGAATTAATGGAATATTGTGCTTTTTAGCTTTTAAAATAGCTGTTTTCATTTCTTCACCAGGTTTTATTCCCTGTTCTTTTGCTAATTTTTTTTGAAAATTACTAAGAATTATATTTATTATAAGAAAGAAGGCTTTTCCTTGTCTTAATGCTTTATCTATATCTAAGTTTCTCCATTTTTCATTTTCATCGGTGTTTAAGATTGAATGATAGCGAGCTTCATCAAGTTCAACGGCAATATAGTCTGGTTTTAAGATTTCTATTAAATTTGCAGTGTCTTCTGAGCTTTTTTTTGACACGTGAGCAGTTCCAAGTATATATATTGTTTTATTATGTATATTAAATTTACTTACATGAGAAAAACAGTCTTCTGTTTTAGTGTTTTCTATTTTGTTGTCCAAAAAATATTCCTTGCTTTAAAAAAAATTAGCTATTAATTAGTATAGCTTTTAATAATTTTACCATATGGTTTAGTGGAACTATATAGTCTATATTGTTTTCTTTTATTGCTATTTTTGGCATTCCAAAAACCATTGAACTTTCTTTATCTTGTGCAATAGTCAGTCCCCCGGCTTTTTTTATATCGCCAATTTCTTTTGATCCATCATTTCCCATTCCAGTCATTATTAGGGCAATTGCTTTATCTTTTGCAATATCTGCAATAGATTGAAATAATACCCCAATAGATGGTTTGTGGCCATTTATATGTTTGCCATCGAAGGTTTGTACTTGATAGTTGCCATCGATTTTTTTGATTTTTGTATGATATCCGCCCGAGCTTATGTATGCATGTCCTTGTTTTAATGTTTCTTTATTGGTAGTTTCTTTTACTCTTATTTTACAAAGACTATTAAGATTTTTTGCAAATTCTTCTGTAAATCCTTTAGGCATATGTTGAACAATTATTATTGGTGGAAAGCTTTCAGGTATTTCTGGCAATATTGATTTTAAGGCCACAGGGCCTCCTGCTGATACTCCAATGGCTATTATGTCAAATTTTCTCAGTCTAAGTTTTTTTATTTCTTTTTCATTTAATATTTTTTCTTTTGCATGTTCTTCAAGTTGAGGTAATGAAAAAGTATCATTTTTATGATTTAAAAAAAAATCAGCTCTTTCATTGTTTTTTATTTTTATATCCTTGTTGCGGACAATTTTGTTTTTTATAGATATCGATCCATAGGCTAAAAGAGAATTGATAATTTGTTCTTTTTGGTTTTCATGTGATTTTTTATTTTTAGATACTAATATAAAATCATCAGCGCCCTTTAAAGCAGCAATATTTATTAGGTTTTGATTTGAAGATGTGACGACAATTGGTATTGTTTTGTTTATATTGTTTTTTTTCTCCAAAAAGAGAATATCTTTAATGTTGTTTTCTTCTAAATTCATTAATATTACTTCAGGGTTATGTTTTTTGAGTTTATTTGTTGCGAATTTACCATTAGAAGCGGTTGCAATGACTTGGAGCTTGGGAGATGAATTAATAAGGTCTGATATAAGCTTTCTCTTTACAGCAAAGTATTCTATGATAAGTACAGAAATTTTTGTTTCCATTGCTACTTTTTCCCTATTTAATTCTTGTTAAATTATAACTTATATTTATTTTTTAATTTAAATTTTTCTTTTTTACAGCCAGTATCTTTTTTTTCATATATTATTGCCCAGGGTGTTTTTAAAAATTTAAAAGGAAGGTTGAGTCCAAAAAGTGATTCTGAGTGACCTATAAATAAATAGCTGTTTTTAGACATGTTATTGTAAAATTTTTTAAGTACTTTAATTTTAGATTTTTCATCAAAGTATATTAATACATTTCTACAAAAAATAACATCAATTTGTGAAAAATTACTTTCAAAGTTTAGGTTATGATAATCAAATCTTATGTGATTTTTAATTTCATTTTTAATTTTATATCCGTTTGAATGAGAATATATATAGTGTCTATATTCTTTAGGAATATTTTCACATTTATTTGATGAATAATATCCTTCTTTTGCTATCATCAAAGATTTTAAACTTAAATCAGAGGCAATAATAATAAAATCTATTTCTTTTGGAAGTTTTGATTTGAGCACAAATGCTAATGAATAAGGTTCTTCTCCTGTTGAGCATCCTGCAGACCAGATGATAATCCTATTTTTTTCTTCTATATTTTTAATTTTAATTAAATTAGGAATTACAAATTTTTCAAAAGTTTGAAAATGTAGTGAATTTCTAAAAAATCTTGTTAAATTAGTTGTGACTAAATCCAAGAAATATTCTTTTTTTAATTTTTCGCTAATTATTAAATTATAAAGTTGTGATGGGTTTTCAAGATCAAGTTCTCGTACTGCGTCATTAATTCTGCTTTGAAGAACAAATTTATTTTTTTCGTCAAAACGAATTCCACTGTTGTTATATATAAAGTCGCAAAATTTTAAAAATAGTTGACCTTCAATTTCTAACATGTTTTAGAACCCGCTTAATTATTCTCTTTATAGATAAGTATTGCCTATTTATAATAAATCTCCAGGTAAGAATATTTTTTTTTAAAAAAAATTGTAAAATTATTATAAATAATTTTATTATAAGACTTGGGTTTATAAAAAGGTTTTTGTTTATTTTAATTTATTTGTAGTAATAAATGAGGAATTTAATGAGTGTTGGAAGAATATTTGCAAATGCCATTTAATATATTTTTAAAAGATTGATCGATGTTTAATAGGCTTAAGAAAGCAATTCTTAGAGAAGATGTTAAGTATGAAATTTTTAGAAAATTTTTTCATATTTTTAGCTTAATAATTTTAGTTTTTTATGGAATAAATTTTTGGATAGGACTTGTTTCTAATATGCTTTTTATGATTTTATACTTAACTTCTGAAGTTTTTAGAATTACTAAAAAAAAACTACTTTTCTTTAAAAATATTTCAGACATAATGTTAAAGTCAAGAAAAATATTGCCCAATAAAGTATCTTTTTCGCCTGTTTTTTTGTTTTTAGGAATATTGATATCATATTGCTTGGTTATGGGCCCTTTTAATTATATTGGAATATTCTCAGTATGTCTTGGTGATGGATTTGCAAGTCTTGCTGGAAAGTTAATTCCTTCTTTTAAGCTTGTAAACGATAAAACAATTTCTGGTAGTTTTGTTGTATTTTGTGCTACTTTTTTTTCATATTATTATTTTTTTCCTTATTTAACAGTAGCTTTAATTCTTGGAATTTTAGCAGTATTGGTAGAGCTTTTTGATGCTGCAAATTATGATAATTTATTTTTACCACTTATTGTTTCAACTTCGTCTTATTTTTTAACTTTCTTTTTTTATAGCCAGTAAAAGAAAATTTTTCCTGATTTTTTTAAATAAATTGGTACACCAATTAAGGTTGGGAGAAAGGCATAAGGTATTCTTAGTAAATTCAAGTAAATTCCACTTAATATTAAAAGCATTGAAACAAAAAGGAAAAAATAGTCAAAGCTTTTTTTTCTTAAAAAGGCTACTATAAAGTTTATTAAAATAAGCAATAAGAATGCATCTATGTAAAATTTTGTACTTTCGATTTTAAGAATGCTATAATTTTGGCTATTTTCGTACGAATTAATGGGTATTATATAGCTATATATGCAGGCAAAGGTCAAAATAATGTAAATTGTATAATGTATTGATTTTATTTTGAAATCGCATATATATAAACTTAGAAAAAATAAATTTAATAATGAAAAAGTATTTATAAAAAGGATAAATTTTGTAAATAAGTAATAACTAGAATTTAGGTTATTTTTTAAAAAAAAATCTTCAGAGATTAGAATAGGTTCTAATGTATATGAACTAATAAAGCAATAGAAAAATATAAATTGTATATTATTGGTTCTTTTGTAGTTGATATATGACCACAGTGAGCCTATGATTCCAGCAATAAAGATGGCAAATTTATTAACCAATATTATAAAATTATTATTGTAAATTTCTATAACATAATTTTGATAATTTTCATTATATTTTATTTTATAAGAGAAAATCAGTATAACTAATGTTGCTAGAATAAAAATTATAAATAGAAAAAGATTAATAGAAGCATTGAACTTTGTAAATATGAATTTCATTTAAACTTCCAAGAATGTATATTTTTTATTTTTTTTATATTTTTTTTAATTTTTGAATCAAGTTTTTCAAAAAAATCTATCTTTGTTTTTTTTTCAATTGAGTCGACGTTAACAACGTAATTTTTCAAATCCAAGTCTTTTGCTTTCTCATTTGGGATAATAAAAGAGATTATGTCAAAAGAATTGTTATTATTAATTGCTAGTACTATTTTATAAAAATTTTTAGGTACCAAAATTTTGTTTTTACCAATAAATCCTTTATTTTCCGTTAAAATTCCAGCACTAATTACATATATATATCCTTTTGAGATTGCCCATTCTCTTACTAATTTTTCAAGTTTTAGCCAAATTCCAGAATTAAATTCGCTTTTTTGAGGTGACATATTTGATAAAAAATATGTATCTTTCATTGCAGTTTCAGAAAAAGACATGTCTGCAGAATTTACTATGTGTCCTCTGTCATAACCGCTTTTAAAGTAATCTTCAAGTTTTGGAAAAGTTCCTTTAAGGTTGGTATCTTCAAAAAATTTAGTACTTCTTTTAATCTTTTTGGATTTTAACAAAGTTAATGCTAGTTCTACCATTTCTCTTTTAAGCGGATAAGCGGCCCATTCGGATTGTCTTGCGCTTTCAGCATATCCTAAAGTATAGTGTTTTTTCCTTATTATTTGGGTAGTAAGATATCCTTTTGGTATTAATTGGGATTCTTTTATTGGGATAGATTTTGTGATGTTAATGTATTTATTTTCTAATATTTCTAAATAGTCATAAATTCTATTTTTAATTTGTTTTAGGATTTTTGGATTTAAGGAAAAAAATAAAAATCCTGCTAGACATAAAATATAGCAGTAAAGAAAAAATTTTGATCTTTTTTTCATGTTTCTATCTCTTTTTCATCCTCAAAATTATATCTAATAGTGAAATTAAAAGAAATGTTAAATGTATCTAAAAATAAAAAATCAATTTTAAAGTCCAATCCCATTAAAGGTATTGCCTTTTTTGTAGAAATTTCAATAAACATATAAGGCTCTAGTACATAAGGCAATTTTTCGTAAAATTGAATGTCTCCTATAAAGTTTGTAGATAAGTAAAAACGACCACCTATGCCAATAGTAGAGGAAAAATATTTTGTTTTTTTAATTAAGTTTGCAATGTGCCAGTTTATTCCTCCTCCAATATAAGACTTAAAGTATTGCATTTTTTTAGGGATATTAAGGCTTTCGGTTGTTAATATCATAGCAACGATTAAAAAATCAAAATTATTATTAGAGAATGTGTAGTAAGGTCTAAAAATAAGATGTTTAATATTTGAATTTAGGAAAAATCCAATTCCAATTCCAATTCCTGTTGAATATGCGAATCCTCTTTCTGGGGTAAAAAAATTGTAGCTTTGTTCGGATTGATTATTTTTTTCATTAGCATTATCTTCTTCATTTGCAAGTGCATTTAATGTGGAAATGATAAGCAATGTTAAGGAAATACAAATGTTTGGATTTTTTTTCATAAACAGGTTATTTTAAATAATATAAAAATTGCTTTATCTTTTCAATATTATGATATGTACTTAGGGATAATTTTCCTATTTCGTGTAAAAATATTTTTTATATTAGGTGGCTGTAGTATGCAATTTTATTGTATATTATACAATATGTTTAATTGCTAGGAGACTGCATTTATGTTTTTTAATTTTTTAAAAAAAGATCTTGTATTTGTTTTGCCAGAAGTAAATTCAAAAGAAGATGTAATTAATTTTTTAGTTGAAAAAATCAATGATAAGGGATATATAGATAGTAAAAAAGAGTTTCTTCAAGGAATTCTTGATAGAGAGAAAATAGGCGATACTTCTTGGGAAAATGGGGTTGCAATTCCTCATTTTATAGGAGATGTTGTTAAAACCAGTTTTATTTCATTGCTTTACATTAAAGGTGATGGGGTTAAGTGGTCTGAAGAAAATCCCCCTGTTAATTTAATATTTTTGATTTGTATGTCAAAAAAGCAACAGGGCAATGAGCATCTTAAGGCGATTGCATTTATAGCTAAGCTGTTTGAAGATGATGCTTTTCAAAATGCTTTAAGTGGGATTGTTACTGCTGATGACATTTATTATTATATAGAAAATGTTCAGAGAAAAGCCAAAGAAGAGGATTTTAGAGCCACAAAGGCAGAAAAAATAGTAGCTGTAACTGCTTGTCCTGTTGGAGTTGCTCATACATATATTGCAGCAAAGAAAATTGAAAATGAAGCTAAAAAGCAGGGGTACGATATTAGGGTCGAAACCCAAGGATCTATTGGTATTGAAAATGCCTTAACAGAAGAAGAAATTAGGGATGCAGCTATTGTAATACTTGCTGTTGATAAGGATGTTGACGAAAAGAGATTTGAAGGTAAGAGAGTTTATAAAGTCTCAACTGTAAAAGCGATAAATAATACGGAAAATATTATTAAGGAAGCGTTTAATGCCCCAGTATTTTTTTTCAAAGATGCTGGGGCTAATGGTAGTTCTAAAGGCCCGATTGCAACAGGTAAAGGGAGCTTTTATAAATATTTAATGAGCGGAGTATCTCCAATGATTCCTGTTGTTGCAACTGGAGGAATTTTAATTGCTCTTAGCATTGCTTTTGTTGGGATAGGGCCGGATGGGCCTAATTTTTCTGAGCATCCATTTTATAAGCAGATTGCAGATATTGGTTCTGTGGCTTTTGGAATGATGCTACCCGTGCTTGCTGGTTTTATTTCAATGGCAATTGCTGATAAGCCTGGTCTTGCTCCCGGTCTTGTTGGTGGAGTAATATCTGGAAATGTAAAAGCAGGGTTTTTGGGCGCAATATTTGCAGGGTTTCTTGCAGGCTATGTTGCAAAGTTTTTAGCAAAGAGATCTGTTCCTGAGTGGTTAAGGCCTGTGATGCCTATATTTGTGATTCCACTAATAAGCACCATTATTGTTGGCTTTTTTATGTTGTATGTTGGTGTTTATATTGGAGAATTTATGGGGGTGCTTGAGAGTGGGCTTAAATCTTTACAGAGCAATTCAGAAACGTTTGGTGTGTTGGGTAAAATTTTCTTAGGTTTAGTGTTGGGGTCAATGATTACTGTTGATATGGGTGGGCCTTTTAATAAAGTGGCATTTCTATTTGGTGTAGGGTTAATTCCTCAAGTTCCAGAAATAATGGGAATGGTGGCAGCAGCAATTCCTGTTCCTCCTATGGCTATGGGGCTTGCAACTTTTTTAGCGCCTAAATTATTTGAAAATGAAGAGAAAGAATCTGGCAAAATAGCCTTTTTAATTTCATTTATTGGTATTAGTGAAGGGGCTATTCCTTTTGCTGCTAGTGATCCTGGAAGAGTAATTCCTTCGATAGTGGTAGGAGGCGCTGTATCAAGCATTATTGCTGCTTTTTTAGGCGTTGCAAATCATGCTCCACACGGAGGGCCAATAGTGCTTCCTGTTGTTGATAATAAATTTGAGTTTATTATTGCAATTGCTGTTGGAGTTGCAGTTGCAACGGCTTTGGTAATTTTTTTGAAATCTTTAAAATCAAAGGAATCTGAATGAATGAATGAAGATAATATTTTTTTAATGAAAAATAATATTAAAGAATATGATTGGGGAGGGATTAGTTTTATTCCCAATCTTTTAGGTAATAAGATTGATGGAAGGCCTAAAGCTGAAATGTGGCTTGGAGCACACAAGACATTTTCTAGTAAGATTTTATATAGAAATGAGTATGTGCTTTTAAGCGATTTTTTAGAAGACCATAAAGAGCTTTTAGGTTGTAATGACGAATTTCCTTTTTTATTTAAGGTATTGTCTGCAAATAAACCTTTATCTATTCAAATTCATCCTTCTAAAGATATTGCCTTAAAAGGGTATGAATCAGAGAATAATAAAGGGGTAGATATTGATGATCCTAAAAGGACATATAAAGACAAAAATCCCAAAATTGAACTTATTTATGCCCTGAGCGATTTTTATGCCCTTAAAGGCTTTTTGCCTTTGGATGAGATTAAAAAAATTTGTGAAATTCTGAAATTAAATTTCGACTTTCAATCACATAGAGATTTTGTAAAGACCGTTTTTGATTTACAAGAGTATGAACTTGAGAAGATTATTGAGAAAATTTTAAAAAATTTAAATCTTATTGATGATTTTAGGGGTTATTGGTTTAATGAGATTTACAATATTTATGGTGTAGATGTGGGTCTTTTAGTATTTTTAGGCATGAATATTTTAAAACTAAAATCAGGAGAAGTTGTTTATACAAATAGTCAAGAGGTGCATGCATATCTTAAGGGAGACTGCATTGAGCTTATGACTAATTCTGACAATGTTATTAGAGCTGGGCTTACTACCAAGTATATTAATAAAGAAGAGATGTTAAGAGTTGGTCAATTTGAGGAAGGAAAGTTGTCATTTTTAAATCCTGATTTTCAAAATGGTTTTAGTGTATTTAGACTTCCAAATACTAATTTGAAATTAATTCACAAAAAAATAAATGAGAGCATTTGTATCAATAGAAATAATGCAATGGTATTGTTAGTTTTAGATGGGTGTGTGAATATAAATAAATCTTTAGACCTTAACAAAGGTGAGAGTATTTTTATAGGCAGAAAAGCTGAAAACTTGTTTATTAATGGGAATGGTCAAGCTTTTATTGCTGGTTTTGATTAAAATCAAGCTCACACAAGTGAGCTTGATTTTAATTGCCAATTCAGTTATTTGTCTAATTAAATGCAAATTTTATGAATCCAAATCCAAAAAAATTGAATTTAATTCCTTCAAATAAAATGCTTGGCTTTGTCAGTAATATTGTTGGTCCTAGTGCGGGGTAAATTTTGAATCCTATATATAAATTTTTTGCAAAGTTGTATTCCATTACAAAAGGAATTCTAATAACAGCGCCTATTCTCTCATAATCAGTCTCTTCCTCTTCATCGGGAGGTATAAGAGATGTTTTTGACCAATCTGCACCTATTCCAATGCCGCCGCCGATTCTCATGTATTGTCCAATTTGTTTTTTAAAAATAATATCTATTCCGCCGTTTAGATAATTTTCAAAATTGTTTGATTTAAGGCCAATAAAACCTCCATATCCAAAATCAATATTTACATAAGGAATTGTAACTATAATGTTTGCAATAGGATTGCCTATTCCAATACCCATTGAAAATAAGTCATAACTTTTTTTTTCTTTTATGCCTTTAAGCTTTGCGATACAGGTTGTTGAATCTTCTTCTTTGCTGCATCTGACCATATAATTGTCAGATGCAAAAGAAAAGTGCATTACGCCTAATACTAATGTTAAAATATGTATTTTTTTAAAATTTTTTATCATTTATTCTCCATTATATATATATTTTTATAAAGCCTGTGCCCAAGAAATTAAATCTAGCTCCTTCAAATGACATTGGGTTTCCAAATAGCATAGTTGTTCCAATAGTAGCAACAGCTTTAAACCCAATTACAATATTTTTAAGAAAACTGTATTCTATTACCAAAGGTAGCCTTATTACAACCCCTATTCTATTTTCAAGAGATGTTTGTTGATCTTCATTTACGTCTCCTTCAAGGTTTTCATTCGATTTTTCAGGACTTCCTTTTGACCAATCTGCACCTATTCCAATGCCGCCGGAAATCATAGTGTTTTTATGTATTTCATCTTTAAATAAAAGGTCTATTCCCATTACAACATAGGGCATGAAATTGTTGGGTTTAAGCCCAACGAATCCTCCGTAGCCGAGGTCTATATCTACATACGGAACAGATATTGTAATGTTTGTAAGTGGGTATCCAATTCCAAAGCCTATGCCAAATAAACGGCGCACAGACTCTTCTTTTTCAAGAAGTTTCTCAAAGTCAAAATCATCTTCAACCATAGTTTTGCTTTTTGATTGGGCAGTTAATAAACCTGTTGTTAATATAAGTATTATTGTTGCTAATAGCATTCTCATTGAAATTCTCCTTTTTTATATTCAAATTCAAATATTATTTTTACAATATTTTTAATCAAGCATAAAAAATTAAAAATATTGATCTTTATTTGCTTATTTTGATAATAAAACTTTATTTTTAAATTTTTTATTATTTTGTTTATCAAAGTTTTGTTTATCAAAAAATTTTTAATCACAAATACAGGTATTATTATACTACTTGACTGTATATTGATGTTAATCTTGTTTGTTTGTATAAGATTTTTGGGAATATATTTTTGCTTTGATTTTTTAGCCTTTAAAAAAAGTGTAAATTGATGAACTTGTAATAAATAAGTTTTATTGTAGTGTTGTATTTTAAAACGCTTGCAAAAAAACTTTATTTGCTTTAAGGCTTTTGAAGCCAATTTTAGCTTATTAATCCTTTTGTTCAAAACTTTATCCCAAAAATTTGAATATTAAGTTTTCAATCTATAAACAAATAGTACATCAAAGTTTTGAATTTGAAATGCTGTTTGATATTATTTTAAGTAAGACTGAATTAATTAAAAATAAGTTTAGTATGTAATTTATTGTTATTAAACTTATACAAAGTGTATGATTAAACTGTATATTATTTTTTTTTATTTTTATTCTTTTTTATTAGGGTTTCCAGAAAATATTTTTTTTAAAAATTTAGGATTTTCTAATAATGATCAGTATTTTATGTTTGGCGAATATGGGTTTGAGAATGGATATTATTATTCTGCTGTATGCTTTGTTGATGTTATTAAAAATAATTTTACAAACTCTGGAGTGCATTCTAGGATTTTTAAGGAGCACGTTGAGTATTTAGACAGTTATGATAAAAGTCTTTACGAACTTTTAAAGATGATTAATTTTAAAGTTAAGGAATTTAAAATTAATCATTTAAGAAGAGGGCGAGAAATTTATTTTTATGTTAAGAGTGAGATACCAGAAACAGATTTTTTAAATTTTGTTGATTTTAAAACAGGAAATGAATATCAAGTTTTTGTAAATAAGGATATTAATTTTCAAAAACTTTCTTCTTCTTTTAATATTTTTTTATCTATCAGATATTGTAATTCAACTCTAGAAAAACATTTGACTGTTGGAAGAGGGAATTTCTATAGAAAGAATGTTATTGATTATAAAATAAGGGAGATTGTTTTATTTCCAGATGAAGATGGAATTGTTTTTGTTTTGGAAAAAATCATGTTGAATTCTTATGGAAATAAGTATAAGCGATTTATGGTTGAAGTTAAAAAATATTGAATATAATTATATAGTGTTTTAAAGAAGTGTAATGCTTTATTAAGGATAATGTATGAGTGATTTTATAGCATCAAAAGAAGATGATTATTCTAAGTGGTATTTAGATATAGTGCAAAAAGCAAAACTTGCTGATTACAGCCCTGTAAAAGGGTGCATGGTGATTATGCCTTATGGGTATTCTATTTGGAGTAAAATTCAGAGCATACTTGATAAAAAATTTAAAGAGACAGGACATGAGAATGCATATTTTCCTATGCTTATTCCTTATGGGTTTTTAGAAAAAGAAAAGGATCATATTGATGGATTTTCACCCGAGTTTGCTATTATTAAGGATGCTGGTGGAGAGAGTTTGGTGGAACCTTTGGTTTTAAGGCCTACTTCTGAGACAATTATTTGGAATATGTATAGTAAGTGGATTAAGTCTTACAGAGATCTCCCCCTTAAAATTAATCAATGGGCGAATGTTATTCGTTGGGAAAAGAGGACAAGACCTTTTTTGCGTACTACCGAATTTTTATGGCAAGAAGGGCATACTGCTCATGCTACTGAAGAGGAGGCATTAGAAGAAACTTTACTTATTTTAGATGTATATAAAAGATTTATGGAAGACTATTTAGCTATTCCAGTTTTTTGTGGTAAAAAATCTGAAAATGAAAAATTTGCGGGGGCTGTTTCTACTTATTCGGTTGAGGCATTAATGCAAGATAAAAAAGCGCTTCAAGCCGCCACATCTCATTATTTAGGTTTGAATTTTGCAAAGGCGTTTGATGTAAAATTTCAAGACAAAGATGGTAAGATGAAACATGTATTTGCTAGTAGCTGGGGTGTTTCTACCAGATTAATTGGTGCTTTGATTATGGTTCATTCTGATGAGAAAGGTTTGATTTTGCCACCTCGCATTGCTCCTGTAGAAATTATTGTTATTCCCATTTTTAAAAAAGAAGATGAGATTAATAAAAAAATTTTAGACTATTCTGATTGTGTTGTACACACTTTAAAAAAAGCAGAATTTAGAGTTGAAATTGATAAGGATGTTAGAAGTTCTCCAGGATTTAGATTTTCATCTGCTGAGTTTAAAGGAATTCCTATACGTATTGAAGTGGGGATAAATGATATTCTTTTAAATTCTGTTACTATTATAAGAAGGGATAAAGACAGAAAATTTAAGTATCAAATATCCCTTGATTCTCTTGTTAGTAAGGTTAGGGTAGAACTTGATTCTATGCAAAAAGATTTATTTAAAAAAGCATTGAATTTTAGGACCTTAAATACCAAGGAGATTTTTAGAAGCGGGAAAGATAGCTATGAGCTATTTAAAGCTTATGTGAATGATTATTCTGGTTTTGTGCTTTCTTGTTGGTGTGGTGGTTTGAATTGTGAAAATATTATTAAAAATGAGACTAAAGCCACAATAAGATGTATTCCTGATGATTTTAAAGCCCGGGATTTAACAGGTATGACTTGTATTTATTGCTCTTCTAAGGCCAAATATTATGTTTTATTTGCCAAATCTTATTAATTTGTTTGGCTTTAATTAATTTTTTCTTGATCTTTTAATTCTTTAAAGTTTGTTATATGAATGATTGCAATGTTAAAGGCAAAGTCAATAAGTAAAGCTAAAGAGATTAATATTGGCAGCATTGGTGTTATGTTAGAAACATTTAGCTCTATTCCTTTTGTATAGGTAGAACAAAGCATTGTAATTATGTAAATTAAGCTATTTGGTATATGAGGAAATGCAAAGACAAAAAAAAATGATAAAGTGCTCATATAGCTTATTTCATAGATAGAAATAGGCAAGCTAGAATACGATTTTAAAATTATAAAAAATGATATTACTGAAACAAAAATAGTTCCAAATTTAGAAACAAAATTTATTAGAGGTATGTTTATAATTATAGATTTTTTTATATTTATTCTTTCATTTTTAATATCTTCTATTAAGATCACATAAGGAGAATAAGAATCTTTTGTTAGTCCTGAAAATATTATGTTTTGAAATGATACAAAGATTCCTTTATATATCATTTTAAAATTTTTTGTCAATCTATAGCTAATTGTTGGTAATATTACAAACAAAATTATAATTGTCCATATTAAAAAGAATGTTATGCTATTTATGTAATTTTGATAATCTTTAAAGCTTTTTAGGCTTGTAGTGTAATCTGCTGCTATAAAAATGATTCCTATGTTTAATACCTTTACAATAAATCCATTTGCATGGTAAAAAAGATTGGATGCGCTTAGCATCAGTTCTCTAGCTATTCTCCCCTTTTGTTTTGCATAATAAAAGCTAGTGCCTATGATTATTGAAATCATGTAGATGCTGAGTAGATTTGGATTACTAGATGTAAATATTTTGAATATATTTTTTGGGAAAAATGTTTCTAATAAAACTTCTTTTTCAAAAAAATATGTATTTTGTATTGTTTTTTCTAGTATTGGAATTCTTTGTGGAAGATATATTATTGCAGCTATTATTGCTACAGCAACTCCAGATAGGTTAGTTAAAATTCCATAATAAATGGTTTTACCAAAAAGTTTTTTAAAGTTTTTATTTTCAATAATATTTTCAATTCCTAATGGAATTGAAAATATTAAGAAAGGAATAAGAGATAAGTATGATAATCTTATAAAAGCATGAGATAAAGAGCTATAAATCCCAAGAGGAAAAAATAATCCTAAAAAGATTCCAATAAGCAGAGTGAAAAAAAAATTGATTTTTACATTCATATGACTTTTCCTTTCAGAGATTTAGGTACACTTTGTATAATAAATAGTACTAAATTTTTTTGTAAATATAAACTTTGGAGTTACAATTGTACTTATGTTGTTATGTTGCTTGTGGGTGTTTTTGGGGGTTGTTTGTATAAATATCCTGATTCTGTAGATACAGATTTAAATTCAAGGTTGCCAAATATTTTAACTTTAGAGGAGCATGATAAGCAACTTTTTACTAAAGATTTTTATAAAAATCTTATTTCAAGTAGTAAAGAAATTGGTCTTAAGCTTCATAAAGTTTTAGTAGATTATTTAAATCCGCAGTCAGAAGAGGTTGATAGGGTTTTAAAATATAATCAAGTGATTAACATTTATTGGTCTTTTCTCAAATCAATTGCAAAAAACATTTCAAAATTGACTATAGAGCAGAAGATTTTATTTAGATTTGCTGCTCTTATTCCAAATGCACTTGGATCTGAAATTCAGCTGTTAATTTCAAAAACTATTTGGGATAATCATTACAATGAGTCTTTTATTTATTTTGATGAATGGCTTTATGGGGTTAATAGTTTCAAGCTTAGTAGATTAGCAACTGATTTGCCAATGGATAACTTTAAAGAAGAAGATTTGGAAAAAATTTTACTTAATAAGAAAGAAAAACTTTTGGCAAATATTGATTTTGCAAAGAGTAGTCTTAAAAGAACCGATAAGATTAGAGAAGAAGCTCTTTGTAGACTAAGGAGTATGTTTGGATTTTTATTTTCAAATAATGACCAAAACGATTTAGCTTATATGCCTGAATACGGAGTGCGAAGTCCTTATGCCAATTCGATTTTAAAGCCTTTAAATTTTGCCAGTGATTATGTTGATGATCTTATTAAATCAAATCGAGATGTCAATATTTTTATCAATAAAATTGAAGATGCTAACAGAGAGCTTTTTGAAATTCAAAATAAAATGAATAATATTGGAATGTCTGTTGAATCAACTATTGCACACGATGAGGTTGAGGCTATCAGAAGTGCCAATAAGCTTGCAATAGGGCCAAGAGGCAATCATTTCCCTATTCTTTTGAGAAATAATGTAGTTGCTAACCCTCAACTTTTTGGAAGCAGAGAAAGAATTATACAACTTGTTTGGGAAATAGAAGATATTCAGCCTAGACTTTTTCAAAAAGCGTATAGAGGGGATTTGCTCAGGGTAGTCCCGTATTTTATATTAATACCTTCTTATGGTGATAAAGGAATTTGCTGGGAGCCAATTGATGTTAAAAATAGAGCAAATGGCAGGGGTAAAATATTAATACCCATGTATGCTAAAAACTTAAGAAAAGCGGTTATTTTAGGGATTGGTGATTTTGTTTGGGAGCTTGCAAAAGAACAAGCTTCTTTTAGATGGATGGAAACAGGAATTACAGGTCAATATTATGATTATTATGTTAAATTTATTAAAAAAGGAAATGTTAAAAATTTTTTCCTAGAAGATTATTTTCTTTGGATAGATAAGGAAAGTAAAGGAATTCAAAAACTTGAGAAATTGGTGCGCGGCATAATGTGGAGAAATTTACCTTTTTCTAAAAATTTAAAAGAGACACTTGCTAAAAAATCTTTTATATACAAGGATCTTCTTGATAAAGATAAAAATATCCAAGCATCTGATGGGTATTAATTTATTTTCTATTTTGATAAAATTCTGATTATTTTTTTATTTTTTGTGCTTTTAAGCTAATTTTTATAATTATCATCAATGTAAACTTTTTTCTTTTCCAGAGATTTAATTAATTTTATATTTTCTGTTTCTATTGCGGCTTGCATTGGCGTTTTTCTGTTTTTTAGCGTGAAACTTAAATCAGCTCCGCTTTCTTTTAAAAATTCAAATACTTTTTCGTTATTAGCATATATTGCCCAAAATATTGGAGAATGCTCAGTATCATCTATCTGATTAAGGCTTATTCCATAATCTACTAATATTTTTATGATTTCAAATTCATTATTTATTATTGAAATTGAAATTGGAGATATTTTATGATTAAAGTTTATTTCTGCCCCCAGATTTAGTGCAATTAAAACGCCTTTTTTATTGCTAAAAAAAACAGATATTATAAAAAGATCATTTTTAATTTTTTCTAAATTTTGTAAGGTTTTTTTGTCGTTTATGTTTATTGAATTTATAACTTTATTTAAAGTGTCTTTATTATTTTGATATTCTGTGCTATTGAAAGCAAATAATTTTTTTTGCAATTCTTTTACTATTGAAGTACTTGTATCGGTGTTTGTTGAATTCAAATTCATTATTATTTGTAATAACAGTAAAAGTATAATGAATTCTTTTTTCATGTTTTGTGAGTTTTGTATTCCTTTAATAAAGTATTTAATTTTAGATGATTGCTTTTTTAATAAGTATTAAATTAACATTTATTATAGGCTATTATAAGATTGTTTTTCAATGCTTTTATGGTTGTAATTGTCAATTATTAAATGATTTTTGCCTATTTTTTAGATATTAAGTATTTTTATACTAAATTTATAATTTAGGCTTTAGTTTTGATGCTTTTTTGTATGTGGTATTAATATTAAATATGGTCATGTTAAGTTAGTATTTAAAAAAATTGATAATTTTTTTAAATTGAGTTGTACATTTTATTATGTGTAGTTTATATTGTAAAATACTCTTATGAGTTTATTGACTGAAATTGCTAAGTTTGTTTTGATTTTATTTTTATTTACTTCTTGCAAAGAAAAACAAAGCGAGATCCAAAATCTTACTCATCTTTTAAAAGCTTCTAATAAAAATAGATTAGATAAATTTCTTATTATTGATAGGGTTGTTAATATATATATTGCAAATAAAAATTATGAAAATGCTTTAGAAGTTGTAAATAATGGAATTATTGATGATGAATCTAGAGAATATTATCCTTTGTATCTTTATTTAATGGGCAATATTTATAATTCTATGGGAGAAGATTTCGTAGCTTTTAGTATTTACAAGCATGTTGTTGACAATTTTGATGATTATGTTTATGAAAACTGTTCAGTGAAAACAAGAGCGGCTAAAAAGATTGTTAATTTAAATATTGATTCAGCTGATAAGATCAATTATTACAAATTTATATTAAATACAGGAATTGATAATTTAAATAATGAAGAAAAGGGTAATTATTTTTATAATCTTGCATTAAGTTTGGAAGATATTCAAGATTATGATGAATCTTATTTTTACTATAAAAAATTTCTTTCAATTCCAAGGTCACATCTAAAAATAGATTCTAGAGACTATTTTAATGTCGTTACAAAAATTAATTACTTTAATAATCCAGAGTTTGTTGTTTATAGAAATTTAGGAGATTTAATCCAAGATGTCAAAAATTTTGTTCTTTCAGGGGATACTTCTAAATTACTTAACATAAGAGATAAGAATAATTTTTTTATTCAAAGTTGGGATCAAAAGGGTGGTAAAAGCAATTCTATTAATACTAACAGCTTTTTAACCACGATGATTAGGCTTGGAGGGAGAAGAAAAAATGGAATACAATTTGCAAAGTATCTTGAGGAGGATTCTAGTGATGATATATCTTATCTTGAATCAAGTGGATGGGATCATATTCGAGAATGGTATTTTGTTTTTAAAAGAATTGTTTATCCTAAAGATCCAGAAATTAATAATGGTTGGACTTGGATAGGTGTGTATTTAGGTAAAAAATAATAGGAAGGAGATAATGCATTTTCTTAAATTTCTTTTTAGTTATTTATTTCTACTTTATTCTAATGTTTCTATAATAAAAGATGAGGTTGCCGAGACAAGCGTGCATAGAATAATTGATTGGGATAGGAAGGTTATTTGTTTTGACATTGTTAAGGAAATTAATGAAAATGAATTTAGACCAGTAGGTTTAAATACGGCGTCTAAATTAATAGCAACCATTAATGATTTTAAAGACACTTTAATAAGAGAATCTCTTTTTAAAATAATTATGGACTCTGAAAATACTTTTAAGAATTATTTTGACCTGAATCCCAGCTTAATACTTAATTTTTCGGGTCCTAATAGTATTTTGAAAAGATCTTATATAAAATATTCAGAAGATTTAAGAAGTCTAACTGTTAGATATGAGCTTAGCCTTTTCCCCGATTTTATAAGTTTATTTTTTTCTCATGAAAAGCCATATAAAGCTTTTTATCCATTAGTAAATTCTGATGTTGATAAAACCGATTATACAGGAGTTGTGATTTATGTAGGTGATGTCTATAATAATACTTTTGGTTCTAAAAAATTAGAAGACTCTTTTTTTATCAAAATTTATGATGAAAACATTAGGCCATATTTTGATAAGAGAATGGTTTCTTCAGAGGCTTTGAAAAAATGGGGAATGCTTGAGTATAGCAATGATGTTCTTTATAGCAATAAAAATAGGGTTGGGTATCGTCCTTTAAAATTAGTTGCCAAAAGCAGTTATGGTAAAAATAATACAGATATTATACTTGATGAGTATTCTATTAACAAATTGTTTTCAAATAGTAATAATATTAAACTTTTGCAAGACGGAAAACTTGTTATAATAAAGTAAGAAAATTAAACTAGGTACTTGTTTTTTTCTAAACAATCAACTAAGATAATAAAGAGTTTTATAAGGAATTAATGCCCTTATAGCTCAGTTGGTAGAGCACCACCATGGTAAGGTGGGGGTCGTCGGTTCAAGTCCGATTGAGGGCTTTTATTGGTAGTTAGGAGTTTTGCTATATGGGTAAAAAGAAAGGGAAAGGAGCTGTTGAGCTTATATCTTTGATTTGTGAAGAGACAGGAATTAGGAATTATACCACTACTAAGAATAGACGTAATAAGCAAGAAAAGTTAGAATTGATGAAATATTGTCCAAAATTACGGAAACACACTCTTCATAAAGAAGGGAAAATAAAATAATAAATAATAGGTCAGTAGTTCCAACGGTAGAACGACAGTCTCCAAAACTGTATGCTGGGGGTTCGAATCCCTCCTGACCTGTTGTTAGAATTAAAGTGAGGCTTTAAGTGTTTAGGTTTATCAAAGATAGTATTTTGGAGCTTAAGAAGGTAACGTGGCCTAAGTATAATGAAGTGGTTGAAAATGGAAAACAAGTTTTTTGGTTGGTATTATTTGTTTCAATTTTCTTAGGCATAGTCGATTATCTCATGTTTCTTGTTGTAACTTATGTATTTTAGTTTTATTATAAGAAGGGTAAATTATGTCTAGAGCTTGGTATGTAGTTCAAACTTATTCTCAATATGAGAAAAAGATAGAGCAAGACATAAGACTTTTAATAAGTGAAGGTGTTTTTGGTAGTGTAGTGTTAGATGTTAAGGCTCCTATTGAAAAAGTAGAAGAGATAAAGAATGGCAAGAAAAGAATAAGGGAGAGAAAAATTTGGCCAGGCTATATTCTTATTGAGCTAGATCTTCCAGAGGTAGGTTGGAAAGACATTGTTGCTAATATTATTAAAGTTCAAGGTGTTATTAATTTTGTAGGTGTTGGCAAAGGTCAAAGGCCTATTCCTATTAATGATGAAGAAGTAAAAAGTGTTTTTATGCTTACTGGTGAGATTAAAGCAAATAAATCTATTTTTATGCTTTATGACTTTGAAGAAGGAGAAAGAGTTAGAATTAAGGGCGGACCTTTTGATTCCTTTGAGGGGCTTATTAGTTCTATTGATTACGAAAGAAAAAAATTAAAAGTTGCAGTTCAAATTTTTGGAAGATCAACGCCTGTTGAGGTTGATTTCCAGCATATAGAAAAGATTTAAAATTTATACTGCTAATGGGAGCTTTCAAGGCGTTATTACCATAAGGAGATGATATGGCAAAAAAAAAAGCAATTTCTTGGATTAAATTACAGGTTCCAGCTGCTCAAGCAGCTCCAGGAGCTAAAATAGGTCAAGCGCTTGGGCCGCATGGAGTTAGTGGGCCACAGTTTGTAAAAGAATTTAATGAAAGAACTGCAAAGATGGAGCCCGGCATTGTGGTTCCTGTTATCATTACTGTTTATAGCGATAAAAGTTTTTCTTTTATCGTAAAAACTCCCCCAGCTTCAATTTTAATTAAAAAAGCTATTGGGATAGAATCCGGATCTAAAAAATCCAATACAGATAAAGTTGGGACTATATCAAAAGAAAAGTTAATGGAGATAGTAAGAATTAAAATGCCTGATTTAAATGCAAAATCAGAATCAGCAGCATTTAAAATTATTTCAGGAAGTGCGCGTTCAATGGGTGTTGAGGTAGAGAAATAATGTCAAAAAAGGGTAAAAAATATATTGAAGCTTTTTCTAAAGTAGATAAAAGTAAATTTTATAGCATTGAAGATGCAATTTCATTGTTAAAAGAAATTAAATTTGTTAAATTTGATGAAACCATAGATATATCTGTTAACCTTAATTTAAAAAAGAATCATACCGTTAGAGACACTATAGTTTTGCCAAATCAGTTTATGAAGCCAAAAAGAATACTTGTTTTTGCAAAAGGGGATCGAGCTGATGAGGCTAGAGCTTTTGGTGCAACTTATGTTGGGGATGATGATCTTATAAATAAGATTAAAAGCGGTTGGGATGAATTTGACATTGTTGTTGCAACTCCTGATATGATGAAGGACGTTGGAAGACTTGGTCCTATTTTAGGGAAAAGGGGCCTAATGCCTAATCCAAAGACTCAAACAGTCACAAATAATCTTAAGGATGCAATCAATAGCCTTAAAAAAGGCCGAACAGAATTTAGAGCAAATAAAAATGGTGTAATAAGCTTTTCTTTTGGTAAATCTTCTATGGACAATGAAAAGATAAAAGAAAATTATGAGGAATTTATTAAGGAAGTTGTTAAAAAAAGACCGAGTGACTTAAAGGGAACTTTTATAGATAGTATTTATATTTCATCTACTATGGGGCCTTCTATAAGAGTTGAGTTTGTTTGGAGGTGACATTATGAGCACAAAGATAAATTCTAAAAAGTTGGAAATGTTTGATTTATTGAAAAAATTTATAGATAGTAAGCAAAATATTTTTTTCTTAGATTATAGAGGTTTGAGTGTGTCTCAGTTGACAGATCTTCGCAACAAAATAGAAGGAGAGCACGGAGCCTTAAAAGTTGTTAAAAATAATATAATGAAGATGGTTTTAAAAGAAAAGAATATTGATGTTGTTGATTCTTGTTTGGTTGGCCCTACAGTTGTTGTTACTGCATTAGAAGAGGCTAATGTAATAGCAAAAATTTTTTATGATTTTGTAAAAACTACTACTTTAAAAGTAAAGGGCGGCTTTGTTTTAGGGGAGTTTTATGATGAGGCTAAAGTTCAAGCTTATAGCAAGCTTCCTACCAAAAAAGAGTCTATTTCTTTATTTGCTAGTGTGTTAAAAGCGCCAGTTTCTAAGCTTGTAAGAACATTGAAAGCTTTGGCTGATGTTAAAAATTAACATAACAGTGTTAGTCTTAAATTTTGAGTGCATGCTATCACTGTAAAATTAAAATATATAAGGAGTTAATATGGCACTAAATAAAGAAGATATTTTAACCTGGCTTGAGGGTGCAAAAACTATGGAAGTTGTTGAGCTTGTAACAGCTATTGAGGAAAAGTTTGGAGTGACTGCTGCTGTTGCTACTAGTGTAGGGGGCGCTGCTTCAACAGGTTCAACTGATTCTGAAGAACAAACCGAATTTGATGTAATTCTTATGTCTTTTGGTGATAGTAAGATAAATGTTATAAAAGAGGTTAGGTCTATTACAGGACTTGGTCTTGGAGAAGCTAAAGCTTTAGTTGAATCTGCTCCTAAAGCTATTAAAGAAGGTCTTTCTAAGTCAGATGCTGAGGAATTGAAAAAGAAACTTGAGGCAGTTGGCGCAAAAGTTGAAGTTAAATAAAAAATTAAAAATATATCAAAGTTGTTATTCCGCATGTCTTCATGATGTGCGGCTTGTTATGTCTTAAAAAAGGAGTCTTTTAATGATAAAAAGAGTTCATCTGGGACAAGGAAGAGCTGATGAGATTTTAGACTTACCTAACCTGATAGAAATACAATTAAATTCTTATGAAAAATTTTTACAACTTGATAAATTAAAAAATAAAAAACCTTTACTTAATGAAGGCCTTGAGTCTGTTTTTAGAAATATATTTCCCATCAAAAGTGGAAATGGTGACGTTGCTCTTGAGTACGAAAGATACTATATAGAAAATGATACTCTTAATTTTACAGAAAAAGAATGTAAAAGAAAAGGTCAAAGTTATGAAGCTGTTTTAAAAGTAAGACTAAATTTGCAATTTTTGACTACTGGGGAAATAAGGCAAAAAGACGTGTACATGGGAACTATTCCTTTAATGACAGAAAGGGGCACTTTTATTATTAATGGGGCTGAGAGGGTTATTGTTTCTCAGATTCATAGATCCCCAGGAGTTGTTTTTTATAAAGAAAAAGATTTATATTCTGCTAGAATAATTCCCTATCGTGGTTCTTGGCTAGAATTTGAGATTGATTCTAAAAAAGATTACCTTTATGTAAAGATAGATAGAAAAAAAAGAATACTCATAACTCTTTTTTTAAGAGCTTTAGGGTTTGATACGAGAGAAAAAATAATAGAAACTTTTTATAACATTAAAAAAATTAAAGTTGAAGAGGGTACAAAAAGAGATCTTCCAGGTCAATATTTAGCTAAGAGTATTAACATAAGAGAGAATATGTATTATCGAGCAGGAGATAAGATTACTCTACAAGATGTTGAAGATTTTTTACAAAATGGAGTAAATGAAATAGAGCTTGTTGATTTTGATGGCTATAATGATGTTTCTGGAAAGTACTTTGTAAGTTCGAATGTTATTTTAAATTGCCTTGAAAAAGAGGATGCTTTTTTTGCTTTAAAGGATGGCTCTAAAGAGCTTCCAAAAGAATCAGTCATGCTTGCTGTTTATGGGGCTCTTTTCCCTGGCGAGCCAATATCGATTGATAATGCTGAAAACGATTTAAAAACCATATTCTTTTCTGAAAGAAGATATGATCTTGGACGTGTAGGGCGCTATAAACTTTCTAAAAAATTTGGATCTGACGATTTAAGTACATCAGTTTTAACTATGGATGATATTGTTAACACCATATCTCATCTTTTGAGAATATATGAAGGGCATGATATTCTTGATGATATTGACCATTTGGGAAATAGAAGAGTGCGTTCTGTTGGCGAGCTTCTTACCAATATATATAAAGGAGCGATGTCGAGAGTTGAAAAAATTGCTAAAGATAGAATGTCTAACAAAGAAGTTTTTAATCTAAAACCTCAAGAATTAATAAGCGTTAAACCCATTGTATCTGCTGTTAAAGAATTTTTTGCAACCAGCCAGCTTTCTCAGTTCATGGATCAGGTCAATCCTTTAGCCGAACTTACTCACAAAAGGCGTCTTAATGCTCTTGGTCCGGGGGGACTTTCAAGAGATAGAGCAGGATTTGAAGTAAGAGATGTACATTATACTCATTATGGTAGAATGTGTCCCATTGAAACTCCCGAAGGACCAAATATTGGACTTATTGTTTCTTTAGCTACTTATTCCAGAGTTAATGATTATGGGTTTTTAGAAACCCCCTATAGGAAAGTTGTTAATGGAGAAGTGACTAATGAATTAGAATATTTATCTGCTATTGACGAAGAGAAAAAGTGTATTGCTCAAGCCAATGCTGCTTTTAATTCTGATGGAAAGTATCTTGAAGATTTGGTTTCTGTTAGAATTTCTGGTGATTATACCACAACAAACCCTAAAAATATAGATTATATGGACGTTTCTCCTAGACAATTAATCTCAGTATCTTCGGCATTAATTCCTTTTCTTGAACACAATGATGCAAATAGAGCTCTTATGGGCTCTAATATGCAAAGACAAGCAGTGCCTCTGCTTTTCCCCAAACCTCCAATTGTTGGTACTGGCATGGAAAGTGTTGTTGCAAAGGATTCAGGAGTAGTAGTTAAGGCTAAAAGAAGTGGGGAAGTTATTCTTGCAACAAGTAATAAAATAGTTGTCAAACCTTTTGAATCAGAGAATGCTAAAGATTTAGATGAATATCATATTGTTAAGTATGAAAGGACAAATCAAGATACTTGTTTTAATCAATCTGTTTTAGTTAAAGAGGGGCAAAAGGTTGAAAGGGGTGAAATAATAGCTGACGGTCCTGCTACTAGATATGGGGAGCTTGCTCTTGGCAATAATTTATTACTGGGAGTTATTCCTTGGAATGGATTTAATTATGAGGATGCTATATTGATTTCTGATAGAATTGTAAAGGAAGATCTTTATACATCTATTCATATTAAAGAATTCAGTATAGAAGTAAGAGAAACTAAGCTTGGTCCTGAGAAAGTTACAGGAGACATACCTAATGTTAGCGAAAAGATACTAAATAAATTGGATGAAAATGGGATTATACGGATAGGAACTTATGTAAAGCCTGGGGATATTTTGGTTGGCAAGGTTACTCCAAAGTCAGAAGGAGACATTACTCCTGAATTTAGGCTTTTAACTTCTATTTTTGGAGAAAAAGCAAAAGATGTTAAAAATAATTCGTTAAAAGTTCCTCATGGTACTGAAGGTACAGTTATTGATGTTCAAAGAATTACTAAAGAGGATGTTGGCAATCTTTCTCCTGGAGTTGAGGAGATACTTAAAGTTTATGTTGCTAAAAAAAGGAAGCTTAAAGAGGGTGATAAAATGGCTGGACGACATGGTAATAAGGGTGTTGTTGCAAAAATTCTTCCTGTTGAAGATATGCCTTATCTTGCAGACGGAACCCCTCTTGACATATGCTTAAATCCTTTGGGAGTTCCGTCTAGAATGAATATTGGACAATTAATGGAATCGCAATTAGGTCTTGCTGGTAAATATCTTAGTGAATCTTATAATGTTCCTGTTTTTGAATCTGCTACAAATGAACAAATTCAGGAAAAATTAAAAAAAGCTGGGTTTAATCCAACTTCTAAAGAAATTTTATATGATGGTTATACAGGAGAGCCTTTCGAAAATGAAGTAATGGTTGGAGTGATTTACATGCTTAAGCTACATCACCTTGTTGATGATAAAATGCATGCAAGATCAACAGGGCCATATTCTCTTGTTTCTCAACAACCTCTTGGAGGAAAAGCTCAATTTGGTGGGCAAAGACTTGGAGAAATGGAGGTTTGGGCTCTTGAAGCTTATGGTGCGGCTCACACACTTCAAGAACTTTTAACAGTTAAATCCGATGATATGTCGGGCAGAGTCAAGATATATGAAAATATAGTAAAAGGTGTTCCTACTAATGTATCAGGGATTCCCGAGTCTTTTAATGTGCTAATGCAAGAGCTTAGGGGGCTTGGACTTGATTTGTCAATTTATGATGATAATGGGAATCAAGTTCCTTTGACAGAAAAAGAGGAAGAATTGATTAATAAAAGCTAGGTTTTTGGAGTTTTTATGAAAGAGATAAAAGATTTTGAAAAAATAAAAATTAAAATAGCATCTCCTGATCAAATTAGAAATTGGTCTTATGGAGAGGTTAAAAAGTCTGAAACTATTAATTATAGAACTTTGAGACCCGAGAAGGATGGGCTTTTTTGTGAGAGGATTTTTGGTACTACAAAGGAATGGGAATGTTATTGTGGTAAATTTAAATCAGTTAGATATAAAGGCATTATTTGCGATCGTTGTAATGTAGAGGTTACCCATTTTAAGGTGAGGCGTGAGAGAATGGGGCATATTGAGTTAGCAGCTCCAGTTGCTCATATTTGGTATTATAAATATATCCCCTCTAGAATTGGTCTTTTGCTTGACATTACGGCATCTAGTTTGAATTCTATTCTGTATTATGAAAAATATGTAGTAATTGAACCGGGTGATACTGATCTTAAAAAAATGCAGCTTTTAAATGAAGATGAGTACATAGAGGCTAGAGAGCGATATGGGATGTCTTTTAATGCTTCTATGGGAGCTGAAGCTATTAAAAGTCTTCTTGAAAATCTTGATCTTGATGAGCTTTCATCTAAGCTTAGAATTCAAATGATAGATAAAGATGATAAAACTGATAAGAAACTCTTAAGACGTCTTGAAATTATTGAAAATTTTAAAATTTCTGGAAATAAACCAGAATGGATGATTATGGAAGTTCTTCCTGTTATCCCCCCAGAGATTAGGCCAATGGTTCAGCTTGATGGAGGACGCTTTGCAACATCTGATCTTAATGATCTTTACAGAAGAGTTATAAATAGGAATAATCGCTTAAGGAAGTTGCTTCTTCTTAATGCGCCAGAGATTATTGTGAGAAATGAAAAAAGAATGCTTCAAGAATCGGTAGACTCTCTTTTTGACAATTCTCATAAAAGAAAGGTTGTTAAAGGCTCATCTAGTAGGCCTCTTAAGTCGCTTTCCGATGCGTTAAAAGGTAAGCAGGGAAGGTTTAGGCAAAATCTTCTTGGTAAAAGAGTAGATTATTCTGGTCGTTCTGTGATTGTTGTTGGACCTGAGTTAAAACTACATCAATGTGGATTGCCTGCAAAAATGGCTCTTGAGCTGTTTAAGCCTTTTGTGATAAGAAGGTTGATTGAGAGTGAAGCTGTTTTTAATATTAAAAGAGCAAAGAATTTGATTGAACAAGAAGTTGACGAGGTATGGCAAATTTTAGATCTTGTTATTAAAGAGCATCCTATTCTTTTAAATAGGGCACCCACCCTTCATAGACTTGGAATTCAAGCTTTTGAGCCTGTGTTAGTTGAGGGTAAGGCAATAAAATTACATCCTCTTGTTTGTCATGCATATAATGCTGATTTTGATGGTGATCAAATGGCAGTACATGTACCTCTTACTCCATCAGCACAAGCTGAAAGTTGGGCTTTAATGCTTTCAACAAATAATCTTTTAAATCCCGCTAATGGGCATCCTATTGTTTTTCCATCCCAAGATATTGTTTTAGGTCTATATTATTTAACAATGGAAAAAAAGAATACTGTTGGAGAAGGTAAAAAGTTTTTAAACTTTAATAATGTTATTCTTGCTATAAATAATAGGAGTCTAGATTACAATGCTTCTATTTATGTAAAAATTGATGGCAAATATAAAAAAACTACAGCTGGTAGGGTTATATTTAATGAGGCCTTGCCCAACGGAATTGAATTTGTAAATAAAACTCTTAGTGATTTGGAACTACAAATTTTAATATCAAAAGTTTATGTAGTTCATGGTTCTTCTACTGTAATTGAAATGCTTGACATTATCAAGGAGCTTGGCTTTAAATATGCTACCAAGTTTGGATGCACAATTAGTATGAGTGATATTATTGTTCCTGATGAAAAGAAAGCTTATATAGACAGGGCCAATAAAGAGATTGCTAAAATTCAAAATGATTATGCTAAAGGTGTTATTACCGGTGAAGAGCGTTATAATAACGTAGTTTCTGTTTGGTTAAAGACGAACGAGGAACTTACTAATAAGATGATGGAAATTTTAAAGAAAGACAGAGATGGGTTTAATGTTATATATATGATGGCAGATTCTGGTGCTAGGGGTAGTAGAAATCAAATAAGGCAACTTGCTGGCATGAGAGGATTGATGGCAAAAACTTCCGGGGATATTATTGAGCTTCCAATTATTTCTAACTTTAAAGAAGGTCTTTCTGTGATAGAGTTTTTCATCTCTACAAATGGAGCGAGAAAGGGGCTGGCAGATACTGCTCTTAAGACTGCTGATGCTGGATATTTAACTCGAAGATTAGTAGATATTGCTCAAGATGTTGTTGTTAGAATAGAAGATTGTGGGACTATAAACGGAATAAAAGTTGAAACTGTAAAAAATGGTGAAGAAATATTAGAATCTTTGAAAGAAAAAGCTGTTGGGAGCTATTCTATTGAAAGAATAAAAAATCCAATTACTGGTGAGATTGTTTTAGATGCAAATGAAGAAATCTCAGAAGCTAAAATAGAATTATTAGAAAAAATTGGTATTGAAAAACTTGTGATTAGATCTGTTTTAACATGTGAAGCTGAACACGGTGTTTGTCAAAAATGTTATGGTAGAGACTTTTCAAAGAATAAGCCTGTTAACATTGGCGAGGCTGTAGGAATAATTGCTGCTCAGTCTATAGGTCAGCCAGGCACTCAATTAACTATGAGAACTTTTCATATTGGTGGAGTTGCTCAGGCTGGTAGTGAGGATGATAAAATATCTTTAAAGAATACTTTTATACTTAATGGCATAGAGGGTTTTAATGTTAGGGTTGAGAATGGAATTCTTTTCACAAGAAAAGGAACTTTAAAAATAATCAATGTTTTTTATGAAGAAAAAATTAAGAACATAAAGGAAATTAAAGTTTCAGATTCTCAAAGAGTAATTAAAGGAATTCCTTTATTTGTTAATAATAAGGGAGTAGAAATTCTCTCTTCTTATATTGGTTATGTTAAATTAAGAGACGATAAATTTTTAATAGTGTCAGAAGAGCAAGAAGTTTCCTTGAAAGCTGGTACAAAGCTTGAAATAGAGGTTGGCGAATATGTTGAATCGGGCAAAGTTATTGGTACGTTTGATCCATTTGCAGAGCCTATTATTGCAGAGGTTAAAGGTAAAATTAAATTTAAGAATATTATTTTAGGAACTACTCTTAAAGAAGAGATAAATACTGAAACAGGTAATGTTGAGAAAAGAATTACAGATAATGTTTTTGAATCTCTTGATCCTAGAATTTTTATTATTGATAGTGGTGGTGTGGAGATCGCATCTTATGTATTACCAGGCGATGCTTATCTTCAGGTTGAAGATGGTCAGAATATTAATATAGGAGATATTATTGCGAAACTTTCTAAAGGTTCTGAAAAAACTCAAGATATTACAGGGGGATTGCCTCGTGTTAATGATCTTTTTGAAACAAGAATTCCTAAGAATTTAACTGAAATGGCTAAAGTAAGTGGAATTGTGCAATTTAAATCAATTCAAAAAGGAAAAAGACTTATTAATATTTTAGATGAATATGGGGTTGAGCATAAGCATTATATTCCAGCCGGCAAACATCTTTTAGTTAGAGATGGAGATATTGTTAAGGCAGGAGATATGCTTTGTGATGGTAGAATTAATCCTCATGATGTGCTTGAAATTTTGGGTGGGATTAGTTTACAAGAGTTTTTGTTGGCAGAAATTCAAGATGTTTATCGAAAACAGGGTGTTAGCATTAATGACAAACATATTGGTGTGATAATTAAGCAAATGATGAAAAAAGTTAAGATTGTAGCAGTTGGTGATACTAATTTTGTTTATGGGCAAAAGGTAGATAAGCACACTTTTTATGAGCAGAATAGAAAAGTTATCGAACAAGGTGGTGAGCCAGCAATAGCAAGTCCCATTCTTATAGGAGTAACCAAGACTTCTCTTAATATAGATTCTTTTATTTCTGCAGCTTCTTTTCAGGAGACAACAAAAGTATTAACAGATGCTTCTATTGCTGGGAAAATAGATGATCTTAGAGGATTGAAAGAAAATGTTGTAATTGGGCATTTGATTCCTACTGGAACTGGCATGGGACTTTATAAAAAAATCAAAGTTAGTGAAAATGTCAATTCTGAAGTTTAGCTTGAAAATAAGTGATATATTTGCTACCATTTTATTAATAATTTCAAGAAAAGGAGAGCGTTGATAAATGCCTACAATTAATCAGTTAATTAGAAAGCCTAGAAAAAGTCAAACGGAGAAGACCGCATCTCCTGCGCTTCAAAATTGTCCCCAAAGAAGAGGAATTTGTACACGTGTAATGACTGTAACTCCTAAAAAGCCTAATTCAGCTTTGAGAAAAGTAGCCCGTGTTAGACTTTCAAATGGATTTGAAGTAACTGCATATATTCCAGGAATTGGTCATAATTTACAAGAACATTCTGTAGTTTTGATTAGAGGTGGTCGAGTTAAGGATTTGCCTGGAGTAAGGTACCACATAGTTCGAGGAGCCAAAGATACTCTTGGTGTTAATAATAGGAAAAAGGGTAGATCTAAGTATGGAACAAAAAAACCTAAAGCTTAATTGAAAGGTGGGTTAATATTAAGTATGTCAAGAAAAAATAAAAAAATCAAAAAGAAAATTTTTGTTGATACCAGGTACAATTCTAGAATTGTTGCAAAATTTGCAAACAGAATGATGTATGATGGAAAAAAATCAATAAGCGAGAGTATACTTTACAGTTCAATTGATTTGCTTGCTGATAAGCTTGAAGATAGTGATAAGATGGCTGTTTTTTGTAAAGCTTTAGATAATATTAAGCCGTTGGTAGAAGTAAGAAGTAGACGGGTAGGTGGTGCTACATATCAAGTTCCTGTTGAAGTTAGAGAAGAGAGAAGAGAGGCTTTAGCTATGAAGTGGATTATTTTTGCTGCTAGAAAGGCTAGTGGTAGATCTATGAAGGAAAAGTTGTCAAACGAACTTTTAAATGCATACAATTCTACTGGAGCTGCTTTTAAGAAAAAAGAAGATACTCATAGAATGGCTGAAGCAAATAAAGCTTTTACTCATTATAGATGGTAAAAAGACACCTTTTTTAAAGGTGTCTTTTTTTGCTTATATGTTGTGGTATTATTAGGGCTATTTTTTGTATTTGTTTTATTAAAAGTAAGGAGGTATTTTTGTGTTAAAAAAAGTTTATTATTTTTTATTTTTTTTATTTATTATTGCTTGTTCTGGTTCTGATGATAATAAGTCAGAGTCAAAAACAGTTTCGCTTATAGTTGATGGTACTTTTGATGATAAAGGATTTAATGAAAGTTCTTCTAATGCGATAAGAAAATTGAAAACAGATTTTAATATAAATATAATTGAAAAAGCATCTACAGGGAATTCTTATTTAGGAGATATTTCAAATCTAGAGGATGGTAATTCAAATTTGATTTGGGGAGTCGGATTTAGATTGTCAGATATGCTTTTGCAAAGAGCTGGCGAGAATGTTTCTATTAATTATGCAATCATAGAAGGGGTTTATAATGAAATTCAAATACCCAAAAATCTTCTTAATATTAGTTTTAGATCCGAAGAGGTGGCTTTTTTAGCAGGATATTTTGCGGCAAAGGCTTCTAAAACAGGTAAGATTGGATTTATTGGGGGAGTGAAGGGGGAAGTTTTAGAATCTTTTATGTATGGATATGAAGCTGGTGCTAAGTATGCGAATTCTAATATTAAAGTGGTCTCTCAATATGTTGGCACATTTGGGGATTTTGGACTTGGTCGCTCGACAGCATCTAATATGTATCGAGATGGGGTTGATATTATATTTGCAGCTGCTGGACTTTCTGGTATAGGAGTAATTGAGGCCGCAAAAGAATTGGGCTCCGATCATTATATTATTGGAGTCGATCAAGATCAAGCATACCTTGCCCCTAATAATGTTCTTATTTCTGCTGTAAAGAAGGTTGATTCATTGATGTATAGTTTAACAAAAAAGTATTTAGAAACTGGAGTTTGGGATGGGGGTAAGACCATGTTATTTGGACTTAAAGAAGATGGACTTGGTTTGGTTTTAAATGAAAACTTAAAGTCAAATTATTCTGAGATTTATGATGAATCATTGAAAATTGGGCAAAGTATAATAAATGGTATAATAAAAGCGCCTTATGACAAGGCATCTTATGATAACTTTGTTTTACAAATAGCAAATTAACTTAATTTGTGTGGAGTTGATTTGTGAAAAATGATTTTGGCTCTTTAAAAAGATTTTAAATAAGTCTTTTAATTATTGCAAGATTAATCTAGATTAATCTTGCAAAAGGGTTTAAATTTGGGTATTATGGTGATGTAGGAAAAAATTTTCTTATCACCATGTTTTTATTAATATTAAAAGTATTATTTTTAGGGTTATTGAAGTTTTTATTTTATCAATGAAGAATATTACTTGTTAGTACAATAAAGTTTATGTTTTAATTTTTGAAAAATTCTAAATTTTTTAAATAAATTTTGTAAGGAGAGGATTGATTTTGTTTAAAAGGTTTATTTTTATTGCTTTATTTTTATTAGTGTTGGCTTGTTTTCAGTCTAATGGAAAGTCTGCTAAATCTGACAAAGTTGTTATAGGTGTTTTGGCCAATGGTAGCTTTTATGATAAAGGCTATAATCAAAGTGTTTATGATGGTGTTGTAAAACTTAGAGATGATTTTGGAGTAAAGCTTATAACTAAATCTTTAAGGCCTTACCCTATTGAGGGTAAAAGACTTCTTACTGTTAATGAGGCAATGACAGAGGATGCTTATGAGGTTCAAAAAAATCCTTTAAATCTTTTTTGGTTGATTGGATATCAATTTTCCAGTTTGTCGGTTAGGCTTTCGTATGAGCGTCCAGATATTTGTTATGGGATTATAGATGCTTTTGATTATGGTGATATTCAAGTTCCCAAGAATTCCTTGGCTATTAAGTTTAGAAATGAAGAGGCTGCATTTTTAGCTGGATATATTGCTGCTAAGATGAGTAGAAAAGAAAAGATTGGATTTTTAACAGGTCCTACAAGCGAATATTTGAATGATTTTAAGTTTGGTTTTAAGGCTGGAATTTTTTATGCTAATCCCAAATTAAGATTAGTATCAAAAAAAGCGCCCTCTCTTTTTGATAAAGAGAAAGGCAAAGAAATGGCTCGGTTCATGTATAAGGAGGATAAAGTAGGTGTTATTTTGCCAATAGCTGGTATAACTAGTCTTGGAGTTTATGACGCTGCTAAGGAACTTGGCCCCAAATATTATGTTATTGGTTTAAATCAAGATCAATCGTATATTGCGCCTCAAAATGTTATTACTTCAATACTTAAGGATATTGGCAAGGTTATTTATTCTGTTTCATCAGATTATATTAAAAATGGAGTTTTTAAAGGTGGAGTTGTTATTGATCGAGGGTTAAAAGAAGGAGTAATAGAAGTTGTTAAGGATCCTGATGTTTTAAATAATAGGCTAGTTGATGAAGTTATTAATCTAGAAAATAAAATAATAAATGGAGAAATTATTGTTCCTGATAGTGAATATGCATTTGATTTATTTAAATCAAAGTTATAAACTACTTGGGTATAGCTTTGATTTAAAAAGGGGGAAACGGTTTATGAGTAAATTATTGTTGTTGATTTTATTTGAAGGTATTATTTTTTTATCTTGTAGTGGCAAGGATGGTATTGAGAATAGAATTCCCAAAGTATCTTTAATAGTTGATGGAACTTTTGATGATAAATCTTTTAATGAAAGTGCTTTAAATGGCGTAAAAAAAATTAAAGAGGAATTTGAAATTGAGCTTGTTTTAAAAGAATCTTCAACAAATTCTTATTTATCTGATCTTGAGGGGCTTAAAGATGCGGGTTCAAATTTAATTTGGCTTATTGGATATAGATTTAGCGATGTGGCCAAGGCTGTTTCTTTACAAAATTCCGAGATGAAATATGCAATTATTGATCCTGTTTATTCTAATGAGCCTATTCCTGCAAATTTAGTGGGTATGACTTTTAGAGCTCAAGAAGGTGCATTTTTAACAGGTTATATTGCTGCAAAAGTTTCTAAAACAGGTAAAATTGGATTTTTAGGGGGAATAGAGGGTGACATAGTAGATGCTTTCAGGTATGGGTATGAGGCTGGTGCTAAGTATGCCAATAAAGATATTAAGATATTTTCTCAGTATATTGGTAGTTTTTCTGACATTGAGGCTGGCAGAAGTGTTGCAACTAAAATGTATTCTGATGGGATAGACATTATTCATCATGCTGCAAGTCTTGCAGGAATTGGCGCTATTGAGGTTGCAAAAGAATTTGGTTCTGGGCATTACATTATTGGAGTTGATGAGGATCAATCATATCTTGCTCCCAATAATGTTATCACATCCACAACCAAAGATGTTGGTAGATCTTTATATCTTTTTACATCTAACTATTTAAAAACTAATACTTTCGAAGGTGGAAAATCAATAAATTATGGCCTTAAAGAAGGAGTTGTAGGTTTTGTAAGAAATCCAAATATGATTCCTTTTGAAGTTGAAAAAGAAATTGATAGTCTTTCTAGCAAAATAATCAATAAAGAAGTTATTGTTCCATATAATAAAGAAAGTTATGAAAAATTTCTTGAAGAATTTATTTAAATAAATAATCAATTTATATTTTTTATTTTTAAGTATAAAAAACACATTATTTTTGTTTGAATAATGGAAATAGAGAAGCGTTCTGTATGAGGATTGATTTTTAATATTCTGCATTTTGTTGACTTCTTGTTTGAGTAGGAATGGAATAAGAGTCTGGTTCAAGTAAAATTAAGATATCTATGTTGGTAGATGGTGTTCTTGATGATAAATCTTTTAATTCTAGTGCTAATAAAGCTTTATTGCGTTTGAAAAAAGATTTTTCATAAAATATTGAAAAAGTTTTTTCTAGTGCTGTTTCTGGAGTTTATTCTAGCTATGTTTCAGATCTTAATAATTTAAAAATGAATGGTTCAGAATTGATTTGGCTTGTAGGGTATAATATGCTTACGGATGTTTCTTTATCGGTTTCATTAGATTATATCAAAAATGGAGTTTTTAAACGAAGGGTTGTTATTAATCAAATGTTAAAAGAAGAAGTAATAGAAGTTGTTAAGGATCCTGATGTTTTAAATAATAGGTTAGTTGATGAAGTTATTAATTTGGAAAATAAAATAATAAATAGGGAAATTATTGTTCCTGATAGTGAATATGCATTTGATTTATTTAAATCAAAGTTATAAACTACTTAGGTATAGCTTTGTTTAAAAAAAGGGGAAATGGTTTATGAATAAATTATTATTGTTGATTTTGTTTGAAGGTGTTATTTTTTTATCTTGTAGTGGTAAGAGTGGTCTTGAGAGTGGAATTCCCAAGGTTTCTTTAGTAATTGATGGAACTTTTGATGATAAATCTTTTAATGAGAGTGCTTTAAATGGCGTAAAAAAACTTAAAGAGGAATTTGAAATTGAACTTGTTTTAAAAGAATCTTCAACAAATTCTTATTTATCTGATCTTGAAGGACTTAAAGATGCGGGTTCAAATTTAATTTGGCTTATTGGATATAAATTTAGCGATGTGGCCAAGGCTGTTTCTTTACAAAATTCCGAGATGAAATATGCAATTATTGATCCTGTTTATTCTAACGAGCCTATTCCTGCAAATTTAGTAGGCATGACTTTTAGAGCTCAAGAAGGCGCGTTTTTAACAGGTTATATTGCTGCAAAAGTTTCTAAAACAGGTAAAATCGGATTTTTAGGGGGAATAGAGGGTGACATAGTAGATGCTTTCAGATATGGTTATGAGGCTGGTGCTAAGTATGCCAATAAAGATATCAAGATATTTTCTCAGTATATTGGTAGTTTTTCTGACCTTGAAGCTGGCAGAAGTGTTGCAACTAAAATGTATTCTGATGGGATAGACATTATTCATCATGCCGCAGGTCTTGGAGGAATTGGGGCTATTGAGGTTGCAAAAGAACTTGGTTCTGGGCATTACATTATTGGAGTTGATGAGGATCAATCGTATCTTGCTCCCAATAATGTAATCACATCTACAACCAAAGATGTTGGTAGATCTTTAAATCTTTTTACATCTAACTATTTAAAAACTAATACTTTCGAAGGTGGAAAATTAATAAATTATGGTCTTAAAGAAGGAGTTGTAGGTTTTGTAAGAAATCCAAAGATGATTCCTTTTGAAGTTGAAAAAGAAATTGATAGCCTTTCTAGCAAAATAATCAATAAAGAAGTTATTGTTCCATATAATAAAGAAAGTTATGAAAAATTTCTTAAAGAATTTATTTAAATAAATAATCAATTTATATTTTTTATTTTTAAGTATAAAAAACACATTGATTTTGTTTGAATGGTGGAAATGGAGAAGCGTTTTATATGAGGATTGCAATTTTTATATTTGGAATTTTGTTAACTTCTTGCTTTAGCAAGAATGGAATAGAGTCTGGTTCAAGTAAAATTAAGATATCTATGTTGGTAGATGGTGTTCTTGATGATAAATCTTTTAATTCTAGTGCTAATGAGGCTTTATTGCGTTTGAAAAAAGATTTTCCAGAAAATATTGAAAAAGTTTTTTCTAGTGCTGTTTCTGGAGTTTATTCTAGCTATGTTTCAGATCTTGATAATTTGAAAATGAATGGCTCAGGATTGATTTGGCTTGTAGGGTATATGCTTGCGGACGTTTCTTTATCGGTTTCATTGGAAAATCCAGAAATTAACTATGGGATAATAGATCCTATTTATGGCGACGATGTTCAGATTCCTAAAAATTTAATTGGTGTTGTTTTTAGAATAGAGCAAGGTGCTTTTTTAGCTGGCTATATTGCAGCTAAAAAAAGCGTTTCTAGTAAAATAGGTTTTATAGGTGGAGTAAAGGGCGATATAGTAGATGCATTTCGTTATGGTTATGAGGCTGGTGCAAAGTATGCTAATAAAGGTATAGAGATTGTAAGTGAATACTCTAATTCTTTTTCTGATATTGATATTGCTAGAGTTATGGCTAATAAAATGTATTCTAAAGGAATAGATATAATTCATTTTGCAGCTGGTTTGGCAGGAGTTGGTGTTATTGAGGCAGCAAAAGAACTTGGTGATGGTTACTATGTTATTGGAGCTGATCAAGATCAGTCTCATCTTGCTCCTAAAAATTTTATTACTTCTGTTATAAAAAACGTTGGTGATGCATTGTATTTGATTACTAGCGAATCTCTTAAAAATGATAATGTTTGGGAAGGTGGAAAAATTGTTCAAATGGGATTAAGAGATGGTGTTGTTGGTTTATCTAATGCAAATGAATTTGAATACATAAAAGATCTTGAAAGGAAAATAATTAATAAAGAGATTATTGTTCCTTGCAATCAGGAAGAATATGAAATTTTTATAAAACAAATATTAAAGTTGTAGACTTTTCAAAATAAAAAGATTTTAATTTTCTAGTTTTTAATTTTTTAATTATGTTATATTTATTGTGTTATAATAAATAGAAGTACATTTTTATTGTTTTAGAGGATTTAGCATTGAATAAAAAAATGTTTCCCAAAATTTACTATTATGATCAAGACTTTATTGATATTTATAATAAAAGTTTATCTTGGATTCAAGATAAGGTTATTTTACAAAAAGTTGCTGATAAGGGTAAAAAAGATAAAAATTATTATTCAGAGAATTGCAATTATATAGATCAGATGCAAGCTTGTATGTCAAGCTTTTTTCTTGTCTATAGTAATGGGGAATATTCATCTACATCTGCAATTGATAAATTTTACCAATTACAGGAAGAATCTGGTGCAATTAGAGCCAGATATGATAATAATAATGCTATTATTGATCTTGATGAGAATGAGGAGAATATTGGATTTCCTATTTTTGCATGGGCTGAATATAATTTATATCATAAAACGGGAAATAAAAAGAGAATTTCTGAAGTTTTGCCAATTCTTGATAAGTATTATAAGTGGATAGAGAGCAAATTTTTAAAGGAAAATGGTCTTTATTCAATTAATGTAAATAAAATTTTTTATAAAAATTCTCCAAGAGCAGATGCGTACTATCCTATAGATTTTAATTCATTGCAAGTTCATAGTGCATATTGTATTTCTAAATTAGCAGACATTTTAAATGATAAAAATTTATCACTTGAATACAAAAAACGGTTTTTTTCTCTTAAGGCTAAAATTAATTCTTTAATGTGGAGTGAAAAAGATGGGTTTTATTATGATCTTGATGAGAATGAAAATATTCTTGAAATAAAGACATTAGTAGGGTTTTTCCCGATGCTTTCAGAGATTCCTAGTGAGGATAGAATAGAAAGGATGATTTTTTATTTAAAAAGTACTAAGCATTTTGGGACTCCAAATCCTTTTCCAACGCTTTCTGTTAGTGAGCCGGGTTTTAGTGAGGATGGCAATGGATATTATGGTTCGGTTTATACTTATATGAATTTTTTTGTGATCAAAGGCCTTGAATATTGTGGTCGTGCAAATATTGCAAGAGAATTTACCATAAGACATTTATATTATATATTAGATACTTTAATGCCGTTTAATAAAATCAAAGGGCATATTTGGGAAGCTTATAAGCCTATGCAAGAAGGGCCTGCATATTTTGATTCTAATAAAAAAACTTATACGGAGAAAGATCTTATTTGTTATCTTGCTCTTTTTAGCATTAGCTTAATGATAGAGAATATTATAGGGCTTACAATTAGTTTGCCTGATAAAACTGTATATTGGAACATACCTACTCTTGAGATTATGGGGATAGAAAGCTTATCTCTTAAAAAGAATCAAACTACAATAATTTGTAACAAAGGGAAAAGAGGTTGGGAAATAAAAATGGAATCTGAAAAACTTTATTATTTTACAATAAATATATTGAATAAAAAAGAAAAAACCCTTCCTATCCCTTCAGGAAGATGTTCTATGTTGTTAGATAAGCTTTGATGAATTGGATTCATTAAATGTCTTGTAAAATTTAAATTTTTGGAGGCCTTTTAATGATAGATATTGATGAATTGAGAATTTTTCTTAAAGAGAAGAGTTATTCTAAAATCAAAGAAAAATTTTTAAAGCACGATTCCTTTGATATTGCTGAGGCTCTTAAAAGACTTAATGGATCTGAATTGATTTTACTCTACAGATTTTTGCCTAAAAAAATAGCAGTTGAGACTTTTTCTAATTTTGACCAATCTACAAAAAACAAATTAGCAAATTCTTTTACAAATAAAGAAATAAGTGAAATGATTGATGAGTTAAATCTTGATGACGTTATCGATCTTTTAGAAGAGGTTCCTGCAAATGTTGTTCAGAGATTTTTAGCAAGCTCTACAGAAGAGAATAGAGAAATTATTAATAAATTTTTGTCTTACAATGATGATTCTGCAGGTTCGATCGTAACAATTGAATATGTTGAACTTAAAGAAGATTTCACCGTTGGTCAAGCTCTTGACCATATTCGAAAGGTAGCTAAAACTAAAGAAGATATTTACACTTATTATATTACAGATTATGAAAAGCATTTAAAAGGAGTTATAAAAATTGAGGATTTAATATTAGCCAAAGATGATGTTATTCTGTCATCAATAATGAGAAGTAGTGGGTTTTATATTGTGGGGGTCAATGATGGGAAAGAGGATGTTGCACTTCTTTTTCAAAAATATGATATTACTAGTGTTCCTGTTGTTGATAATGAAGGGAGAATGATAGGGGTTATTATTATCGATGATATTTTAGAAGTTATTCAATCTGTAAATACTGAAGATTTTCAAATGATTGCGGCTGTTAAACCTCTAGATACATCTTATCTTGATACTTCTATTTTGGTTATGACAAAAAATAGGATAATTTGGCTTTTGGTTCTTATGATATCTTCTACTTTTACAGCAACAATCATTTCAAATTATCAAAATTTAATGGTGTCTTTAGTGGTTTTAGCTAGTTTTATTCCCCTTTTGATGGATACTTCAGGCAATGCTGGTTCTCAGGCATCTGCGTTAATAATTCGTGAGCTTGCTCTTGGTACTGTCAAGGTAAAAGATTTTTTTAAAGTTTTTTTAAAGGAAATATGTGTTAGTATTTTAGTGGGAGTAATTCTTGCTAGTGTTAATTTTTTAAGAATTGTATTTTTTGTAGCACCACAGCATGTTGATAAGCTGAAAATAGCGTTTGTAGTTTCAGCTTGTTTAATGGTAAGCTTGACTGTAGCAAAGATATTAGGGGGTCTTTTACCTATTGTTGCTAAAATTTTCAAGTTGGACCCAGCACTTATGGCAGGCCCTTTAATCACTACTATTGCAGATGCTATTACTTTGATAGCTTATTTTAATATAGCAAAATGGGTTTTAGTTAGTTATGCTGTTTGATTTTATTTAATATATTAATTGTTATTTTTTTATAATAGGACATTTTTAATGTATGATTGCATTTTTTGTAAAATAGTAAACAAAGAGCTTCCTAGTTATAAAGTTTATGAGGACGATTTAGTTTTAGCATTTTTGGATATTAATCCTTTAACTGTTGGGCATACTCTTGTTATCCCTAAAGAACATAGTGAGAATTTATTAAATATGGATGATAAATTTAATGATAGAGTTTTAGGAGTATGTAAAAAAATTTCGAATGCTTTAAAAAAAATAAATTCAAGCATTTGTGTAGGAGTAAATATTTATTCTTCTTTGGGAGCTGGTGCAGGGCAAGAAGTTTTTCATACCCATTTTCATGTGATTCCAAGATTTAAAAATGATGGTTTTGGTTTTAAGAGAGGCAATAAACTTAATCTTGAAGTTAATAAATTTAAAGAGTTGTCTATGCAAATAAGTATGAATATTTAATTTTATTTTGTCCAAAAGGATTCTTTATGAGAAGAAGCTTTTTTTTCTTTTTTGTTTTTATGTTTAATATATTAAGGATTTATTCAGGAATTCCCGGGTATCTTAATGTATACAATGGAGTTGGAGTTGGTGTTGACAACTTTACTCGAGATTTATTCTTCTATGAAAGACTTAAGTATCAATTTTTCAGCGGACTTGGCGTTAATGTTTCTCAAAATTTTGCACTTGGTGGAGAATTTAATTTAGATATTAAATTTTTGCCAAGTGATACTCCTTATGCTAAAGAGATTGTGTTTATGTTGGATGATCAGGCATATTTGAAACATTCTCTAAATTATTTCATATTAAAAGATGTTTCAGTATCAATAAGAATGTATGGCAATTATTTCTTTTTGCCCTATACCCCAATGTTTAGTTTAATCTTGTTTGCAGGTTTAAAATTTTCATATATTGATGCTAAAATTTATTTTGGAGATTCAAGTGATTGGGTAGCACTTAACAATGTTGTTTTGGGAGTAGACATTGGAGCTAGAATTAATATAGATTTTATTTTTTTGGAATATGCAATTTCTCCAATTTTTTATAACAAACTTTTACTTTTAAATCAAATGCATAAAATAACCTTAGGTTTTATTTTTCAGCTTGACGTAGCAACAACAAATGACAGTGAGATACTTTCTATTTTGTAAATTTTATGAGCTAGGGATATTTTAAATTTTCTTCTTTAATATTGTTTAATATTTGCAAGTATTTAGAAGATTCATATTTAGCCATATCAAGGTTATGTTCTTTGTAATTTCCGCATTCTTTATGGCTTGCGCCTGGAATAGGTTCTGAAAAATTTACAATTTCGGAAAAAAGCCAGGATATTAGATCAATAAGATCTTTGCTTTCATAGTTCCCAAAAATTATTAAGTAAAAACCAGTTCTGCATCCCATGGGACCAAAATATACTATTTTTTCAGCCCAAACTTCATTATTTCTAAGCAAAGTGGCTCCTATGTGCTCAATTGTATGTATTGCTGCGTTTTCAATTATTGGTTCGATGTTGGGAGCTTTGATTCTAATGTCTATTGTGGTAAATATTACATTTTCAAAGGTATCTTTTCTTGAGACATATATACCAGGGTTTAATTTTGTATGATCTATTGTAAAGCTTGTTATTTTTTTCATTTTTTTAGCACCGTTTGTATTTTTTTTACAAAATCTAATTTTTCCCATTCAAATTCATTTTTTCCAAAATGGCCATAAGTACAAGTTTTAAGATATATGGGTTGTTTTAGTTTTAATTTTTCAATTATACCGTTGGGAGTTAAATCAAAGTTATTGACAATGAAATTTAATATTTTGCTTGCATATTTAGGATCATTTATTCCTGCAGTTATTTGAATAGATATTGGGTTTTCAATTCCAATTGCATATGCAAGTTGTAGTTCAAATTCTTTAGAAATACCGGCTGCTACCATATTTTTTGCTATATATCTTGCCATGTAGGCAGCTGATCTATCTACTTTTGTAGCATCTTTTCCGCTGTATGCTCCTCCTCCGTGTCTTGCGAATCCTCCATAACTGTCAGCAATAATTTTTCTTCCTGTAAGACCCGTGTCTCCGGTAGGTCCTCCAATTACAAAATTTCCAGAAGGATTAATACAATAAGTAGTATTTTCATCAAGTATTGATTTGTCTTGAATGGTAGGCTTAATAATTTCTTCAATTATTGTTTGTCGCATTAGTTTTTGAGAGATATTTGGATGGTGTTGGTGAGAGACCACAATATTTTTTATTTTTATAGGTCTTCTGTTTTTATCGTATTCCATAGTAACTTGAGATTTTGAGTCGGGTCGCAACCATTCTATTGCTCCTGATTTTCTAAGATTGCTAGCTTTTTTTAGAATTGAATTAGCGAGCTCATAAGGAGCAGGTAAAAAATTTTTTGTGTCATCGCAAGCATATCCAAATATTATTCCTTGATCACCTGCCCCAAGGGTATTAGACCCTTCTTTTTCAATTGCGTTTATGATGTCACGCGATTGATTGCCAACGGCGTCTATTACCGTTATTGTTTTATAATCAAGCCCATAATCAATATTTGTATAGCCTATATCTTTAATGATGTTTTTAGCAATTTCTTTTATATCTATGTTTTTTTTTACGGGACTATTTATTTCCCCTGCTATTACTACTAAATTTTGTGCAATTATGACTTCGCAAGCCACTTTTGCATTTTTATCTACTTTTAACATTTCATCAAGGATGGCATCAGAGATTTGATCTGCAATTTTATCTGGATGTCCTTCAGATACAGCCTCAGAAGTTAAAGTTTGGTTAGCTGCTATTATTTTATTCATATTAGCCTAATAAGTTCCTTTGTCATTTTGCTTGAATTTATTGATGATGTTTTTAAAAATTTATTAAAGTCTATATGGTTATCTTTATTGTTTGGTAAATCAGAAATTGAACGAATTATTATAAATGGTATTTTAAACATGTGTGCTACTTGAGCTATTGCAGCTCCTTCCATATCTACAGCTAAAGCATCTTTGAAATTTTTTTTAATTGCTTCAAGATTTTTTTCATTGTCAACAAATTGATCTCCTGTTAGTATTAAGCCAATATGGATATCAATGTTTAAAAGTTTGTTGTCAATAATATTGACTACTTTTTTCAATAGCTCTTCATCTGCTTTAAACTTTTGTGGCAAATTAGGAACTTGTCCTATTTTGTGTCCAAACTTGGTTAAGTCAAAGTCATAGTATGCTGCTTGTGAGGATACTATGATATCTGATATTTTAAGGTTAGAGTTTTCTTTTATTCCGCCAGAACTTCCAGAGTTTATTATATGAGTGATTTTATATTTAGATATAATTTGATTACTCCAAGTTGCTGCGTTAACTTTTCCAATTCCTGTAGTTAAAGATATTACATCTTTTCCCAAAATTTTTCCTTTATAAAATTTTTTATTTTCTAAGTAGTCGTTTAATATAACTTCTTCTTTGTCATCAATCATTTTATTTATTTCTTCTGATTCTTCTTGCATAGCTGATATGATCAAAATCATGCTTTTCTCCTTTTAAAGTGTTTATATACTATCTGTTAAAAAATGTTTATTTTTAATTAGTTCTATTTCATCTTGATTGAGTATTTTTTTTATTCCTGTGTTTGTGTTTGGTATAGACTGAACGCTAGGTTCATTTTTATCTACAACTTTTCCATTTTTTATTATATAGTTTATGTATGGGAGATTTGGGCTAGAATCATCTATATCTACTATTTTGGCTATAGAATTGTCATTTAGCTCTACAATAAAGTCTAAAGGGCAAGAAGATATTGCATTGATTATTAACTTTAAAACCCTTTTGTCAAATTTTTTGTCAGCATCTTTAATCAATTCAATAATAGATGCCCCAGAATTAAAAGATTTTTTGTATGCCTTATCTAAAATGATAGCAGAATAAGCGCTGGCAGCGCCTATTATATTTGATTCTATGCTAATGTTTTCACTTGTTAGTCCTTTAGGATAACCTGTCCCGTCTAGATTTTCTTTATGTGTTAAAAGTGTTAAACATATTGATCGTGACAAATTACTTGTTGAAGCTACTTTATAGCTTATTATGGGATATTTTTTAATTATTTCTAGTTCTTCGTCAGTTAATGCCTCTTTTTTTTCGCTGATTTTTGATGGGATAAATAGAAATCCTATTTTATGTAAAAGAGCAATACTACAAAGTTCTACTGTTTTGTAGTTATTTAGTCCCATTTCATTACCAAGGGCTACTGTTAAGATAGCTGTGTTTACTGAATGAATAATGTGATAGTTTGCAGAAAGCTTAGGAATTCTAAAATATTTGATGAAAATTTTTTTCTGTTTTTTGTAGAATTCTATTACTTTTTTTACAGTAGGCATAATATCTTGGTAATATATTTTTTTATTTCTTTTGCAATTTTCATAAATTTCTTCTAAATTGCTTATTATTACATGATAACTAGAAATAGCCTCTTCGTTGAATTTTTTATGTATTTCTTCATATTCTCTTTTGACAGAATCATCGCTGAAAAAATTTGTTCTCTCTTTAAGGTATGATTTTAATTTCCATTTTTCAATAAGCTCAATGTTTTTCTCTCCAATAAATGCATTTTCAGGCCAAACTAAGAATTCCTTGTCTATTAAATATGATGAATTTTTTATATTTTTGATAATGCTTTCAAAATTTTGCATTTATTTCCTTGGAATTAAGCTCTATTAACCATGTATATCATATTATTTATTAATTGTCTATCTATTAGTATAATGTATCTATTATATATATATCAATTTTTGAATTAAGCTTTTTTTAAAGAGATTTTTATGGTAGAAAAAATACGTTTAGGCTTTAATATTATATTTCTTGGATTATTTATTTATTTTCTGACAATTTTAAGATTTCAAATGAAATTAAGCTTTATTTTATTTAATTACCAATTTATTGTAATTTATTTTTTACTAGTGGTTGTTTTTAATGTTATTTATTCCCAATATTTTTCTTCAAGATTGTATTTTATTTTAAATGGGATGGAAGATACATTTACTTTTTTAAAGCTTAAAATGGTTCGTAAAAAGCTTAAAAGTGTTTTTGAAATATCTATTCTTCTCAGGTTTATTTTAATAAAACAAGATAAAAAAAGTCTTGATGAGCTTTATCTTTATTTGAAAGACAATAGATTAAGGCATAAGACAATAATAGAACTTTATTCTGTTCTTATTAGCTTTAGAGAGAAAGAAAAGGCTTCTAGTTTAATTTTAAATTACAAGTGCAGTAGAAACAAATGGGTGAAATATTGTGAGGCTCTTAGTATGTTGTCATTTGAAGAGTATTTAAAGTTAAAGGAGTTGGTAAATTTTCTAGATAAGTTTTTTTTAAAAAATGATATTTTTACTCTTTATTTTTATTATTTATTGCGAAAATCGAAAACATCTTTTGATTTACTTGAAAGCAGAAAAACTGAGATTAGAAATCGATATTATAAATTTAAAAATAGAATAGATTCTAAGCATACAAGGCTACTTAGTTCGAATTTATTTTTTGTTGTTTTTTATTATATTTATGATTTTTCTAAAAAAGATGTTTTTTATTGAAGGAGTTGTGTTTTGGGTATAAGAGTTCGTTATGCGCCTTCTCCAACAGGTTTGCAACATATTGGGGGGATTAGAACAGCTTTGTTTAATTATTTTTTTGCAAAGTCTTGTGGGGGTAAATTTTTACTTAGAATTGAGGATACAGATCAGAGCAGATATTTTTCAGAAGCTGAAAATGATCTTTATTCAAGTCTTAAATGGCTTGGTATTTCTTTTGATGAGGGTCCTGTTGTAGGGGGTGATTATGCACCTTATGTTCAGTCTCAAAGAAGTGCAATATATAAGCGATATGCTGAGTATTTAATTGAATCTGGGCACGCTTATTATTGTTATTGTAGTCCTGAAAGGTTGGAAAGGATTAAGAAAATTCAAAATATTAATAAGATGCCACCCGGATATGATAGGCATTGTAGAAATTTAAGTGATGAGGAAATTGAGAATGTGCTAATTAAAAAAATTAAGCCTGTTGTCAGATTTAAAATTCCTTTAGAAGGAGATACTAGCTTTGATGATGTTTTGCTTGGAAAGATTACATGGTCTAATAAAGACATTAGTCCTGATCCTGTAATTCTCAAGTCAGATGGACTGCCGACTTATCATCTTGCGAATGTTGTTGATGATTATTTAATGAAAATTACCCATGTATTAAGGGCTCAAGAATGGGTTTCTTCAGGTCCATTGCACACACTTCTTTATAAGGCTTTTAAATGGAATCCGCCTATTTATTGCCATCTTCCAATGGTTATGGGAAATGATGGTCAAAAATTAAGCAAAAGACATGGATCAACAGCTTTAAGGCAGTTTATTGAAGATGGATATCTTCCAGAAGCTATTATTAATTATATTACTTTACTTGGTTGGTCTTATGATGATAAGAGAGAATTTTTTTCAAAAAGTGACCTTGAGAAATTTTTTTCAATTGAGAAGATTAATAAATCTCCTGCAATTTTTGATTATCATAAGTTGGATTTTTTCAATAGCTATTATATTAGAGAAAAAAAAGATGAAGATTTATTTAATCTTTTACTTCCTTTTTTCCAAAAAAAAGGGTATGTTTCTAAGCCTAATACTTTAGAAGAGAGTCAAAAATTAAAATTATTAGTTCCTCTTATAAAGAGTAGGATTAAAAAATTAAGTGATGCTTTAAGTATGACTAAATTTTTTTATGAGGACATTAAATCTTGGAATTTAGATGAGTTTTTAGGTAGAAAAAAAACAGCCAAAGAAGTTTGTTCTATTTTAGAATTAATAAAACCTATTTTAGAAGGATTTGAAAAAAGATCGTCAGAGGAGAATGATAAAATTTTTTATGATTTTGCTAAGAATAATGGTTTTAAATTGGGAGAAATTCTTCTTCCCATTAGAATTGCAGTGCTTGGCAGCAAAGTCTCTCCACCACTTTTTGATTCTTTAAAATTGATAGGTAAATCTAAAGTTTTTGAAAGAATAAAATTGGCACAGGAATTTTTAAGAATAAATGAATAGTTATTAAGGATGTTTTTATGGTTAGAATGGAAGATATTATTTCTCTTGCAAAAAGAAAAGGTTTTGTATTTCAGTCCTCAGAGGTTTACGGAGGTCTTTCTGGAGTATGGGATTATGGTCCTTTGGGAATTGAGCTTAAAGAAAATATAAAAAGAGAGTGGTGGAAGAGCATGGTATACTTGCATGAAAATATTGTGGGTTTAGACAGTGCTATTTTTATGCGGTCTGAAATTTGGAAAGCATCTGGACATATTGATGGTTTTTCAGATTCTATGGTTGATTGCAAAGATTGTAAGAGTAGATTTAGAGCTGATTTTGTTGATTTGTCAAAAAATTGTCCAAATTGTAAAGTTGGGAATAATTTTACTTCTCCGAGAAATTTTAATTTAATGTTTAAGACCCATATTGGAGTGGTAGAGGACAGTTCTAGTGAGATTTATTTGAGACCAGAGACAGCACAAGGAATTTTTGTTAATTTTAGAAATGTTTTGGATTCTTCAAGACTTAAGATTCCTTTTGGAATTGCTCAGGTAGGTAAAGCGTTTAGAAATGAGATAGTTGCTAAAAATTTTATATTTAGAACATGTGAGTTTGAGCAAATGGAGATGCAGTTTTTTGTTCATCCCAAGCAAATAGATGAATGGTTTTGTTATTGGCAGCAAAATAGAATGAATTTTTTTATAGAAACCCTTAAAATTAGGCCCGATAGATTAAGATTGAAAGCTCATAATTCAACAGAGCTTGCTCATTATGCAAAATCTGCATTTGATATTGAGTATGAATTTCCGTTTGGATTTCAGGAAGTAGAAGGTATTCACAACAGGGGTAATTATGATTTAACTCAGCATTCTAAATTTTCTAACAATTCTAAGGTATTTGAGTATCATGATTTGTTAACAAAAGAGAGATATGTTCCTTATGTTATTGAAACTTCTGCGGGGCTTACAAGGTCTGTTTTAATGACCCTTTGTGATGCTTATTCTGAGGAGGAACTTTCAGATGGAGATAAGCGTATTGTTTTGCGATTACACCCTAAGTTGGCTCCTTACAAGATTGCTATATTTCCTCTTGTTAAAAAAGTTGAGCTTGTTGAGGTTGCTAGAAGGATTTATGTGGAGCTTTGTGATGATTTTCATATATTTTACGATGATAGTGGAACAATAGGCAAAAGGTATAGACGTCAAGATGAAATAGGAACTCCTTATTGTGTAACAGTAGACTATAATACTATTGAGGACGAAACAGTTACTGTTAGAGAAAGAAATAATATGACTCAGAAGAGAATTTTTATTAATGATTTATATTCATACATTAAAACAGAGATTTTAAATTATAAAGAGGATGTTAATAAATGAATCTTGCGTTAAATCTTTTACATAAGCGCGGATTTTTAAAGCAATGTACATCTTTAAAAGTTTTAAGTGATCTAATGGATAGAGAAAAAATAGTTTTTTATGCAGGAGTTGATGCAACATCTAGTTCTCTTCATATTGGTCATTTGATTCCTTTTTTAGCGATGATGCATCTTAGACAACATGGTCACATACCAATTGTTTTGATTGGAGATTCTACAACAAAAATAGGCGATCCTTCTGGAAAAAGTGAGATGAGAAAGATTTTATCTTTAGAAGAGATTAGCAATAATGCTTTTTCGATAAAAAATCAACTTCAAAGAATAACGAAGTTTAGTTCAAAATGTTTTATTCATAATTCAAATTGGTTAGATAATCTCAATTATATTGAATTTTTAAGAGATATTGGTATCCATTTTTCTGTTAATCGTATGTTAAGTTTTGAAACTTATAAAAAAAGGCTAGATTTTGGACTTTCATTTATTGAATTTAACTATCAGCTTTTGCAGTCTTATGATTATTATATGCTTAATAAAATTAGAAATTGTCGACTTCAAATTGGTGGTGATGATCAATGGGGGAATATTATCTCAGGTATTGACTTGATTAGAAAAAAAGCCGGAGTAGAAACTTTTGGGCTTACATTTCCACTAATTACAAGAAGTGATGGAAAAAAGATGGGTAAATCAGAAAAAGGCGCTGTTTATCTTGATTCTAGTCTTTACAGTATTTATGATTTTTATCAATATTTTAGAAATACTTCAGATTCTGATGTGAAAACTTTTTTATACCTTTTTACTTTTTTAGAAGAAGATGAGATTGAATTAATTTCAAATTTTAAAGGCAATTCTTTAAATAAAGCCAAAGAGATTTTAGCTTTTGAGATAACTAAAATTGTTCATGGAGAAGCAGAGGCTTTGAAAGTTCAAGAGGCATCCTTTGCTGCATTTAGGGGGAGCGGAGATAGAAGTAATATTCCATTTTTTAAATTTAGCTTTTCTAACTTAGAAGAAGAGGTATTATTGATTAATTTAATGCTAGATTCAAAGATTGTGCCTAGCAAGTCAGAAGGCAGAAGATTGATTGATTCCGGAGGGGTGTATATCAATGGTAAAAGGGTGGAAAATCAGAACCATTGTCTTACTAGAAAGGATTTTAATAACAATGAAATTGAATTAAGAGTAGGTAAAAAAAAATTTTTACGAATTGTTTTATAGTTGATTTTGAATGTATGACAGAAGAGCTTTAAATTGTTTGTTTTTTAACACGTTTTTGTTTTTCATGGAGTCTAAGCATCTTGTTTTTACAGAAGAGCATATTTTTTATGGGTTGATTAAAAGTGATAAAGTTAAAGAACTGCTTGACTTGTGTACAATTGACTTTTATAAACTTAATAAACATCTAGAAGAATTTTTTGGCAAACTTCCCTTAAGAAACAATTATATCCCAGATTATGTTTCTAGCATAGATTATTTGTATGACGATATAATCAGTACTCTTTTTTTTTATAAAAAACCTTATAAAATACAAGAAAAGGATTTATTGTGGGTACTTGTCAAAAAAAGAAAAAATAGCATTTTAGATGCGTTGCTTAACTCAGGTTTTAATTTGACTATTTTTGACAAACTCATTGAAGTTCATGATTATTTGGCTGTAAATACTAAATCCGATTCAGGTTATGGCAGTGAATTAATTGGAGAATATATTCATAATAATTCGCCAAAAAGTAAAGGAGGCTTTCATATTTTTGATGATAATCGTGATAAGCCAGATCAAAATAATATTTTTTTAGAAAATAAAGACTCTATTGGTAATTTTTTAACAAACGTTATTGATGCTTTAGATTTAAAGCAAAATCCTTTAATTGGCAGGAAGCAAGAATTATCTCGTTTAATTCAGGTAATACTTAGAAAGCATAAAAGTAATCCTATTCTATTTGGAGAACCTGGTGTTGGAAAAACAGTATTAATCCAAGGTCTTGCATATAAAATAAAAACAGAGAATGTTCCAAAGGATTTAATAGGATATGAAATCTATTCTCTTGATATTGGTAGGCTTATTTCGGGTACTAAATATAGGGGAGATCTTGAGAGTAGAATGAACAGGGTTTTAGATTTTTTAAACTCAAGAAAAAAAGTTATGCTTTTTATTGATGAGATCCATATGATAGTAGGGGCAGGAGCTACTTCATTTGGCAGTATGGATATTTCTAATTTATTAAAGCCTATTCTTACTTTAGGAAAAATCAAATTTATTGGAGCTACTACAGAATATGAATATAGAAAATTTTTTGCAAAAGATAAGGCTTTAATGAGAAGGTTTCAGAGCATAGAGCTTAAAGAGCCCAATTTTGAGGATACCTATAATATTTTGCAGGAGATTAAAAAAGATTATGAGAGACATCATAATGTGGAATATACGGATGAGGCAATACAAGCTTGCATTGCCATGTCTCAAAAATATATTAAAGATAGATTTCTTCCAGACAAAGCTTTTGATATTTTAGATGAACTGGGTTCTAAGTTTAAGCTTGAAAACATAAAAAGGATCATAACAAAAGATGATGTTTGTGATCTGATTAAGTCTATTGTTGGCTCTAATATTTTTAATTTTGAAGAGTATAATAGCGAATTGTTAATTAATTTGGAAAATAGAATAAAAAAAGAATTCATTATACATGATAGTTTAGTATTTGATTTGATATTAAATATAAAATTATTAAAATTCAATTTACTTGCCAATAGAAGTACTATTGGCATATTTGCTTTTATTGGTGCTTCTGGAGCGGAAAAATGCAAATTGACGGATATTTTATCAGAAGAGTTTAAAATTCCGAAATTTAATCTTAATATGGGCGAGTATAGTGATTTTACTTCTCTTGATAGATTGATTGGCCCTGTTTTAAGTAATGATGGGTATTATGAATCTACTAGATTTTTCAAATTTTTAAACAAATCTTCTAATTCTATTATTTTCCTATCAGATTTTGATAAATGTAATAAAAGGGTTTTAGATTTTTTTTTAGAGGGGTTTAGAACTGGCAAGCTTTTTGATGGTCTTGGGAAAAAGGTGAGCTTGTCAGAAAGTTTAATAGTAATAAGTGTCAATGCTGAGAGTAATGAGCTTAATAGTATTGGCTTTAAAAATAAAATGGCAGGGGAAAATGATTTTGATCTTATCTTAGAGAAGAGATTCCCCAATGAATTTTTAGAGTTAATAGATTATGTGTTTGTATTTAAATCTATTGATGAGTTAGATTTTGAAAAAATCATTTTTAATGAGCTTAATCGTTTTGCTAGAATGTTAAGAGATAGAAAATTTGATGTTTTTTTTGAAAAAAGTGTTGTTGATTATATTCGGGAAAAGATTTCTGGAAAAGGTTATGGATTAAAAAGTGTTAAAAAGTTTATATTCAAAGAAGTGGGAAAGCTTTTAATAGATGAAATTCTTTTTAAGAAAATTGAAAATTCTGGTAAAATAAAAATCTATTTAGATAAAACAATAATAAAATATGAGTTTTTATAAGGTTATAGGGAGTATTTATGAAAATATCAGTAATAGGAGCGGGTGCTTGGGGAACAGCTATTGCAAAGTCTTTGGCAGATAAATTTGATTTTAATATTTTTTTATGGTCTTTTGAAGAAGATGTTAAGAATGGTATTAATAATGATAATGTTAATGCTAAATATTTAAAAGGAATTAAATTGCCAAAAAATTTGGTTGCAAGTTCAGATTTGTTTGAAGTTGTATCGATGTCTGATTATATTTTCATTGTAACGCCTTCTCTTTTTACTGTTGATATTTTGAAAAAATTGGATCAATTTTTTAATTCTTTAAAGATAAAGCCAAAATTAGCAATACTTACAAAAGGGTTTATTACTTTTAATGGAAAAACTCAGACAGTTATTGAAGCTGCTGAGAGAGTTATGAAAGGGTATAAAGACGAAATTACTTATATTGTTGGTCCAAGCCATGCTGAGGAAGTTGGACTTGGTGTTATAACAGGACTTGTTGCGGCTAGCAATAACAGAGAAAATGCATATTTGTTTATTAATTTATTTGCTCAAACCCCAATTTCTTTGTTTTATAGCAATGATGTTTTTGGGGTGCAAATAGCAGCAGCGTTAAAAAATGTGTTTGCAATTGCATTTGGAATTTTAGATGCATATAAATTGAATTATCCTAATTTAATAGGGAATAATACAGAATCATTTTTATTTTCAATATCTTTAAATGATATAAAGGATATTGCAATTGAGCTTGGGGGAAGAAATATTGAAACATTTTTATTTTTGTCTGGTTCTGGTGATTTAGATGTTACTTGTAGAAGCATATTTGGAAGAAATAGACGGTTTGGCAATGAAATTGTTAGCAAAAGCATTTTAGAAAGCTTTTTTAGTATAGATGATTTGATAAATAATATTGAAAAAATCGGATATTTGCCAGAAGGAGTTTTGGCTGCTAAATTGATTTTTTCCCTTTTAAAAGAATTAAATCGTGATCTCAATTCTAATAGTTTGTTAAGTGTTATATATAAAATTTTGAATAAAGAGTTGGGGGCTGAATCTGTTATTGAGTATATGAGGGGTATTAGAAAATAAAATAAAGCCTCTGCAGAGGCTTTATTGTTTTTGATCATTCATCATATATAAAATTTTATTATAAACATCTTCGATTATTTCAAAATTCATTACAATTTCTGTAAGTTCATTAGATTTAATAGTTCCTATTATGTTGTCATTTTTTGTTAAATCGTCTCTTTTGACTAAAGAATTACTATCTACTAAAATTTTTATTCTTGTAATGTCTTTTTTTATATTTTTAATATTTTTGATTCCTCCAAAGCATTCTACAATATGCTCTGCTACTTTGATTTTATTTGTTTTTTCTAAATCTATCATAGCAATTTTATTCTTTGTAGAAAGCTTTGTATGCCAAGTAAGCATTGTATAAATCAAATTTGGAAGTTATTTCCATTGGAGAATGCATGCTTATAACAGCTGGTCCCATATCTATTGTTCTTATTCCATAGCCAGCTAAGAATTTAGCAACAGTTCCTCCTCCCCCTTCTTCTACTTTTCCAAGTGTTGCTACTTGCCAGGCTATATTGTTTTTATTTAATAATTGCCTAATATAAGAAACAAGCTCAGCATCAGCATCGCTGGCCATGCTTTTTCCACCATGTCCTGTGTATTTCATTATGGGTATACCATAGCCAAGTTTGGGAGCATTTTGTTCGTCATGAACTGAGCTAAATAGTGGGTTTATTGCTGCACAAACATCAGCAGAAATGCTTTTTGAATTCCATAAAGCTTTTTGGACGTGAAGATTATTGTATTCTGATTTTTTAATTTTAAAGATCATATCAGAAACAAAATATTCAAGATATCTTGAGTCTAATCCAGTTGAACCTGTTGAACCAATTTCTTCTTTATCCACAAGAAAGCAAATAGCTGTTTTGTTTGGAATCTCTTCAAGATCAAATATGGATTCTAGTGAAGTGTAGACGCATATTTTGTCATCTTGTCCATAAGCACCAATTAAAGCTTTGTCAAATCCAACGTCTTTTGCTGTTCCTGCGGGTACTATTTCAATTTCTGATGATACAAAATCTTCTTCTTCTATTTTATATTTTTCTTTTATTAATTGTAGAGTTGCTAGTTTAACTTTATTTTTTTCTTTTGTTTCGATTGGAAGGCTTCCAATTAAAATTTTTAGATTTTCCCCTTCAATAATTTCATCTGATTTTTTATTCCTTTGTATTTTTCTATCAAGATGGGGCAAAATGTCAGGAATTACAAATACAGGATCGTTTTCATTATCACCAATATTAATTTCAACCTTTTCTCCATTTTTTAAGAATATCACACCTCTTATTGAAAGGGGCGTAGATAACCACTGATACTTTTTTATTCCCCCATAATAGTTAGTTTTAAGAAATACAAGTTCGTTTTCTTCAGAGATTGGCGAAGGTTTTGCATCAAGTCTTGGTGAATCTGTGTGAGAGACAATTAAGTTCATTCCATTTTCAATAGGATTTTTGCCAATAATAGCAAAAGCAACAGTTTTTTCTCTACAGGTATAAAAAATTTTATCGCCCGGCATTAAATTTTTTTTCTCTTCAGCGTTAAGAAATCCCTTTTTTTTTGCTTTATCTAGGGCATAGGATGCAACTTCTCTTTCTGTTTTAAATTTACTTATAAATTTTTTGTAATTTTCGGAAAAATTGAAAATTTGATTTTTTTCTTCTTCGCTTAAAGATATCCATGGATTTTGCTTTTTCATTTATAAGACCTCCTCTTTTATTTTAACATTTTAATTGTTTTTAAAGTGTGTACAAAATAAATTATTTATTGTAAACTTACCTTTAATTTTAATATTATGAATTTAATATTATGAATAAATCTAAGGGAGAATTTTTATGTATAAAATTGGTTTTTTAAAAAACTATTTAATAATAGGGTTTGTATTATTTTTAATAATTGCGTGTACCTCAAAAGATAGCTCAAATGAATATGTTGAGGAGCAAGAGAATAACTCTTCGAAAATCGATGATGCTTCTAAAATAGATGAACATACTATTGGGCATGTTTTTCATGCTATGGGAGTAGTTCATTCAAAAAATGATAGAAAAAGTTTAGGGGAAAATATAAAGGTTTTTTATTTTTCTGAAAAAGATGGATACTTTGAAACAATACCTTCAAAAGAGGGTGCAAAGTTGATAGTTTATCTTTATGACAATATTTATGCAGGAGAAGCTCCAATTAGTATCTCTGGAAAAGAAGCGTTTATTTTTGTTGGCATTACCTCTGATTTTAAAAAGATTATAAATAGTAATTTACATGGTGCTAAAAGCGATCTTATTGGCACTTTTAAAGATCTTAATATTAAAAATTCAAAATTAGAAATTACAGTTGATGAGAATAATTCAGATGCCAAGACTTATCTTGAATCTGTTAATTATATTATTGACGGTATTGAAAAAATTTCACCTATAATAATGAATTAATTTGTATTTTTGATTTTTTAGGCTTTAATTTTAAATTAAAGCCTATCTTAAAATCAAACTCTCAAGTCCTTTTATTAAAATTTCTGCTGTTTTTACGTTAGTTGCAAGCGGTATTTTATGTACATCACAAAGCCTAATAAGAGCTGATACATCTGGTTCGTGAGGCTGGCTTGTTAGTGGATCTCTAAAGAAGAATATGGCTAAGACATTTCCTTCAGCCACTTCAGCTCCAATTTGCTGATCTCCCCCCATAGGGCCCGATTTATATTTAACAACCGTAAGATTGGTAGCTTGTTGGATTCTGGATCCTGTTGTTCCTGTTGCAATAAGCTTGAATTTGGATAAGAAGAGATGGTTTTGTTTGACAAAATTTACCAAATCATCCTTTTTTTTATCATGCGCAATTAATGCTATTTTTTTTTCCATCAATTTTATTCCTTTTTCAATGTAGAATACTTTTTATTGAAATTTAATAAAATATACTAATGGCTAAATTTTTAGACTTTGATGTCTTTTAGAATTTATATTGGTTCTGGTTTGTGCCATAAAAATCCTTGTCCATAGTCTATTTCTAGTTCATTTATTTTTTTTAATATTTCTTCATTATATACAAATTCGGCAATAATTTTTATATTTTTTGTATCTGCTATTTTTTTAATAGATTTTATTATTACAAAATCTATTTCACTGGAGTTTATTGCTTTTATGAAAGACCCATCTATTTTAAGCAAGTCTATTGGCAGTGTTTTAATATATGAGAGTGATGTATGTCCGCTTCCAAAATCATCAAGTGCTAGTTTGATCCCAAAACTTTTTAATTCTTGAAAATATTTATTTATTATCTCAAAATTTTCAAGGATTCCAGTTTCTGTAATTTCTAAGCATATATTTTGAAGTGGGATTTGGCTTTTGAGTAAAGTATCTCTTAAAAAGATTCGAAAGTTTTGGGATTTTAGTGAATAAGGAGATATGTTGATTGAGAAAACGTGAATTCCATTTTTTGATACAAAGCTTTTATATTCTCTTAAAGCCTTTTTAACCACTAATTTATCAACCTCAACAGTTAAATTATATTTGTCTATTAAGCTAAAAATTTGATCGTTTGGAATTGGTTTACCCATGTGGTCAAAAAGTCTTGTCAAGATTTCTATTTTAGGCTTTAAGTTCTTTTTAAGAGGATTTATTTTTTGATAATAAAGAGTAAAAAAATCATTTTTTATTGCTTTGAGTATATATTGAAAGATTTTGTTTTGATTTTTTAAGATCACTGCTTCTGGTAGTTCTTCTTTGTATATAATGGGATTAGAGTCTTTATATTCCGATGATATTTTTGTAGCCATCATTAATTTAGGGATTTTGAATTCCAAATTTTCTCTTAAATTTACTTCTATTATTCCGATATTGAATTCAAATATAATAATACCTTCTTTTCTTAATGCTAGCACAATTGTTTTTTTGATTTTTTGGGCAATTGAGATTATTTGATTTTCATCACCACTTGTACATATAATTACTATTAAATTGTTATTTTTTAGCTTAAAAATATATTCAGAGTATAATGACATTATTTTTAAATACATTATTTTAAGTATTTTTACATTAAGCTTTTCTCTATCCTCTTTATATTCATATTCTGTTGTTAGGGATAGGTCTAAATTAAGTAAATATATTCTTTTTTTTTTGTAAATATCCATATGGTTTACTAGTAATTTTTCAATTTCTTTGGCATTTTGTATCTCGTCTTGTGAACCAATAATTTCTAGATATTTATAGTTTTCTATTTCATTAAAGTTTGGTATTTCTTTGATTGTTATTAATTTGTCAATATTATTTTGATCGATTGTGCTAATAAATACATCTACATATAGTTTTTTATTATTTTTCAAAGTTAAAAGACAATTGGTTATTAATATATTTTTAAATTCAGGAATAGAATTTGTATGGTAACTTAAATCTATTTTTTTTAACTTTTCCCAATCTCTAATATCTATGTCAGTTACTTTGATTGTATTTCCAGAGGTTTTCATTGGAAGATTAAGATTTTTACTACCTTTTTCATTGATATAAATAATTTCATTTTTGGTGTTTGTGATGATTACTATTTCTTTGATAAGTTCTGATAAATTTAAGAAGAAGTCCAAAGTTGTGTTTTGATTGTCACAAAAGAGTTTTTTTTGGTGTATTAAGTTTCGCTTATATTCTAATTCGCTTATATCTTTTATTATTTCTATGTGATTAAGTTTTAAATATTCCTTATCAAATTCTTCATTGCTAATTATAATGGAATGGATTTTGTTTGTATTTTTTAATTCATTTGCAACGTTTATTGAAAAATCTATTGGGTTTTCATAATTATAAATAATGGCAAATTTAATATTATTTTGCTTTACATATTCGCTGTATAAAGCTTTTTCAGATTTTACGATTTGAACTAAGTTAAAAATAGATTTAAGTTTTATAAGATCTCCAACATCAATTTCTTTTTTAGAGATTACAACAGAATTTATATTTTGAAAATTATTAACCCCTTTCATTTTATTGGTTTGCTCTTATTTTAATTTTTGTATGTCAAGTTAGTATTGATTTTGTTTTTTTATCTGATATTTTTTTGGTGACTATTATCCAAATCAAACCTGAGAGCATTAGTGCTAGTGAGAGAATTTGTCCCATTGATATGTTTAAAAAAGAAAAATCGGACAGACTTTTAATTGGCTTGTAGTTTATTATAAATCCAAGTTCTTTGTCTGGTTCTCTTAAATATTCAATAAAGAATCTGAAAAAAGCGTAAAGCATTATGTATACACCAAAAATAAATCCATCATATTTTTTGATTTTTCTAAACAAAAACCATAGTAACATGAAAGTTACAGGTCCTTCGAAAAATCCTTCAATAAGTTGAGAAGGTACTCTTGGAAGATTTATTAGCAGGTCATGAGGCAAAATTTCAATCCCTACGGATGATGCAAATTCTTTTACACCTGGTATATTTGTGTCAAATGGTTCTGCATTAGGGAATATTATTCCCCCTTTCATCACTCTTCCATAAAGCTCTGCATTTGCGAAATTAGCAAGTCTTCCAAGCATATAGCCAGAAGAAAAAGCTATTGATCCATAGTCTGTTAGTTTTAGAAAATATTTTTGAACATTCGTATTTTTAAGTTTTGTATTTATTGTGATTAGAGGTGCAATTATTGCGCCTAAAAAACCGCCATGAATGGCCATACCTCTAAAGCCTGTAAAATTCCAATCTTGGTCAAATGGTAAAAGGATTAACCAAGGATGAGAATAATAAATCCCTGATTTGTCGTAAACTAAGGTAGATGCCAATCTGCCTCCTAAAATTGCTCCAAGTACAAGTGAGAACATAAATGTTTCATAATCTTCTTTTTTGATATCAATTCTGTCTGATTGTATTTGATACCAAATAAATTTATAAGAGATTAGTATAATAAAAATGTAAGATAGGCTATACCATGTAATTGGTATACCTTGAATCACTTCAGGATGCAACCAACTTGGGTAATTTATATAATTTGGCATTAGACCTCCTTAGCCTTTTTAAGCTTTTCAAAAAGCTTTTTTTTAAATAACATATTTTGCTTTTTTAAGGTTTCGATTTCTCTTTTCTGAGATTTTATTATATCAATAATTTCGCTGCTGTCTATTGTTTTGTTTTTTATCAACGATTCAAGGTATTCAATTTTTCCAATATATTCTTCTTGAGCTTCTCTTAGTACAAAATCATAACTTTCATTTAAATCTTCTTCGTTTAAAAGCTCAGCATCATTTGTTAAATCTTCAATTTCGATCAATTTTTTTGCAATTTTTTTTATACTTTTAGAAGTTGAGCTTGTGGGCTTGTAGATAGTGATAGGGATTTTGCTGTTTAAAGCTTGATCAACCATTTCATCTTTATAGATTGCTCCAATACTTTGTAAATTTATGCTTAAATAGTTTTTCGCTGATTTTATTATTTTTTCGGTTTTTTCAATGTCATTGGGGGTTTTGAGCATATTAAATATTATAAAAGGACAAATTGTTTTAAACAATTTATTAAATTTAGAGTAATTTTCAGGATCTTCGTTTTCTAGCTTTAACAGCAAATTAGGTATATATACCCTTTGAAGATCAATTGAATTTTGTTTTATTGTGCTGAGAATTTCATTTCCTTTTGTTCCTTTTTTAAACACGCTTGATAACAGTCTAAATATTATATTTTTAAGAAATAAATATGCATTCATTGTAGCTGTTACTGTTGGTGTTGTTACTATTATTCCTCTTTTTGACATTAAAAAAAAGTCTATAATGTTAAAAGTTGTTCCTGCGCCAAGATCAATCACCAAGTAATCATATTTTAAAGATTTTAAATTTCTTATTATAGTTTTTTTTTGAGAAACAGCTATATTAGCAAGTTCTGGGATGTCAGAATCTCCTGCAATGAAGTTTAGATTTTTAATTCCAGAGTTAATAATAATATCTGAGAAATTAATGTTTGTTTTTAAAAATGTGCCGATACTTTTTTTGGGCGTAATGTTTAACATTGAATGCAAATTAGATGCTCCAAGGTCAAGATCAATAAGCAAGACACTTTTTCCTTCATTTGCCAGGCAAATTGCTATGTTTACCGATAAAAGAGATTTGCCAACTCCCCCCTTACCGCTGGCTACAGGAATAATAATCAAGCTTTACTCCGTTGTTTTTATTTTTGCTTTAATTAGTGATAAAATTGTTACATTAAATGCTAGATAAACCACTGTAATCCCTAAAAGTATAGCCAGAGAGGTTTGATAGACGTATATTTTCAAGGTAAATCCTAAGACAAATAATAGCAATGTTAATATTATTTGGAATAATTTAGTTATTACTATGATGCTGTGAAGAATTTTAAATTTTTCATAAATAAAATAATAGAGTGTTAAATTGGCCATGAAAAATTCAGGTGAGTATAAAATAAATGTTAGCATAAACTTTATGGAGTAATGATTAATAAAAATCAATCTATTGATGGCTTGGTATAATAAGACTAAAATTAAAAGGCTTTCGATTATTTGTAACATAACAAGGCTTACTCTTGTTTTTTGAAGGCTTTGTTTTTTTTTAGGATGTGAGTTTAACATAGTTTTAAAATATTATATTATGGAAATAAAATCAAGTTTTAATTTTTGCATTAGGAATGAATAAATGAAAAATAAATTTTTAATAGGCGTGTATTTTTTATTGACTTTAGGTATAAGCTCTCTAGTAATTGTTGAATCTATTTTTGCTTTTGATGAATCTAATAATAATAAGTTATCAAGATCTAGTTATGAGCAGATGATGATTCAGGCTTTTGAATTTGTAAAAGAAAATTATGTTGATCCTGTAAGCGATGAAGTGATTTTTGAAGGTGCTTTAAAAGGAATATTTCAAGCTTTGAATGATCCTTATTCTCAATATTTGACAAAAAAGGATTTAGAAGAGATTTCGAAAACAACAGTGGGAGATTATGTCGGTATTGGAATTTCTATAATAAAAAAAATGCATTCTCAAGATAAGCAAGACAAGGCAAAAGATCTTGATCCTAATAGCGCTTGCGTTTCTATTGTTACGCCTTTTGAAGGAGGTCCGGCTTATAAGGCTGGAATTAAATCTGGAGATTGTATTACCGCTGTTGATGGCAAGAGCGTTTCTTCTATGGAGGTAGATCAAGTTGTTGATCTTTTAAAGGGTAAAGAGGGTACAAAAGTTAAAGTGTCTATTCTTAGGGGCAAAAATTTAACATTGGATTTTGAACTTACAAGAGAGAAGATAGAAATACAAACAATCAAGTATGATGTTATTAATCCAGATATTGGTTATGTAAGAATAGTAAGCTTTAATCCGCACACTTCTGCAGATTTTAGTAAAGCTTTAGATAATCTCAAGAATAGGAATATTAAATCTTTGATTTTAGATTTAAGACTTAATACTGGGGGATATTTTCAGGCAGCTATAAAAATGGCGGATGATATTTTATCTAAAGGGACTATTGTTTCTACAAAGTCAAGAAATTCTAGCAAGCCTGTTGATTATAAAGCAAGCTCAAAACAAGTTTTACCCTCAGATATAAAAATTGTTGCTTTAATAGATAAATCATCAGCATCAGCCTCAGAGGTTTTTGTAGGGGCCTTAAAAGACAATAAAAGAGCCTATATTATAGGCGAAAAGTCTTATGGCAAGGGACTTATTCAGCATGTAGTTCCTTTTTATACTGGTGGCTTTAAAATTACAAGTTCAAAGTATTATACTCCATCTGGAAAGAGTATTCATAAAATTGGGATTGAGCCTGATTTGGAAATAAAATCCTCAGATTTTTCTGAAGAGGAGGCATTAATATATAAAGAAATTTTTGATAAAAAGCTAGTAGAAGGCTTTTTGAAGGGTAAAAAATCTATTACTGAACAAGAGATTGATTTTTTTGTTGAAAATCTTGTTAAAGAAAATCCAAAATATAAAATTGATAAAGAATTTTTAGGCAAGTATGTGTTTTTTAATTATTATCAAGATAATAATAAAGAACTGCCAATTTATAATCTACATTATGACAAGGCTTTAAAAGCGGCTTGTGAATATTTATCTAAATTAGGTAATTAAACTGTGAAGCAAATTGTTTTGGATGCTAATTGTTTAGCAGGTGATTTTGTTATTGTTAAAGATATGAGAATATATCATTATCTTATTAATGTAAGACGACTTAAAAAGGGTGATAAGCTGAACATTCTTTTAAAAGATAAGGAATTAAGGGCGTCAGAAATAGTAGAAATTGGTAGCAATTTTATTAAGTTTGCTACCAATAAAATAGATAAAATTGAAAAAAGTAATTTTGAGATAAGTATTTTTATTTCTAGTTTAAAGGGTAAAAAAATAGATTCGGTGTTAAGACAGGTTGTTGAAATTGGAGTTTCAGAAATTAATATTATTAATGCAGATCATTCTGTATCTAAAATAGATATAAGCAATACATCTGCCAAAACTTTAAGATTTTCAAAAATAATAGATGAGGCCTTGAAGCAAAGCGGTAATAAAATTGTTCCTAAAATTAATTTTTATAATAATTTTTTTTATTTACCTTATTCTTTTTGTACTACTAGATATTATGTTGCTCATCAAAGTGGAATGCTTTTAAGCAAGAATGAAAGTTTTGATAATTTTAGCAAAATTGGAATTATAATAGGTCCTGAAGGATGCTTTTCGAATTCAGAAATTACCTTTTTTAAGGAGAAAGACTTTACCTTTGTAAGGTTTAATACACCCGTTTTACGGGCGGATACGGCTATTATTTATTCACTTGCTTATTTTAAGGTATTGTTAGAGGATTGTAATGGCTAATTTAAAAGACATATATTCAAAACCAGACAGATTTTATTTTTTAGGTGTGCCTATAGATGTTTTTGACAGTCGCAGTAAGCTTATGAGTAGATTTGCTTATCTTTCAGGACATCCCTATCATTCAATAGTAATTTTTATTGGGTTTAAAGCTTTTCTAAAGGTTTTGATTTTTAAAAAGTTTAGAAATCGCATTAAAAATTCTTCTCTTGTTTTTTTAAATTCTAAGATTGTAAGATTTTTTTGTAGGATTTTTAAAAGAGTTAATATTGACTGTTATGATTCAAATGCAGTTCTTCTTATTTTAATGGGAATACTAGAAAATACCCATAAAACATGTTATATTATTGACAAGGATAAAGTAATTTCAAAGAAAAAATTTTTAAGATTGAAAGAATCTCATAAAGAAATTAGTTTTATTGGTTATTATGATTTAAAAGCTGTAAAGAGAAATAAAGAAATGTTTTTTGCAAATATTAATAAACTTACTCCTAGTGTAATAATAAGCTTTTGTAATGATAGATATCTCGAAAATTTATTTTATGAAAATAAATTTAGTATTAGGACCAATTTAAGCGTTTTTTTATGATCTTTTTAAATTTAACTATTTATAGTTTATGAGGTAAGTATGGCATTTCTGCTAAATCAATCAGTAGTTTATCCAATGCATGGAGTAGGTACTATTAAGGATATTAGAACCAGAGAGTTTAATGGCGAGATTATTGATTATTATGAAATACATTTCCCATTTAATGATATGATTTTTATGGTTCCTGTTGCTAAAGTTGACGATTTTGGAATTAGGGCTTTAGTTAGCAGAGAAAAGGTAGAAGAGGTTTTTGATGTTATTAAAAAGTTTGAAGGTCAAATAGATTCAAAAAAAATAAAAGATGGTGGTCATGAATTTTATAAAAAAAGTGATATTTTGGATACAGCAAAGTTATATAAATTTTTATATAAAAAATCTACTCAAAAAGAACTTCCTTTTTACGAAAAAAGGATTTTGAATGATTTTGAATTAATACTGGAGCACGAGATTAGCTTAGCTTTGCAGATTAGCTTTGAAGAAGCTAAGAAGAAGATTAAAAATATTTTAGTCGATAGTAAAAAGGCTTAAAATTTTTTCAATTTTTGAGGGTGAGGATTTGCTGTGTTTGATTCTTTAAGATTGATCTTTTTAATAATTTATAGGTTTATTTTAATATTTTGCCTTTTTTCTTTAATGTTTATTTGTACATTTTATTTAAAATATAAATTTTTGTATTTTAATTTTTCTATTTTTAGTTATAGTCTTTATTACAATGCTTATATTTATTCTTTTCCTTTGTCGCTTGTTGTTACTTTTATAAGGATGTCTTATCCTTATTATGGAATGGTTTTAAAGTCATCTAGAGAGTCTTTTTATTTTTATTGTATTATCTTTATTCTTATATTATTGTTTTCTTATTTAGGATTTTTGGTTAGCTACAGTTTTCATTCTTACTATATTGATAGCAATAGGAATAATAGTTTTATCCTTAAAGATGAAGTTGTGCATTTTTTAAATGGCAAAATAATATTTTCTAGCAATAGGCCTAGATTTTATGGTTTTAATGGAGTTTTAATCGTTTCAGAGAATGATAAAAATGATAAAAGTTTTTCTTATGAATCAAATCTTTCTAATTCTAGTAAGATCAATTTTATTGAGAATAATTTTTTAGAGCAAAAGATTTATAATAATTTTGTTGATTTTCTTTTCAGGGATTTAAAAATTTTGAATAATTTTTTATTCTCACTCAATTATTTAAATTTAATTTTTAATATATTGGGAATTTCTTTATTGTTATTTGCGTTTTCCTATGTTTTTAATCTTATTTTTTCAAATAGTTTTGCAATGTTTCTTTATCCCATTTTTATTATACTTTTTTTAAAAATTTATAATGTTTATTCAATTGAGTTTCCTAAGATTTACAATGTAATAATAGGAAAGAGCATGATTTCTGATTTTATTCCTTTTATTTTTTGTGTTTTAACTTTTTTTTCTACCTATTTATTTGGCTTTGTTTCAGAATATATTAAAATCAGCAAAGATTTGGATAATAATTTATATAAGGGTAGTTAATTCTTAAGGTTTATGAAAAGAGAAATATATGCATTTTTGAGCAACTTTATTGTTTTTTTATGTTTTTTTCTAAGTTTAATCTTTAGTTATTCTTATTTTTTTGGAGAAAATTTTTTAGAAAAGCATAGATTAATAGCGGCTTTTTTTGATTCTATTTTGGTTTTTTATAAGTATTTTTATGGGTTTTTTATTTTTATTGTTTGCATTTATTTTGCTTTTTTTGTTCAGCAAGAAATAAAGATTTATTTAAAATCGTATAATGGGTATTTATTTTCTAGACTTTATACATTTTTGCTAGTATTTTTTATTATAGGACTTTTTTTTACCTTTATATTTAATTTAATATTGCCTTATATAATTGCCCAGAGAAATGAGTATAAGTTTAGTTACGATAGATATAATCTTCTTGAAAGTGAAGCAAATAAAATATCTCTTAAAATTAAAAATATAGATATAAGTTTATCTTCAAATAGATTTTTTTTATCTTCTGATTTGTCAGATTCTATGAAGCAAAAGAGAAAACATCTTGAAAATTTGATTAGAATATATGATAAAATGCGAATTATTTATGTAAATAATGAAGAACTTTTAACAAACTATTATTTAGTAAAATCTGAATACAGTAAAATTCCAAGCTATGACGTTGATTTAGAAAAGGTTAAGAAAACTTTTTCACGATATCCTTTACAAAGCCTTAAAAAGCAAGATTTTTTTAATATTGTCAATGAATTTATTTCTCAAGCCGATTATTATACAGCTAATTATTTTGCTTATATTGCTTATGTTGCAACAAAAGATGATAGTTTTGTTTCGCTTTTAAATTTGACTTTAAAGTTTATTAATGAAAACAGGAATTTTGAAAAAGAAAAAATGCAGTTGATTTCCGAAGAAAAGCAAAAAAATTTTTTATATCTTAATACTGAAAAATTTAAATTAGCTTATTACGGTTTTTCAAAACTTCATAAACTATTGCCTAGTGATAATGAAATTTTGAATTATAAAAATAAATCGCTTGAAAAGCTGAGAAAAAGATATCTTTTTTTTGATGAGATTGAAAAATATTTTGAATATTTCGGAATAAACGATGTATGGTTATTGCAACCAGATTCTAAGAGAGGTTTTTATGATTATATTTATATGCAAAAAGTTGTCACCCTTAATAATTATTCTAAAATAATAAAAAATTTTGAACTTATTAGATTTAATAACACAGGAAATGTTATTTTGCATATTAAAATTCCGTTTGCTACCTTAAGAGGTAATTTTGTGTATCAAAATGTTTTAGACAAAGATAATGAGCAGAGCGAAATTACTCTTACCAAAGTCTTTGTGTCTAAGGATAGTTTTGATACAAACGTTTTAGAGGTTGTCAAGATTAATGAAAATGTAGAAAATTTAGCTTTATTTTCAAATTTTACTGAGGTTGGATTTTTTTTAAAAATTCAAAGTTTGTCAAGCGCTTTTCATAAGGTTACTATATTAAATTTGAAATTAATTAATATTTTTTCCTTAACTTTAGTTTTACTCATTTCTCCTATTTTGCTAGTTTTAATGGGAGCATTTTTTGTTTCTTTGTTTTCTAAAATAGAATTTAATTTCAATTCTAAGGTTATGATTGTTTTAGTCTCATTAATGATAGCTGTCTTCTCTGGGATTGCTTGTCTTTTTGTAAATTATTTTTTAATTATTTTTACCTCTCTTCTTATATATGTTTTTAATAGTGTGTACATATCTTTGGCTATCCTTTCTGTGTTATTAGGTTTTCTTATTTTCAAAATAATTATTTTAAATTATAAGGAAAGGCATATTTAATTTTTATTTTTTTTTAGATTCTTAATTCTAGAGAAAAACCATTCATTTATTAGTAAGTTTTCTTTTTCAATTGTTTTTTTGCTTAATACATGGGAATAGCTATTGATTTGAGTTTCGTCAATAATAAAAGGAGATATTCCATCAATTGAGTGTTTTATTTTTAAATTTAATTTTTTGTAGGGAGTAAAACCATTAGCAAATCCAAAACATATATTTGATTGAGATTGATTGTTTAATCCAATTAGGGTTTTTTGAATTTTTTTATCTAAAATCCAGTTGACAAATTTTTTAGTTAAAATAGATGTTTCTAAAATTCCAATAAAATTTGGGTTTGAGATAACAATTTCATTGTTATTGTTGATTAAGTATGAAAATTTTATTTGTGCTTTCTCTTGTTCGCTTAGGCTATTGTAGAAGGTTAGATCGCTCAATCCTGTTATTAAAGGAGATTTTTTATTAAGTAATATTTTGTTTAGTTTGAGGTAGCCATATTTATTAAAAAAATCTTTTTGCAAATCCATTTGTTTTTCATTTAAAAATGATGAAAAATATTCTAACATTTTTAAAATTTTATTTTCATTGTAATTTAATTTATTCTTTTCAAAAGAAAATCTCACATCATTTATTTCAGAGATCACATAAAATAAATTTTCAGAAATATAGGGTGATATAAAGAATTTTCCATCTTTAATGAAATTTTCGTATTCTTCTTTTAAATATTTAGTGTTTATGTATTTTTCAATCTGGTGTGTATTTTTATAGATTAAAATAGGAATGTCAAAACTTAATGGAATAATTTTGTAGTTAAATTGTTTGAAAATATGTTTTAAGATAGGATAATCTGGATTATAATTGATTTTTATAGATTTAAAATGGTTGGTAATATTTGTATTGCCAATGTTTTTAGAAATAATTATTTGCGCATTTTCTTTTTCTATTGTTTGTAGATCAATGTTATTCCTAAACTTAATTATAAAATTAAGTTTATTTTCGATGTTAAATTGATTTATATAAAATGGTATTGTTTTGTTATCAGTTAACACAATTATATTCTTATTTGTTGAACAGCTGGGGCTAATTATTAAAATTGCTGCTAGTATTAAATTTTTTATTCTCATAAAATTATTCAAGTTTTTTCTTTTATTTTATAATAAATTATGTATAATTTTTATAGTTAATATTGATTTCCATGTTTAATTGGAAAATAGAGCAAGGGAGTTGAAAAGTTTTTAGGGGGATATGAATTTGGGTTTCTTTGATTTTATACTTTCTATGTTTAGTATTAATAAAGAACTTACTTCTGAACAAATAAAGCAAAAAAGGCTAAAAGAAGTTAAAATTAATTTAAGCAGGGTAAGTAATTTTTTTAATGCTTCAAAAATCCAGGCTTTACCTCAATTTTCTAGATTTCTTTATAATTTTTATAAAATTTTTTCTCCCTTAAGGCCATTTGCCCAAAGATATAAAAATTCTAATAAAATTGTTCATTTTGTTGTTGAAAAATATTTAAATGAAAGTCAAAAGAAATCTTTAGATTATATTTATTCTTTTTCTGCAAGTGATAACATAAATTTTGCTTCAGATCTTCCTAAAAAATTGCATAATAATTTATCTTATTTGTTTAAAAACATAACACAAGAACAAATTAAATTAATAGATGAAACTTATGAAGCTTTGCATAATTTTTTTGATTTAGTCTTATATCAATACTATTTGGTTCTTAAAAATTTTGACAACTTACTTCCAGAAGATGATTTTGTATATAGGCCTAGATTCAGCTCTATAGGTTGTGGAGTTATTATAGATGATCTTAAAGATTTGTTAGAATGTATCTCTTGTGTTAAGAATATTTCTATTTGGAAAAATCTTTATGACATTATTTTAGAAATATATGGAAATAAGGAAGATTTTCCTATTAAATCAAATGTCTGGACTAAGATTATTTCTTCCATTTTAGATATAAATAAGAGTAAAGAAATTTTATATCTAATAAGATATGTTAGTGGAGATCCGGATTATTTTCCTATCTCTATTGGGCAAAAACCTAATCCAATAGCAAGAATATTTTTTAATGATCTTACTAAGCATGTTGCCACTGAAATTGAAAAAATTAAAGTTTTGCAAAAAAATAGCAAATCTAAAATATTAGCTGAACAGCTTTTTCCAGGAATATCTTTGTTAAATTTGGATAATTATAATGAAAAAATGAATGAAAAGATTATATCTAAAATTGTGAGTACCACAGGCTATATTTATTGTGAGCTTTTAGTTTATTTGAGAACATATACTATTCAATTTGTTAAAAAAGATCTTAATGATATTGTTAATTTACTTATTATTAAAGGACAATGGAAGCTTATAGAGCTTTCAAGGGAAATGTCTAATGATATGCATGCTTTGATTAATATTTATACAAGTCTTATTGATTTTGATTCTAATTTAGGAGAGCAAGGCGGCTATGGTAATAGAATAAATGCATTGCTACATAGAGCTTCTGTGGGAGATAAATCTTCAGAGAAATTATTGTTAAATATAATAGCAGATGTTAATAAAAAGGCTTTTACTATATCAAGTGAATATTATTCTAAAATTTATTCTATTGAGCAGCGTTTGCAAGATTGTCTTTCAGACTATTCAAAGGTATCTTTGGAAAGAGAGTTGATTTATAATTGGAAAGAGCTTGATATGGAACTTGCCAAAAGCTATGGAAACAATTTAAATTTTGGAGGTATAATGAAAAATATTTTAGGTAGTTTGGATTTATTTTTAAAGTTAGTGGATTTATATTTGGAGAAAAAATAAATAATTTTAAGGAGTGTCTAAATGGCTAGAAAGTGCGAGATAACAGGGAAAAAAACTATGTTTGGAAACAATGTTCCAAGAAAGGGTCTTGCCAAGAAGAAGGGTGGAGCTGGGCAACATATTGGAGTAAAAACCAAAAGAACCTTTAAGGTTAATTTAATAAATAAAAAATTTTTTATTCCAGATCTTGGAAGAAGTATTAACATTAAGGTTTCTGCTAATGCATTAAGAAGTATTTCAAAGATAGGACTTGATGCTTTTTTAAAGAAAAACTGCAAAAAAATAGAAAATTTTTTATAGATTTTAATTTTAGCAATTTTATGTTATTAAAATGCTACTTGATATCAAGTATTCTGGGGTATTAGTTGTTATTTTTGAGTCTGTAAATTCAAAATTTTTAAAAAGACTTAAAATAGTCATGATCGCATTTATGTTTTCTGGAAATATTTTTTTTGATTTATAGTTTTCTAGTATTAGATTAAGGCTGGGTGATTCTTCTTTAAGAAAAATATGCTTTAAATTTTCTTCAAGCTTTAGGGCTTTTTTTATATTTGTAGATTTTGAAGTAAAGTAAGATAGAAAAATAAATGAATTTTCTTCTTTGTTTGTAAAAGGTGCTAAAAACTCACAAAATTTTAGTAAATGTTTATTCCAAGTTTTCCCAAAAATTATTGGAATTATTTTTATATTTTTTTTTATATTGCTAATAAAATTCAATGTAATTTCAATTTTATGATCATTTTCGATTAGGGTATCGTCTATATTGATAAAATTTAAATTTTTTAATAATTTTAATATTTTTAGGTTTACTTTAATATTTTTATTAAAAATTCTCCAGACATGATGATCGGATATATTAATTAAAAAATTGCTTTTAGCTTCAGAGATTATAAATACATTATTAGTTTGATTTGATATTATTTTGTTAAACAAATATTCATTTTTAAAAAAAAACTCATAGCTTCCATAACCTGTTAAGATGGCTTTGTGAGTTTTTTTTTCTTTCAACTTAAATGATAATCTGTTTGTATTGTTTGAATAGAATATGTTTTCAACCAAGGGGTTTCTAACTTGTTTTATATATTTCGCCCCTTGATTGCATCTTCTACTGTGTTTATTTCCATAAATTCTGTTCCTTTGTCAATATCTCTATTTGGGTTGCCGGAAATAATTATTACAGTGTCTTTGTCAGTAACAATACCTTGTTCTTTTAATATTTTAAGAGAAGTTACTACAAATTCGGTAGTTCTTTTAAAATTATTGTCTACAAGATTAGAATAAACCCCGTAAGATAATGTTAATTCTCTTGCCAGTCTCTCGCTATTTGTTGTAATGAATAATGGAACACTTGCTCTGTAAGTTGCCATTATTCTTGCGGTTTTGCCTTTTAGAGAATCTACAATAATTGCTTTTACATCCATAATCTTTGTGGCATCGATTGCACATTTAATAATATAGTTTCTTGTAGTGCTTTTATCGTAGAAAAGTTCATCTTTATATAAGGTCCTTTTTCTGTGTTTTTCAACTTTTTTAGCAATGTTTGTCATCATTTTTACAGCTTCAATCGGATATTTCCCGTAAGCGGTTTCTCCAGATAGCATAATTGCGTCTGTTCCGTTTAAAATAGCGTTAGCAATATCAGATACTTCTGCTCTAGTAGGTCTTGGATTTTCAATCATTGTATGAAGCATTTGAGTTGCTGTAATCACAGGTATTCCATACTTTATGCAAGTTTGTGTGATTTTGAGTTGAGCAATGGGCACATCTTCTGCAGGAATTTCAACTCCCATATCTCCTCTTGCAACCATTATTCCATAAGATGCTTTTACAATTTCTTCAATATTGTCAATTCCTTCTTGATTTTCAATTTTGGATATAATTTTTACATCAGGATTTCCAATAGCATTTAAAATTTTTTGAACATCTTGAACGTCTTTAGAATGTCTTACAAACGAATGGGCAATAAAATCAACATTATATTTTGCTGCAAGTTCAATAAATCCTCTGTCTTTTTCAGTTACTGATTGCAGTTTAAGAGAAATACCAGGAGTATTTATTGATTTTTTATTTTTAATTTGACCATCATTTTTAATTTCACAAATTAATCGGTCGGGTAGTTTGGAAACAACAGTCATTTCAAGCTCACCGTCATCAATTAGTACTTTGGATCCTTGGGGTACTTCTTTTACAAATCCGTCATAATTAGTTTGAAGGCTGTTAGGCTCATTAATAGGCAAAGTTGAGATGATTACTTTATCTCCAGTTTTTACAATAATAGGATTTTCAATATTTGCTGTTCTAACTTCTGGTCCTTTTGTGTCGATCATTAGAGCTATTTTATTTGAAATTTTTCTAACATTTTCTATTACTTTTATTGTATCTTCGTGTGATTGATGGGCAGTATTTAGTCTTATGACGTTTACCCCCGCATCGTATAAATCTTTTATGTGTTCTGGCTCGCATCTAAGATCAGATATTGTTGCTACAATTTTTGTTAACTTTGAAATCATAAAGTTCTTCCTCCACTCTTATAAATTTTATGCTTTTTGTCTTTGAATAACAATATTTTGTTAAAAATTCAAAACTTTGCTTTGCTAAGTAGTATTTAGGTTTGATTTTTTATTTTTTTTATTAGATTTTCATCTAGCTTAATATGTAAATTTTTTTCTGCTTTTGGAATTACAAGACCTAGCTTTCCATTTTTAACTCTTCTTAAATTTTTAACTTGAGTGTAGTAAAGATCCGCTTTTCCTGATTTTTTTGCTAATTTTGTATAAAATACGCATAAATTACCAGCAGCTAAAAGTACATCAAGGCAAGGAGTTTTATTTTTTTGACTTTTAATAAAAACATAAGCTCCAGGATAATCTCTTGTATGAAGCCAATAGTCATTTCCTTTAACGCAATGTCTTAAAAGTTCATCGTTTTCTTTTGCGTTTCTTCCAATAATAATTTCAAATCCATAAGAGGTGAAATGCAATCCTATTTTTGACGTTTTTTCTTTTTTTTTAATGGCAGTTTCTTCTTGATTATATTCTTCTTTTGGAATGAAATTTTCGACCTTTAACATGGTTATTTTTGATTGAATAAGATTGAATTTATCCAGATTATCTTTCAATTGATTTTGTATGGTATTAAATGAACTTTTGCCTTTTTTATATGCTTTAAAATATTGTAAGGCATTTTCTTTTGGTGATAATGATTGATTTAACGATATTTTTATTTTTTCTTCTTTATAATTTAAGAGGTCTATTTCTTTAAGTCCTTTTTGTATTTTGTTAATATTTAATAAAATTAACTCACCTTTTTCCCGTTCATTTTCAATGTTTTCAATTAGTTTGATTTGTTGTTTTAAAGATTCTATTCTTTTTTCTAAAACAATTAACTCTTTTTTATATTTTTCAATAAGTAATTCTTTTATATTGGTTTCTTTAATTTGATTGCTGAGCGATTCGTAGTAATTTTCAAGAAATTCAGAATAAGATGTGTGACTGGCGTTATTGTATTCTTCTTTTAGGCCCATTATTTTTTTATCAGACATTTTATTGCTTTCATGTATTTCTTTAGCTTTTAAAAAGATTTCACCCGTTGTTTCTTTTATTTTTGGTCTTCTGTAATAAGCATCTAGTATTTTAAAGTTTTGGTTTGTAGCTATTATATTTGGAGAAGATGGCCACAATTTAATAAATAAGATAATTATGTCCTTTTTTAAAATCTCAAGAGAAATGATTCTTTCATTTTTCATTTGGAAAGCTTTTATAATTTTTCCATTTTGAATTTTTGATTTTAAGAATTCAGAAAACCTTAATTTTAAGGTATTCTTTTTGAATTTTTTTTTTGTTATATGGAATCTAGTAGTGCTTGGATTTAAAGAGATTAATATTTTTAATTTTTTATTTTCAATTTTATTGTAAATCTCTAAAATCAAACTTTTATAATCCGGTTGTATTATTTTTTTAATTAAAGAGTTTGTGAAAGGGATTTCTTTAATCAAAGTATTTATTTCAACGTAATTCAAAGACATTTTTACAAATCCTAATTCTTTAAAGGTGTTTATACCCAAACTTTAAATTTTTATTTTATGTATTAAACTATTACTATTAATAATAGTTTATTTGCATGATATGTAGTATTATAGAAATAAAGTTTATTGACAATAAATAGTTTAAATGTAGTTTTGTTAATAGCTTAAGCTTAATAATAAGAGTTCATAGAATGATAAAAACAATACTTTTGTTGGTTTTGTATCCTGTTGCTGTGTTTGCTCAAATATCTGCAAATCAATACTTTGAAGGGATTTATGCTAAATATCAAAATATAGAGGATATGCAAGCAACAATTAATTTCACTTTAAAGGGATTAAAGCAAACAGGTGTTTTGCTTTATAAGTTTCCAGACAAGTTTATTATTAATCTAAATTCAAATAATCAAGTTTTTGTAAGTGATGGCGAATTTTTGACAGTTTATGTTCCATCTCTTGGGACTTCGTTTAATCAACAATTAATAAAAGGTGGCAGTGGGGGAGGTCTTATGAAAGTTTTAAATAGTGAGTACAGCGTGTCTTATACTAATTCTCCAAATTTAGAAGCTCTTGATTCATCTGATTCTGGAAAATATATTAAATTAACCTTTTCTAGAAAGCTTTACAAGGGAGCTGCTACTATTAATTCTTTTATTATTGCTTTTACTCCGGATGGAATAATTAGAAGAATTACTGCTTATCCTACTAGTGGTGGGCGCGAAATAGTTATTGATTTAATTGCTGTAAAGTTTAATGTTGGAATTCTTGATAGTAAATTTAACTATGATCCTCCAAAATCTTCAAATAAGGTAGATAATTTTTTATATGATATTAAAAAAAATTAAGGTTTAATCTATGGAAGGAAATGATTTTATTAAATTTGGGAGTTATTTGAGAAAAGTTAGAAATGATAAAAATTTAACTCTTGAAATGGTAGCTGATGATATTAAAATTTCTGTTAAGTATCTTAAAGCTCTTGAAGATTCTAATATTGAAATTTTCCCAAATGAAGTTTTGGCTGTTGGATTTTTAAGGACTTATAGCGAATATTTAGATATTGATTCTAGATTAATATCGACACTTTTTAAAGATTATAAAAATAGACTTAATAGCAGTTATATCGGGATTAGATCTGAAAATAAAATTTCAAATTTAGGCTTTTCAAGTGATAAAAAAGTCCCAGATAAAAAAATATTTTTTTTTAGTTTAGAGTCTTTAAGTATGTTAAAAATCCTTTTAGGAATTGCTAGCGTTATTTTGCTATTATTTATGTTTATTGCTTTTAGAGAAGTGAAAGTTTATTTTAAAAAATTTTTTAAGCTTAGCCGGGATGAGAAGAAAATTTCTAATATTCATGAAGTGTCTTTTGATAAAAAGAATTTTTGGAATCTTTCTCTTAGCGAAGGAGATTTTTTATCTTTAACATATGGTAATAATATCGCAAAATATAGAACATCGTTTATTAGTGATGATTTGGTTATTGTTGATGAGTCTAAAAAAAATAAAAATATTTTTAATTTAGGAGAGTTTAAAGAGATAAATCTTGATGATAATTTGAGAGTCAAAATTATTTATGAGAATTATTATTATGATAAGTCGAAAATAGCCCATGTAAGTTTAGAGTCTTTTGCTTTAAATGTTAAATATGTGTCTGAAACTAATATTGACAATAGATTTAATATTTTAAATTGGCAGTTTGATGTTAAGGGAACTGAAAAATTGCCAAGTAGTGATTATCTTACCCTATATTCTTCTCAAAAACTTTCAAATGTTGATTTGAAAATTGATTTTTTAAATGATACATTTTTTAGATATGCTGATGAAAACAATCTTCATGGCAAGTCTTTTTTTGCATCCAAAGGAATTCCCATTAATTTAGCTTTTGAAAAATCTTTAATACTATTTTTTTCAAGACTTTCTGATGTTAATATTATTCTCAATGACAAAGACATTACTTCTTTTTTAAAAGAGCAGGGAAAAGAAATTTTTGCTGTCCAATTTTTTTGGGTAAAGACACCTTCAGGGTTTGATCTTAAGGTTTCTGAAGTTTATTAGTAATGGATAAAATAAAAAATTTTTTTTCTAGCTTAAATGCTTTTCAAGAAAAAATTGTTTTTAATAAAAGTAAAAATCCCATGCTTGTTTTAGCAGGGCCTGGAAGTGGTAAAACAAGGGTTATAATTGCAAAAATTGTGTATTTAATCAAACATATGAATATAAATCCTAATGAAATTTTAGCTTTAACTTTTACCAATAAAGCTGCAAATGAAATGAATGACAGGATAAACGATCTTTTAAAATTTGACAAGAAACTTCATATTCAAACTTTTCATTCTTTTGGGGCTTGGCTTTTAAGGTGTTACTATAAGGATTTTGACAAAAATTATGATTCAAATTTTACAATTTGGGATACTAATGATGTTGTTAGATTTGTCAAACAAATTAATCTTGCTTCAAATCTTGAAATGGCAAAACATATTGCGGGGTTGATTTTAAAAGACAAAGAAAATTTTTTCTTAGGAAAATTTATTGAATTTACAGAAAAGGAATATGAGTATATCAAAATTTATGAGGAAGAAAAAACCAAGAACAATGCTTTTGATTTCTCAGATCTTATTATTAAACCTATTTTAATGCTGAGGCAGTCTAAATCTCTAAAAGAATCTGTTCAATCTAAATTTAAAGTCATTTTTGTAGATGAGTATCAAGATACAAATTATTCACAATTTTTATTTTTAAAAGAACTTTATTTAGATGGTATGTATTTTATGGTTGTAGGAGATGAAGATCAGTCCATATATTCTTTTAGAGGAGCTAGAATTGAAAATATTCTTGAATTTGAAAAAACTTTTGCCAATGTTGCTAAATTTTATTTAGTGCAAAATTATCGTTCAAGTTCAAATATAGTGAGTATTGCAAATGGGGTTATTTCAAAAAATAAAAATAGATATGAGAAACAAATAATAACTCAAAATAGTTATGATAAAAGAATGAAATTTTTAGTTTTTCAAAGCACATCAGATGAAGCTGAATATTTTTCTAACTTACTTGTTGACAATGATGTTGAGACAGCAATACTTTATAGATTTAATTCCCAGTCTTTTCATTTTGAAACATCTTTTTTAAAGAAGAATATCTCATACAAGGTTTTAGGATCAATTAAATTTTATGATAGAGAGGAAATAAAAGATATTATTTGTTTGCTTAGGCTTTTTATAAACAGAAAAGATAAAATAGCTTTTTTGAGAATTGTAAACAAGCCTTCTAGAGGAATTGGAAAAACTACTCTAGACAAAATAATTAGTGTTTTAAACGATGATGATGTTAATTTTAATTTGTTTTGTGCGAGTAAAAAGGTTTTGAGTTCGCTTAAAAATAAAGCCAAAGAATCTCTTTTATTGTTTGTGAATGCTTATGATGAGCTGAGTAAAAAACTTTTTGAAGATAATTATATTAATTTATCTGCTTTTATTGAGGATGTTGTAATTAAGTTTGGTCTTTTAGATTATTATAAAAAATTTGATAAGGACGAAAAATTAAGAAATATTGATGAGCTTATTAATAGCGGAATTGAATATTCAGGTACATTTGAAGGTCTTGCTATTTTTTTAGAAAATTCTTCACTTTCCCCTTTAATTTCTGGAGATTTTAAGTCTAATATATTTTTGTCTTCAATTCACGGTGTCAAGGGACTTGAATTTGATAGAGTTGTGATTTCTGGACTTGAGAAAGGTCTTTTGCCAGCTGAAATTGAAGAATTAACAGAAGATAGACTTGAGGAGGAGAGAAGGCTTTTTTATGTTGCAATTACAAGAGCTAAATCAGAGCTTATTGTTACCTTAAATTTGAGGCGAGCTTTTAGAGGTTCTTTTAAAAGAACTGCGCTTTCCGTTTTTTTTCAAGATATTGACAAAAACTTTTATGACATTGTCTTTATTCCTGAGTATTTAAAAGAGTATTTTAATAATTTTTTTATTGATAATAAAAGGGATATTGGATTTAATATTGGAGATTATATAATTTATAATGAAGAAAGGGGAATGATTGTTGATATCTGGTATCAAGGTAGCTTGCAATTTGTTAAAATCAGCTTGAGAAATGGTAAGAAGGCTATTTTGAGTCCTGAGTATATTAAAAAAATTATCAAAGTTTAGAGGTTTATTTTGCAAGATATACATTTGGAAAATAGTTTAAAATTAAGCTTAGTAAGACTTGGCAAAGGGAGTGAAGATAAATTTATTTCAAAATTTGAGAAAGTTATTAAATTGGTTAATGAAATTTCAAATTTTGAGGTTCAAATTAATTTTGATGCTAATAAGAAAAAGATTTCTACATTGCGTGAGGATAAAGTAAGATTTTCTCTTTCTATTGAATCAATTAAGAAGCTTAGTAATTCGTTTTTAGATGGATATTTTTCATCTCCTAAAATATTCGAATAAGGATAATGTCTTGGACTTAAGCAATTTAACTTTAACTAAAATTCAAGAATTAGTTTTAACTAAAAAATGTCAAATTTATGATATTTTACTTGCTTATAAAAATAATTATGAATTAAATAAAGATATTAATGGATACATTGAATTTTTTGATGATTCTTTAGAGATTGCAAAAAGGTATGATGATTGTTTGAGAAATTGTGAATTAGAGGATTTGCCTTTAATTGGTATGCTTATTGCTGTCAAAGATAATATTTCAATTCAAGATAAATCTTTAACCTGTGCTTCTGAAATTTTAAAAGGCTATATTTCTCCTTATGATGCAACTGTGATCAAAAGACTTAAGAATAAAGGAGCAATTTTAATTGGCAGAACCAATATGGATGAATTTGCCATGGGTTCTACTTGTGAATTTTCTTATTATGGTGCAACTTTAAATCCTTTAAATAGAGAATATGTTATAGGTGGCAGTTCTGGAGGCTCTGCAGCTGTAGTTGCAGCTTTTCAAGCGCCTTTTTCGCTTGGCAGTGATACTGGAGGTTCTGTTAGACTTCCTGCATCTTTTTCAGGAATTTTAGGCTTCAAGCCTTCTTATGGTGGTCTTTCTCGCTATGGGCTTGCATCTTATGCTTCGTCTTTTGATCAAATAGGCTTTTTTGCTCATTCTATTGAAGATATTGCTTTGATCTTAAAGCATACTTGTGGAGCTGATAAAATGGATTCTACTAGTGTAGACATCTTTGATGATTTTTATCCTTTAAAAATTGAGTCGTTACAAGGTAAGAATTTAGCTGTAATTAAAGAACTTAGCGAAGATCTAATGGACAAAAATGTTGCAAGTAGTTTTGCTAAATTTAAATTTGATCTTTTGTCAAAAGGTGTTAATATAAAAGAAGTTTCAATAGAAGAGATTAATTTTATTTTATCAATTTATTATACAATTTCTCCTGTTGAAGCATCCTCAAATCTTGCTCGTTATACTGGGCTTTGTTATGGCAAGAGAATGTCAGAAAATTTAAGTCTTAATGATTTTTATTTTAAACATAGGAGTAATTTCTTGTCAGAAGAAGTTAAAAGACGTATTGTTCTTGGAAATTATTTATTGTCAGAAGGGTATGATTCTAAATATTATGCAAAAGCTTGTGAAATTCTTCAAAACTTGATTATTCCTAAATTTAACAAGCTTTTTGAAAGTTGTGATTTTATTATTACTCCGACAAGTTTTGTTAAACCTTTTAGGGTTGGTTTAGATTTTGATGATCCTGTTAAAATGTATTATTCAGATATTTGTACTGTGATTGCAAATCTTATTGGGGCTCCTGCTATTTCGCTTCCGTATTCTAAGGATAAGGAAGGATTATCGATCGGAATGCAAATTATTGGGCGCAGCAAGAAGGATTTTGAACTTTTAAGTTTTTCAAAAAATGTGATTAGGGAATTGGGGTTGAATGGAATATAAATTAGTTATTGGATTAGAAATTCATATTCAGCTAGGTTTAAAAACAAAGGCTTTTTGTGGATGTAAGAATGAGTTTGGAGGAGTTCCTAACTCTCGTATTTGTCCAATTTGTCTTGGGTTGCCAGGTTCATTGCCAAGTGTGAATGTAGAGCTTATTAATAGTGCAATTTTAGCAGGGCATGCCACAAACTCAAAGATTAGGCGCGTTGTTAAATTTGATAGAAAACATTATTATTATCCAGATTTGCCAAAAGGATATCAAATCTCGCAAAATGATAAACCGATTTGTGAGGGAGGAAGCTTATTGATTGAAACCTCTTCTGGGTTTAAAAAGATTAACATTATTAGAATTCACATGGAAGAAGATTCAGGCAAAAGCCTACATTTGCTAGATAGTGAAAATCAAAGTTATATTGATTTTAATCGTTCAGGTGCTCCTTTGCTTGAGATTGTTTCTGCTCCAGATATTGGTAATGGGGATGAAGCAGTTGCTTTTTTAAGTTCTTTAAGAGAAATTTTTAGGTATCTTGATTTGTCAGAATGCAATATGGAGAATGGTTCTTTTAGATGTGACGTAAATGTTAATTTAATTGTTAATGAGAGTGGTATTGAGTATAAAACTCCTATAGCCGAAATAAAGAATTTAAACTCTTTTAAATCTATTAAAGCTGCCATTGAATATGAAGAATTAAGGCAACAAGAGGAGTGGATTCAATTTAGGAAAACACTTGATAGTTGTGGTAAGCACACTAGAGGATTTGATGATAAGAGCGGGATAACAGTGATTCAAAGGAACAAAGAAACAGTATCTGATTATCGTTATTTCCAGGAACCTGATCTACCTTTAATAGAGATTGATGATTTTTATATTGATAATATTAAAAATTTAAAGTTAATTGAACTTCCATTTGATGCAAGAGTTAGGCTTAAAGCTCAATATGGGTTAAGTGATTTTGATGTTACTACTTTAACATCAGATAAGCACCTACTTAGATATTTTGAAGATGCTGTTATTAATTCAAGCGATCCTAAAAAAGTAGCCAATTGGATATTGTCTGAAGTTTTAAGCGTTCTTAATGACAAAGGAATTAGTGTTCTTGAGTTTAATTTGCTTCCAAGCCATATTACAGAGCTTGTTGAATTTATTGTTGCTGATAAAATAAGTGGTAAAATGGCAAAAAAAGTGTTTTCAGAGATGATGGCTAGAAAAGTTCCAGCTTCTGTTATTATAAGTGAAAATCAATTAGAGCAAATAAGTGATGAGTTTGTTATTAAACAGATTGTGCTTGAAGTTTTAAATGAAAATCCCAAGTCAATTGAACTTTACAAAAAGGGTAAAGATCATGCTATCAAATTTATGATGGGGCAAATAATGAAGAAATCTTCAGGTAAGATTAATCCTATACTTGCAAATGAAATTCTTTTACAAAGTTTAGCAAATGTATGATTTCTCCTTAATAGACAATTTGCCAGTTATTAAGAGGGCCAGATTTTTTTATCTTTATGATATTCACGGCAAGAGATATTTGGATTTATATTTAAATGGTGGAAAAAATTTTTTAGGTTATAGAATTCAAGGGTTAAATCGCCTTTTTAAGCAAACTATGTCAAGGGGCTTGATATCTCCTTATCCTTCTGTTTTTAAAAATCAGTTTATAAATTTGGTATTTACTTTTTTTAAAGAGGCCGGGTCTGTTTATATTTTTAAGCTAGAACAAGATGCAAAAGAATTTTTATTATCTTTAACTGGTAAAGATAAAGTTTTTATGCCTTGGGAAAAAGAAGAAGGAATATATGAGTTTAAAGTGGGATTTAAAAATATTAAATATCCTATGATTTTTAATATGCCTTTGCCTGATTGTATGTCTGTTAGTATTGTTATCATAGATAACCTTTCTAGAAAAATAGAATTTAAAGATAATTTTGATGCTATAACTTTATCTTTGGCTAGACATACATTAAGCAAACTTTTGTTTTATGAAAAAAATCTCAATATTGATTTTAATTCTTTTGCCACATCTTTGTTTAGAGTGACTAATAGGTATATGTTTCCTCTTTATGACGCTTATTATCATTCTGAAATTTTTAATGAATTTCTCAAGTATGGGTATTTAATTAGTCCAAATTTTAGTATTCCATCTATTGTTCCCTTGAAGTTTTCTAAAGGAGATCTGGATAATTTTAAAAAAATTTGTTTTGCTCTTAAAAACAAGTTTGTTGATGGACTTGACAGTGGTCTTTGCAAATAATACAATGAATAAGATTTATGCATAAAATTATATGTAAGGGTAATGTGCTATTATGAATAAGATAACCAATAATGTTACGATTTGGATCAAGCCAAAGACTGTTGAGAAAAAATGGTATGTAATTGATGCAGCAGACCGAGTTTTAGGTAAAGTTGCTGTGGATGTTGTTAGAATTTTAAGAGGTAAACATAAAGCTTATTATACTCCCCACCAAGATTTAGGTGACAATGTTATTGTTATTAATGCTTCTAAGGTTAGGTTGACAGGTAAAAAATATCAACAAAAACTTTATTATAGACACTCAAGATATCCAGGAGGTCTTTATTCTGATACTTTTAGAACGTTGTCAGAGAGAAAGCCTTGTGCTCCCCTTGAGATCGCTATTAAAGGTATGTTGCCAAAAGGTCCTTTAGGGCGTGGTCTTTTTAGAAATTTAAAAGTCTTTTCTGGTTCAGAGCATACTCTTAAAGCTCAAAATCCTGTAAAGCTGGAAGCTAATTTAGAGAGGTAAGATGAAAAAATCAAATTTTAGTAATGTTAATTTATCAATGGGAACTGGTAGGAGAAAATCTTCTGTTGCTAGAGTTTACATTAGAGAGGGTAGTGGCAATATTAAAGTAAATAATAGAGACTTTGACTCTTACATTCAACTTGAAAATTTAAGAACAATGGCGCTATCGCCTTTAGTTTTAACAAATACACTTGGGAAATATGATCTTTATATTAATGTTTATGGGGGAGGGATCTCAGGTCAATCAGGGGCAATAAGGCACGGTATTTCAAGGGCTCTTTTTGAACTTGATGAATCTAATAAGATGATTTTGAGATCTAATGGGTTTTTAACAAGAGATTCAAGGAAAGTTGAACGTAAAAAATTTGGGCAGAAAAAAGCACGAAAAAGTTTTCAATTTTCCAAAAGATAATTTTATTTTTTATACATTTTACATTTTTATTTAAGCAAAAAAATCCCTTCTAGAGGGATTTGATTTATTTTTGCTTAATGGAATAAAAGACGTTTTTACCGTGGTATTCAGCAGTTGTTTCCAATTCTTCTTCTATTCTTATGAGTTGATTGTATTTGGCTATTCTGTCTGTTCTTGAGAGTGAGCCAGTTTTGATTTGTCCTGTCCCAAGAGCTACGACAAGATCAGCTATTGTTGTATCTTCTGTTTCTCCTGATCTGTGGGAGACTATTGCTGTGTATCCTGCCTTTTTAGCCATTTCTACAGCTTCAAATGTTTCTGTTAGTGTTCCTATTTGATTTACCTTTATAAGAATTGAATTGGCAACTCCCATTTCAATTCCTTTTTTAAGAAATGAGGTATTTGTTACAAATAAATCATCCCCAACAAGTTGTATTTTGTGCCCAATTTTGTCTGTAAGTTTTTTCCAACCGTCCCAATCTTCTTCGGCCATGCCATCTTCAATTGAAATGATTGGATATTTTTCTACCCATTTTGACCAATATTCAACCATTTGTTCGGAAGTAAGTTCTTCTTTTGTTGACCATTTAAGTACATATTTTTTTGTTTTTGGGTCATAAAGCTCAGATGTTGCTGGATCAAGAGCTATTGCTATATCTTTTCCAGGCTCATATCCTGCTTTTTTTATTGCCTCTATAATCATTTCGCAAGCTTCTTCATTTGATTTTAAATTTGGGGCAAATCCCCCTTCATCTCCAACAGAAGTTGCATATCCTTTGCCATGTAGAATGCCTTTTAGTGTGTGAAAAACTTCTACTGACATTCTTATTGCTTCGCTGAAAGTTTTTGCTCCTATTGGCATTATCATGAACTCCTGAAAGTCAACAGAGTTGTCAGAATGTGCACCACCATTAATAATATTGCACATAGGTGTAGGCAAAATGTTAGCTTTGTACGCTCCAAGATATTGATAAACCTTAAGTCCAAGGTACTTTGCAGCAGCTTTAGCTGTAGCCATTGAAACTGCTAAGATTGCATTAGCACCAAGCTTTTCTTTTGTAGGGGTGCCATCAAGTTCAAGCATTTTTCTGTCGATTGCAACTTGATTTAAGGCGCTCATTCCTTCAAGTTCTGGGGCAATTATGTTTTTTATGTTTTCAATTGCTTTTAAAACTCCTTTTCCCATATATACAGATTTATCACCATCTCTAAGCTCAACAGCTTCGTTAATTCCTGTTGATGCACCTGATGGTACAGCAGATCTTCCGCAAGTTCCATCTTCTAAAATGACATCAGCCTCAACTGTTGGATTCCCCCTAGAATCAATAATTTGTCTTGCTTTGATTTCATAAATGTGAAAACCCATTTTTGTACTCCTCATATTATTTACTTTAATGTATGTTTTTAGTATAATGTTTAAAAGTCTAAATGTGTAGTATCTTGCCAAAAGAATTTTTGAACTTTGTATATGATCTATGAAAGATAGGTGTTTATATTTATTGATTTTCACATTTTTATGTGTTAACAATCTTTTTTCAGATAATTATGTAATGTATGATTTTGATTTGAGTTTAAATGAATTTTTAGAAGTTTCAACAAGAAAAGACAATCTTGAGCCCATGGTTGATTCTAAGCGTATATTATTGTTTTATCCTCCCAATAAGGGAATTAGAAAAATTTTTGCTGCTTTTGACTTTGATCAGTATTCTAAAAAGTATTTATTCAAAAAAAATGAGTATGGAGTTTTTTTTGTTAAAGTTAATATTCCTCATGGCACAAGCGATATAAAATATAGACTTATTGTAGATGGTGTTTGGACCAATGATGAGTATAATAAAAATGTGGTTTACAATGAGGATTTAGTCCCATTTTCTAAAATTGAGGTTACCAAAGAGAAGTCCAGTTATATTTCTTTGAGAAATCCAATACAATCATATGATAATAATGAGGTTGAAATTTTTTATATAGGTCGTCCTGGACAAATAGTTACAATAGCTGGTAGTTTTAATAATTTTAATCCTTTTTTAAATAGGCTTATTGAAAAAGAAGATAATAAGGGAATTTATACTATTAAGCTTAAAAATTTGCCCAAGGATAGAATTTATTATTATTTTATTGATTCTGGCAACAAAGTAATAGATAAAAATAATGTTAATAGAATTAATTTATACTTTGTTGAAGGGATTGATAATAAAATAGATTTTGAAGTTTCCTATTTTGACCATAAATAAGCTTTTCAATTGTTTATTTATTCATCTCATCAAAAAGGTATTTAGATACAAAGTGATCTTTTTCTATTTCTTCAAGTTTTGGGTGTACCTGAGTTGATAAGTGAATTTTTCTGATGCTTGCTAGGGTTTGTTCGTCCAATTTTATATTTTTGTTTTTTCTTTTTTCGGGGTTGATTTCAGGAATTGATGCTATTAGCATTTTAGTATATGGGTGAACTGGGTTTGAAAATAGTGTTTCTCTTGGTGCAAGCTCTAGGATAACCCCAAGGTACATTACAGCTATTTTATCACTCATATATTTTACTACAGCAAGGTCGTGAGAAATAAATAAATAAGACAAATTGAATTCTTTTTGCAGGGCTTTTAGCAGATTTAAAATTTGAGCTCTAGTTGATACATCAAGCGCAGAAACGGCTTCGTCTAAAAGTAAAAGTTTAGGATTTAAAGCTAGTGCTCTGGCAATTCCTATTCTCTGTCTTTGTCCCCCCGAAAATTCATGAGGATATCTGGATAACATACTTTTATGTAACCCAACAACATCTGTTAGTTCGTTTACTCTTTGTTCTATTTCTTGTTTTGTTTTTGGAAGAATTTTGTTTTCATTGTATATTTCTAATGGTTCTGCTATTATTTCTTTTATTGTCATTCTTGGATCAAGTGAAGTGTGAGGATCTTGGAATACCATTTGCATATCTTTTTTTGTTTTTAAGAGTTCTTTTTTTGAAAGTTTAGTTATGTTTTTTTCGTTAAAGTAAATATTTCCAGAGGTTGGTGTGTAAAGTTGCATTATTGAGCGAAGAGTAGTAGATTTGCCGCAGCCAGATTCTCCAACGAGTCCCAAAGTTTTATTTTTTTCAACTTCAAAGCTAACATTGTTTACAGCATTGACTTTTTGTTTGTTTTTCCAAAATATAAAATCTTCTCCTGTTGTGAATGTTTGCATTAAGTTTTCTACTTTAAGAATTATTTCTTTTTTACTGCTCATTTAAAATTCCTCCTCAATGCTGGTTTTTGTGATCTTAATAGGATTTTCTTTCATTGAATAAAGTTTTTTACTTGGATCGTGTTCTAGTGTAAGAATTGATTTTAAAAGTCCAATAGTGTAAGGGTGTTTAGGATTGTTAAATATTTCCTCTACTGTTCCTTCTTCTACAATTTCTCCTTGATACATGACAGAGACTGTATCACAAATTTCAGCAACAACTGCAAGATCATGAGTTATGAATATGGTAGAAGTATTGAATTTTTTAGATAGGTTTTTGATTAATAATAATATTTGCTCTTGGATTGTAACATCAAGGGCTGTTGTCGGTTCATCTGCTATTAGTAAGGATGGATGACAGCTGAGTGCCATGGCAATCATGACTCTTTGTCTCATTCCTCCTGAGAATTGATGGGGGAAATGTTTTATTCTCTCTTCTGCGTTTACAACACCAACAGTTTTTAACATTTCTATTGCTTTTTCTTTGGCTTCTTTTTTTCCTAATCTTTGGTGTAAGATTATTGTTTCTTCAAGTTGAGTTGATATCCTTAAAAATGGGTTTAATGAAGTCATTGGGTCTTGGAATATCATTGATATTTTATTACCTCTAATTTTTAAAAGTTCTTTTTCGCTAAGTTTTAGCAGATCTTGGTTTTCAAATAGTATTTCTCCACTTTTATATACTGTTGTAAGTTCTGGTAATAATTTTAAAATAGCCATGCTTGTTACGGACTTTCCACTTCCAGATTCTCCAACAATAGCTCTAATTTCTCCTCTTTTTACAGATAGGTTAATATTGTTTACAGGATGAATTGTTGTATGTTTTAATCTAAATTCAATCGCTAAATTTTTTATTTCTAATATGTTTTCTTTTTCCATTCAATTTCTCCTTAGATGCTATCTTTTGGATCAAATGCATCCCTTAACCCATCACCTAAAAAGTTCATAAATAATAGAAATATTGTCATAACTGTAGCCGGAATAAAAACTTTCCATGGATATTCAACAAATGTAGCAATTCCATTTTGCACTAATTCTCCCCAGCTTGTCATTGGAGCTGAAATTCCAAGTCCTAAAAAGGATAAAAATGCTTCAGCCATAATAAAGCTTGGAACTCTTATTGTTGTGAATATAACTATCATTCCAATGCTATTAGGGATTAAGTGTTTTAAGATTATTCTTTGATTCGTTGCACCAAAGGTTTTGGCTGCTTGTATAAATTCTGAACTTGATAATGATTGTACTTGGCCTCGTACAACTCGAGCTACTGTTAACCACGATACAAATGCAAGTGCTATGAATAATCCTATTATACTTCTTTCCATTATTGCCATTAATATTATTACAATAAGTAAATAGGGTAATACATAAAGAATCTCTATTATTTTAGTGATTATTTTGTCAGGTAATCCTCCAAAAAATCCTGCTATTGAGCCTAAAATAGTTCCTATTATCATAGACAAAAAAGCTCCAATAAATCCTACAGAAAGAGAGATTTGACTGCCTTGTATTAATCTTGCAAGTAAATCTCTTCCAAGATTGTCTGTACCAAGCAAATATACTCTTTTATGTATTTTTACTTCCTTTTTATCTATTATTTGAACTTCATTTTCTATTTTTCTTTTTATGTCTTCGAGTTTTTTTAGTTCGTCTTCACTTATTTCTCTTTTTTCTTTTTTTGCTAATTTTTCAATAAATTTTTTTTCTTTCTTGTACCATAGTTCTCCAGCAGCCTGGAAAGATGGTGGCAAATCGGAATGTTCTACTATTTGAGTGTGGTATTTATATATAGGTAATATTGGTTGTAGAATGGCAATTAAGATATAAAATCCAATTACAAAAAGACTACCAAATGCCAGTTTATTTTCTTTAAATCTTGACCATGCTCTTCTTTCGAGTTTAGAATTGGTTTTGTCATTTTCTTTTTCAAGGTTATTCATTTTGATTTCCTCTTATACTCTTGGATCTAACATTTTATATATAATGTCTGATATTAATATGGAAATAAGCAGTATTATTGAGTATACTAACAATCCCCCCATTAATACTGGGTAATCTCTGTTTAGTGCAGATTCTGTTATAAACATTCCCATTCCAGCAATTCTAAATATTTTTTCAATAACTACGCTTCCAGAGATTATAGCAGCAAATGCTGGACCCACATAACTTACTACAGGCAGCATTGCTCCTCTTAACATGTGCTTTATAACTATCTTTCTAAAGTCTAGTCCTTTTGCACGTGCAGTTCTTACAAAGTCACTCTGTATTATTTCTAACATTGAGCCTCTAATTATTCTTGCGAAAATAGCTATATTAGGCATACTAAGAGTTATTATGGGTAGAATTAAATTTGAAAATCCCCCCCTTTCTGTAATCCATCCGGAGGTGTAAAGTAGGCTCCATTTAATTGCAAAAAAGTATTGTAAAATTGGTCCTATTACGAATAATGGTATAGAAATCCCCAATATGGCTATTGATGTTATTATATAGTCTATATAAGTATTTTTATAAATAGCAGCCAATATTCCTATTGGTATTCCTATTGATAGTGATATGATGAGGGATATTACTCCGAGTGTAAGTGATTTTGGAAATCCTAATTTTATGTATTGATTAACTGTAAGGTCTTTCTTTTTTAAAGAAGGCCCCAGATCCCCTTTGAGAACATTTAAAATATAATAAAATGCTTGAATATAAAAAGGTTTGTCAAGATGATATTTTTCCATCAATCTTGCTTTTACTTGAGGATCAATAGGTTTTTCAGAATCAAATGGGCTTCCAGGGGCCATTCTCATTACAAAAAAGCATAAAAAAATTATTGCTAGTAAAGTTGGTATCATTCCTATTAATTTTTTTAAAGTAAACTTTAACATTTTTGCTCCTTTGTAAATAGATATTGGCAATATTATATATTAGTCAATTATATCATATAGTATTTATTGTTTTTCAAGCTATAGTTGATAATTTTTGATGAAATAGAAGGTTGTTTGCATTATAATTAATAATTTTTTTTTCAAAAAAATGTATTTTGTCTTTTTTAAATGGTTTTTAAAATTTTGTTATGTTGATTAGATAAGGATTTGTTTTTTTATTTAAGATTCTAAGTTAATTTTGCCTTAGAATCTTAAATATTATTTTTAAATTATGTTGAACACTTTTAGAAATTAATTAGTTGTGTTTTGCATTCTTAATTGATTTTAATTCAGAAAAATAATAAACCTCTGATACATTGGGACTCCATCCAGTCCATTTGTCGTTTCTGAAAAGATAGTGTCCAGAATATATGTATATTGGTGCGGCAGGAAAATCTTTTTCAATTATTATTGATTCTGCTTTTCTAAGTATTTTTTTTCTTTTTATAGGGTCTTTTTCAAAATCTGATTCTCTAATCAGTTTATCAAATTCTAGGTTTGAATATCTGTATGATGCAAGTTGCGAATTTTCGCTTGTGAATATAGTGAAGTATGTGTGTGGATCTAAATATTCCCCAATGCGTCCAATTCTTATTATTTCAAAATTGCCTGTATTTCTACTATTAGTAAGAACAGGCCAATTTTCATTGGTAAGCATAATATTTATATTTAAAATTTTTTTCCATTGGTTTTGAATAAATGCAGCAATTTTTTTATGAGTTTCATTCGTATTGTATTTTAGCGTTAGCATTGGAAATCCTTTTCCATTAGGATATCCAGCTTGTGTTAAAAGCTTTTTAGATTTTTCAGGATCAAATAAAGCTAATTTTTTACCATAATTGTAATTTTCAAGATCAGGAGTTATTTCTCTTGTAGGAACTGTACCGTCATTGAGTACCTTGTAAGTTAAAGTTTCTCTGTCAATAGCTAACGTTAAAGCTTCTCTAACTCTAGCATCATCAAGGGGTTTTATTTTTGTATTAAATGAGTATAAATAAATTGCATTACTTTTGTGTTGATAATAGTCATTTTGTAGTTTTATTTCATTTACAATGTCCGGCGGGATGCTGTTAAAAATAGCATCAATTTCGTTATTTTTGTACATATTGTATACAGTCAGATCATTGTCAGATGTAATGTAGACAAGCTCTTCAAGTTCTACTTCTTTTGCATTGTAATAGTGTTCATTTTTTTCAAATATAATTTTTTCATTAGGTAATCTTTTTTTTAATTTAAAAGGACCACTGGTAACCATGTTTTCAGGATTTGTCCAATTTCCTTTATATTTTTCAATAACATGAATAGGTACTGGCATGAATGCATGATGTAGGAGCAATTCAAGAAAATAGGGTTTTGGAGATGTAAGTGTTATTTCCAATGTTTTGCTATCAATTGCTTTAATTCCAAGCTCAGAATCAGATACTTTTCCATCAAAATACTCTTGCCCATTTTTTATTATTGATTTAAGCACGTCAACATGTGCAGATTCTGTTGTTTTATTTAAAATTCTTAAAAAAGATTTTCTTATCCCTTCAGCAGTGATTGAAACTCCGTCGCTCCAAACAAGGTTGTCTCTTAGGTAAAATTGATATGTTTTTTTATCTTTTGAGGCTTCCCAATTTTTAGCAAGTCCAGGCATTAGCTTTCCTGTTTTGGTATTTAATGATAAGAGCCCCGAGAATACTTGTTCTAAAATTCTTGCTCCAATTGTCTCATCTACCAAGTGTGGATCAAGTGATGAAGGTGCTCCCCCTATGTATACTTTAAATGTTAATTTTTCCTTTTCCGAATTGTTGTTACATGTAATTAAAGATATGGCAAGTATAATTAGTGTTGCCAGCTTAAGTTTTGTATTGATTTTTGTAGTTTTATTAAAATTCATTTTAACCTTTTCCCCGAATTTAAAATTATTTTATTGATTTATTTATAAGTTTTAAGCTATCTTCTTTTTAGGAAAAAGTCAATAAAAAAATCGCCTATGAAAAGAAATTAATAGACGATTTTTATTTAATTAAAAATTATTTATTTATTTTTTTAATTTTAGTTGAGATAAATCAAATCTTTCTGTAATATTGGTATTCCAGCCTGTCCACTTGTCATTTCTGAAAAGATAACTATTTCCATATATATATATTGGGGCTATTGGAAAATCTTTTTCAATAATTATCTCTTCTGCTTTTCTTAGGATATCTTGTCTTTTTATTGGATCAAGTTCAAGATCAGACTTTTTAATAAGTTCGTTGTATTCTGGGCTTGAGTAATTGTGAGATGAGAATTGTGTGTATCCTTGTGTGAATATACTTAAAAATGTTAAAGGATCAGCATAATCGCCTATCCACCCTGCTCTTGCTATTTCGTAATTTCCATTTGACTTAGTGTTTAAGTAAGTTGTCCATTCTTCGTTTTCAAGTTCCACATCAATGTTTAAAATTTTTTTCCATTGGTTTTGAATAAATTCACAAATTTTTTTATGAGCTTCACTTGTATTATATTTTAATTTTAAAATAGGAAATCCATTGCCATTAGGGTAACCAGCTTCAGCTAGAAGGGTTTTTGCAATTTCAGGATTAAATAATTCCAAATTTTTTGCATAAGAATATGAGCTGAAGTTAGGGGTTATTCTTCTTGTAGGAGTAGTCCCATTGTCAAGAACTTTATAGGTAAGCGTTTCTCTATCAATAGCAAGAGTCAAGGCTTTTCTAACTTTAACATTATCTAGTGGTTTAATGTGCGTGTTGAATGCGTAAAAATATAAAGCATTAACAGCTGATGAGTAATAATCACTTCTTAACTTTAGATCTTTAATTAAATCGGGAGGTATAGCGCTAAAGATTGCATCTAATTCCCCATTTTCATACATTTTATATGCTGTTGAGTTATCATTTGTTGTATAAAATGTAATTTCTTGTACTTCTACTTGGTTTGAGTTATAGTACTTATCATTTTTTTCGACCACATATTTTTCGTTAGGAATTCTTTCTTTTAACTTAAAAGGACCGCTGGTAACTATGTTCTCAGGGTTTGTCCAGCTTTGTCCATACTTTTCGGCAATATGAATCGGTATTGGAATAAATGATTGGTGTACTAACATATCGATAAAATAGGGTTTTGGTGATTCGAGTGTTATTTCTAATGTTTTTTCGTCAATTGCCCTAATTCCAAGTTCAGAGTCAGACACTTGTCCGTCAAAATATTTTTGACCATTCTTAATGGTTGATTTAACCATTTCAGAATAATTTGAGCCAGTTTCTTTATTTAAAATTCTAAGATAAGATTTTCTAATCCCTTCTGCAGTGATTGCAACTCCATCACTCCAGATGATTTTTTCTCTTAGGGTAAATGTGTAAACTGTTCCGTCAGGAGAAATATCCCAACTTTTTGCAAGTCCTGGTTTGTTTCCTCCTGTGTTAGGATCGCCTGTAATAAGCCCTTTAAACATTGTGTCTATCATTTTTGATCCGACATTGTCTTCTGCTAATTGGGGGTCAAGACTACTTGGTTCTGCTCCCAGGCTTATTTTAAATGATACTCCTTCTTTTTTTTCCTCTTTATTACAACAAAGAAAAGTTAGAAAAAATATTATTAAAAATAATAACTTTTGTAATTTCATAATTTTTTATGCCTCCGTTTTAAAGTTAACTTTAATTTTATAATTGCCCCTCCTTAGATATTAATTTTAAATCTTAATTTTAAAATTACTTAATTTTATTATTTTTTAGTTTTAATATCTTCATATAAATAGCTTTCTGAAATATTTGGCACCCATCCTGTCCATTTATCATTCCTGAAAAGGTAATGAGATTTGGGTATATATAAGGGCGCCACAGGAAAATCTTTTTCTACTATGATTGCTTCAGCTTCTCTTAGAATGTCTTGTCTTTTTATTGGATCAAATTCTAAATGAGATTTTTTTATTAAAGCATCATACTCTTTGTTTGAATATTGGTATGCTCCGAAAAAATGATTTTCTGTTGTAAATAAGCTTTCTAAGAATGTCAAAGGGTCAAAATAGTCTCCTATCCACCCCATGCTTGTAATTTGGTAATTTCCAGTTCTTCTGCTTCCTAAAAATGTTGTCCATTCTTCATTCTCGATTTCTATGTTAATGTTTAGGATTTTTTTAAATTGCTCTTGTAAGAATTCTGGTACTGTTTGGGTTCCTCCTGAGATTTTATATTTTAATGTGGGAAATCCTTTTCCATCCGGATATCCAGCTTCAGCTAAAAGTTTTTTTGCATTCTCAGGATCAAATAATGTTAACTGTTTTCCGTAAGAATAATTATCAAATTTTGGAGTTAAATTTCTTGTTGGTTCTGAACTTCCTTTTAAAACTATTTTAGATAAACTTTCTCTATCAATAGCAAGTGAGAGGGCCTGTCTAACTTTTAAATTGTCTAGTGGCTTTAGGGTTGTATTGAATACCATGTATGCCATTGCATTTTTTAATCCTGAATAATAATCATCTCTTATTTTAATTTCTTCTAAATTATTCTTTTCTGCTGCTTGTAGAAAATCGAGTTCACCGTTTATGTACATATTGTAAGCCACACTACCGGCTATTGGGTAAAATATCACCTCATCAATTTCTACATTTTTTACATTATAATATTTTTCATTTTTTTCTATTACGATTTTATCGTTAATAGATCTTTCTTTAAGTTTGTATGCACCACTAACAACTATATTTTCAGGATTTGTCCAATTTTCTCCATATTTTTCAACAATATGCATTGGAACTGGTATGTATGCTGAGTTTGTTAGCATATCGGGGAAATAAGGCTTTGGAGACGTTAATGTTATCTCTAGTGTTTTGCTATCAATAGCTTTTATTCCAAGCTCAGATTCAGGCACTCTCTCATCAAAATATTCTTGTGCGTTTTTTATTGTGGATTTTACTAAATTAGCGTATAATGCAGCTGTTTTTTTATTTAAAATTCTTAGATATGATTTTTTTATCTCCTCGGCAGTAATATCAATTCCATCGCTCCAAACTATATTTTCTCTTAGGTGGAATGTGTAAACAGTTCCATCCTCAGAAATATTCCAATTTTTTGCAAGTCCTGGTTTATATTTTCCGGTTTGTGAATCTTTTACTACTAAGCCTAAGAATAAATTTGCAATGATATTGCTACCGTAAAGGTCTGTTGAGATTTGAGGATCAAGCGATGATGGTTCGCTTAAGTTTGACACTCTAAAAACTATTTTTTCTTTTTTATTATTATTAATACAAGCTATTAAAGAAAAAATAGTTAACACTAAAGCTATTTTTATATATTTCATGGGATTTTCCTTTTTCAATATTTTACATATTTATTGTGTTGATTCTTTATTAAACTTTTTTAATAAAGAATATTTACTTTGTTTTGCTTTTAAATATTTGTGCCCCCTGGTACTTTATTTGTATTATGTTTAAATTTTACTTTAATTTTTACAATAAAAAAAGTCCAATAAATTGAATGGTTTTTTGGGGGTTATTTTTCTATTATTGTAAGCTAAAATTTTACTTTAATTTTGTGTAATAAATAAGGTATAATGGGTATAAAATGTTTTCAAAAATGTATGCTTGTTTAATATTAGTTATTTATTGTTAGTTTTTTGGAATTGCTTGTTCGTAATAAATAAAATGGTATAGCTAATGATTAAGTGGCAACATAGAATGCTTTAAAAGGTGCTAGTTTTATGTTTGTACAAAATGAAAGTTTTGATAAATATTTTAAAGACATGGAAAGCGACTTTGTAAGTCAATTCAAGTCTGTTGAAAATGTTAATTATTTGGATAAATCTTATCGTAATGCAGATTCTAACAGTAGAAGATTAGCAGATAGAATGATAGAGAGACTGCTTAGGAGTGGTTCTACCATTGTTGGCATGCAAAATATTTTAGAACTTTATCAAAAGGTCAAATCTGGTAAGTCTTCAATTATATTAATGGAGCATTATAGTAATTTTGATTTTCCCTGTTTCCAATTTTTACTTTACAAAATGGGTTATCGCGAGATTGCAGATCATATTATTCCAATAGCCGGAGTTAAGCTTTTCAGAGATAATTTATTTGTTAAAACTCTTTCTTTGGGATACAATGCAATATTAGTGTATCCACCGCATGCATTTGTTGGGGTTGGTATAGAGCATGCTAGGCAAAGACGTGTTTTTAATTCTAATTCCATGAAATATATTTATGAAAAGAAAAATAGTGGATATATTATACTTATTTTTCCTACGGCTACTAGATATAGAAAAGGAAGGCCTGAAACAAAGAAAATAATTTTAGAAATTGGCAATTATTTTAAAATTTTTGATTATTATTTGATGATTGGAGTTAATGGGAATGTTTTAGAAGTTTCTGAAGATGGAGATATGTCTCACGATGTTTTTAAAAGAGATTGCCTTATATATAATGCTGACAAAGTTATAAGTATTGTTGAATATAGGGATAAAATTTTAAATACTTTAAAAGATTGTCAGACAGAGATTACAAAGGAAGTTTTAGGGTTAAAAATTGCTGAAGATTTAGAAAATCGCTTTAATGTGCTTCATGCAGAAGGGCTTGAAGTGTATAAAAAGAGTCTTTGATGAGCTAGGAATTTGATTTCAATATGCCTGATATAGATAAAATAAAACAGTTTAAAAGAGAAATATTAGATGATCTTTCTAATGAAAGATCATCTAAAGAATCTTTTGGTGTGAGCATGGATGTTAAGCCTCCTGAGCCTGGGGAGAGTATTGTTCCCTGGATGAGTGAAGATCTTGCTTTAGAGGAAAATGATGATGAGCTTGATTTGAATTTCATGCTTGATGCTCTTGAGAATGAAGATAAATTGCCCTATTCTGACATTTCTAATGACAATTTACCTTTAAATAGTTCTGACTTGAGAGTTGATATGGATTCAGAGCTTTCAACTTTGAATAATGATTTTGACGTCTCTTATAATGATTCTTTTGAGAATAATATTGACAAAGTTCTTGATGATAATTCTATTGATTTAGAAATTGCTTCTAAACTGGATTTTGATAAGTTAATCAATTCTTCAGAATTTAATTCTGAAGAATTGATTAACACTCAAAGTGATAATAATTCTTTTGAAGCTGGCAACGATTCTTTTGTTTTAGAGGACGATGATTTTTTACAATCTAATAACTTTAATGAAGTTGATATTGATGATACGGTAAATGATAAAAGCCAGGCCGGTGAACAATCAGAGATGTTTACCGGAAGCGATTTAAATTTAAGCACAGATGACAATGTTTTTGAAAATGTTGCAGATGATTTTAAATTTTTAGAGTACAATCAAAATGCAAATTCTAAACGCTTTGAATTTAAGGTTAATTATCCATTATTTTTAAAGCATTTGAATTCCTATCCTAGAAATTTAAGAATTGCAATTGCTGAGGCTTTAACCAAAGAGAATGTTTCAAAGTATAAACTTGAAGCGTTAATTGATCTTGTTGAAAAAAATAAAAAAAGGTTAAAATTTATTGCTAAATTTGTAGGAGATATTGTTGGGCGATCTATTAAGTTGCCTGTAATTTATTTTAAGGCAGAAGAATTTAGCAAGCTTCAGCAGAAATTGAGCTATAGGGTCTCAAGGGCTTTGCTGCCTTTGATAAAAATAGCTTCTCTTTTTGTTGTTTTGGTTTTAGTTTCTTTGTACTTTATAGTAGATGTAGTATTTTTTTATGTTGCTTCTGAGAGTAAGTATAAAGAGGGGATAGAATCTATATACGCAAATAAAAGAGAGCTTGCAAAAGCTATCTTTAGAGACGCTTATTATATTAGGCCTGATGATAAATGGTTTGTTAATTATGCTAAAGCGTTTGAAGAAATCAGAGATTTTGATAGTGCTGAAGAGAAGTATGAGGAATTATTTACAATTGAGCCTTTTTCTAAAAATTCTGAAAGTAGAAGGCGAAAAAAGTTTAATAAGGAAGGATACATTGCGTATGCTTCTATGAAAATTGGTCTTGGAGAATACTCTCAGGCCAATTCAATACTTGATGAGGTTATATCTTATGATCTTTATGATTATGATGCTTTGGTATTAAAGGGAGATAATTATTTTAAATGGGCTAAAACAAATTCTAATTACTATAAAGATAGTATTAATAATTATACGGTTGTTCTTTCAAAGTATGGACAAAAAAAGGAAATTTTATTTAAACTTTTCAATGCTTATATTGAAGCTAATTTAGATACTGAGTCCGATAATATTAATAATTTTATTAAGTCAAATGAAATTATAGATGTTGATGAAGTTGTTTACACAAAATATGCTAAAAAGCTGGTAGATAAGTATGTTTCTTTCGTGTCTTACAATCAGAGGGCAAATAATCTTGCTATAAACTTAAATTACCTTAATGGACAAACAAATTTATTGAATAAGGAATTTTCCGATTTGAAAAGAAAAGACGGCAAAACTGTTTTCAAGCTTGATAATAATGTTAATATGAATTCAGAGATTGAATACATCCTTAGAAAAATCTTAAATAAAAATCCCAATTATGATAAGGCGCTTTTTGAAAGTGGAAGGTATTCGTATTATATAGGGGATTTTAAGAAAGCCGAAATTTATTTGCTTAAAGCATTAAATAGTTTTAGGCAGAAAAATTCTATTGAGGACGCTGAGGACAAAATATTGGCTTATAAAATTTTAGCAGATATTTATGAAAAATCCAGAGATTCTCTTAGAGCGAGCAATATTATTGGTTTTGCCTTAAATGATTATTCTTTTTATAAAAAATACAATCTTATAAAAGTATCTAAGGAGATTTCTTCAATTTATGAAAAGCAAGGCGATATTCTTAGATCTTTAAATGACTTTAAGTCTGCGATATCTTCTTATAAATTAGCGATAAATGAAGGTGTTGATTATCCAGATGTTTATTATAAAGCTGGATTACTTAGTTACAGGGAAAATAATTATGATGATGCATTAAAATATTTATTTAAAGTGGAGAGCATGGCGGGGTTTTCAAGTAGTAACGAAGTTTTAAATTCTATTGCCTTAACTCTTTATAGGATAGGCGATTTTTTAGCTTCTAGGAGTTATTATTTAAGGGTTATGCAAAATTTAGAACTAGAGAAGGCTAATGTTTTAAATTTTAATCCCAAAGAAAATGATTATCATAAAATTCTTTTACTAAAAGAAATTGAGACTTATAATAATCTTGGAGTTGTAGAAGTAATGGCCTCTTTTTCGTCCATAAGAGATACTAAACTTTTTAATTCTGGAGTTAGTAATTTAAGTGAATCAGCTAGGATTTTTGACATATTAAATAGAGATGAAGATATGGTAAAAAGCGTTAAAAAAGATCTTGCTAGTTTGAATCTCAGAAATATTTTTAAGAATAGTTTTTCTAAATCAAATGTTTTATTTTATGAAAATTTATCCGAAAAACTTTAATTATAGGTTTTATTCGTTGGTTTTCAGTTGTTTATGAGGTCAGTTTCCTTATGAAGAAAATTTTTTTATTTCTTTTTATTAACTTTTATTTGTTTGGATTTGAAGACAATTCTTTAAAAATTGGTATTGACGATGTTTATGTTGAGGCTCATGAAGAGGGATTTCATCTTTTTATTAGGAAAAAACCTTCAATCAAATCAGTAATATTGACAGAGTCTTTTGAAATACCCGATAAGAAAAAAGATGTGGCTACTTATTCATTCCGTACATTAAGTTACAATAAGGTTAATGGAGATGAAATTCGGATTTTAAATGGAAGGGTTATTAGAAATAAAGAGCTTTTGTCATTGACATCTTCCACGCCTGTTCCCAATAAGAAGTTTGGAGAAGCTTTTCATATATTGATTCCAAAAAAATTAAAATATGGATTTCCAAATTTTTCAACAAGAAGTGGTGAGATTGATTTAGAAGTATTAAAAAATAAAAAAGAGCCCTTTTGGTTTTCTATTAGATCTTTTGAGAAAAAATATAATGATTATTTAGGCAGGTATCAAGACAATGCCTATGAATTGTTTTTTAAGGATACTCAAAATCAAGGAAAAATTGAATTTAATGAATTAAGGGATACTTTTACAAAATTTTCGGATGAGGTTGTTATTGCTAATAATGGTATTGATATTGTTGATAAAATAAAAAAAATTTTAAAAAACTCAGAAGATTCAGTTTATGATTTAGATTTAGTGCTTGTTGTTGATGTTACTGACAGCATGAAAAGTAATATTGAGATTTTAAAAGAGCATTTATTTTCATTAATAGAACCTCAACTGCAAAAGTTTAAATCCTATAGAATAGGTCTTGTTTTTTATAAAGACTATCTTGAAGATTTTTTGACCAAAGCTTTTGATTTTAATACTATTCCATATTTAAATAATATTCTCAAATATGTTAATGTTGGTGGTGGTGGAGATTATCCAGAAGCTGTGTTTGAGGGGATTGATGCTGCGGTAACTCAGTTTGATTGGCGGGCAGAAAGAAGATTTATTATTGTTATAGGAGATGCGCCCCCTCATGAATATCCAAGAGGGTCTATTGTTTATAAAGATGTTATCAATTCTGCAAAGGAAAAAGATATTACAATTTATGGAATAATATTTCAGTAAAAATTTTTATTTTTTTAAATTATTATTTTCTATTTTATTTAATATTTTTTTAGCCAAAGGCTTAATCCATTTAGGCATTTCCATCTTATTTTCTATTAGCTCTTTAAATATTTTTTTTGCTTTTTCTGTTTTGTTTGTTGTGTAATATATAAATGCAATTTCATATTTGCCAGTAGCAACTATATTTGGATTGTGAGCGAAATTTTGAATCATTTTTTCGTATGCTTTTAATGCAGAGTTGTAATCATTAACATTGACAGCCTTTTGGGCTTCTCTAAGATAAACTCCATAAGGAGTTTCTTTTGTTAATTTGTCTAAATTAATTGTATAGCATGAAATAAGTAATAAGTTTAATAATATTAGTTTCTTCATTTTCTGTCTCTTATTAGAATGTTTTATTATTTAATTTTATTAGATGTAAAACAAGAAAGCAAGGCCTAAAGGCCTTGCTTTATGATTGTTTGTGCTTATTTAGCAGGAATTATTATTTTCCAGTTAGAATGAATCAGGTCTGGATTTTGTATTTTTTGTCTGTTAGCAAACCAAATTTTTGGCCATAAGTAAGGATCGTTGTATAATTTTTTAGAAATTCCCCACAAAGTATTACCTATTTTTATTACATAAAGCTCACTGCTTGCGTTGCTCTGATAAGCTTCTAGGTATCTTGCAGATTCTAAAAATAATTCATTGGCAAGTCTAAAGTTTTTGACATTTTTAGCCTCAACTCCTTTTTCCCACAATTTTCTAGATTGTTCAATAAGTTCTAGTGTTTTGAATTGTTCTTGAGGGTTAGAAGTTTTTGCTATTTCCATCTTTTCTTCATATGCGAGTACTATTGGAGTTGAAGTTTTTGTTTCTCCAAGGAAATAAGTATCTTCTGCATTAATATTTAAAAGGTTTAAGTGACCGTTTCTCTCTTTAATAAATGCTCTACCATTCCATGGTGATGGCTTGATAAGCTTATTATTACTATAAACTGGTAAATTGGAAGCAGCTTCAAGTGCTTTTAATTGTTTATACATTCTCTCATCAGTTTCTTTTAAGGCTTTAGCTTCTTTAGCATTTTTTGCTGCTTGTTGTGCTCTGTTGAATGCTTTGCTATACATGTCAAGGGCATTGTCAAGATCGTAATTTTTATATTTTCTTGTTGCCTCAAAATATAAGTTATTTACTTCGTCGATTTCCAGTGGAATCCATATATAAGCCTCATTTGCTTCTGCATCGTTTAGATACTTTTCAATATTTTCTTTAAGGTAATTTGTTTTTTCTTTTTTTTCTTTTGTTTCTTTTATTATTGTTTTGTATCTTTCAAGCACTTTTAGTGCAATTTCATTTCCTTCTTTTGCCTTTTTTTTAGAAAAATTTTGCTTCATTGCTTCTTCTAATCGTTCAGCTTCATTAAACTCTTTAGAATAAAAAAGATGCCCCCTTTCTCTTATTAGTTCATTTTTAATGTCTTTTAGATCTCTTAATTGAAAAATTTCATTATTTGGTTGTGCAATTTTAGCATTTTTGCTCTCTCTTGCTTCCGGAGGCGTTTTGCATGCGATAAGAGAGATTGTCACCACAATGCGCAGCATCAATATTAATTTATTCTTTATATTCATAAATACACCCTTCTAATAACTTGGCTTCTATTGTCTTTAAAGTAAGAACCTCTAAATATTAACGTTCTTTTTTTTTTAACTATTTTATTATTATAGCAATTATAACATGTTAATAAAAACTTAATATTTTTAATTCTTAAATTAAATTATAGTTCTTTTTCATCATTGTTCAAAGTGTAATAAATTTGTGTAAAACAAGGTATAATTAAGTTTATAAATTTTTCAAAGATCAGGAGAGCTATATTTTTAGAATATATCATTTTGTCCTTTTTATATTGCTTTCAAGTGAGGCGCTATTTTCTCAAGTAGCAGTTGTAAAAGAAATAGAAGGCAAAGTTGGTGTTATTAGGAATACATTTCCTGTTAAGTTGGATTTAGATGATGAAATTTTTGAGTATGATTTTATCGAGGTTGGAGAAAATTCAAAACTCAAAATAAATTTATATGAAATAAACGGTGTTTCTGTAGATTTAATTTTTTATTCCAATACAAATAGTTTTGTGGTTTATTCTTCTCTTAAAGATTTGCAAGATGCAAAAATATATTTGTTTAGAGGAAGTGTTGATGCTGTAATTCATAATATTGTTAAAGGATCTTCATTTTCTGTTATTATAAATAATAATCTGTTTAAAGTTGAAAATGCGGCAAAGTTTTATGCCAACAGTGATTATTTTAACAATTGTTTTATTAATGTTTACAAGGGTAGCGTCAGGCACATTAATAAAGCTGAATATTTAATTTGTCCCAATACTAGTCTTTTGCTTTTTAATGGAAATTCTTTTTTACACAAAGTTAATGAAGGCACTTTAAAGGGTGTTAATCAAAATTTTATAAGGATGGCTAAAGATAATTTTATGTCTTTAAATAAAGGGTTTTTATATTTTTTTATTTTAAAATATATTGAAGATAGTTTTAGATTTAACTTTATGTATAATTATTTAATGAAAGATTTTAAATTTAATTCTATATATTCAAAATGGAGTTTGGAAGATAAAAATTATAAACTTGGTAACAGGGTTGATATGATTAATAATCTTAATTATTTAAAGGGTAGAATTGGCGTACTTTTTAATAATTTTGTTGACTTGGCCAATAGGTTTTATTTTGTGGATGATATTTTTAAATATTTTTCTACTTTTTTCGATAAGTCAATAACCGTTAACAGTCCTATTTCAAAATTTTTAAAAGATTATAAAGCTAATAAAAACGTTTTAAAAGATAAATTCTTTAAAACAATCCATTCTTTAAAGATGTATTTAAGACGTTCAAATGATGATATTACTAGTAATTTAAATGTTAATGAACTGCATTTATTGCGCCCTAGAGAGTTTTGATTTTTATATATTTAGCTTTTTATGTTAAAGTTATTTGTTAGATAAAATGATATATTCTTTAAAAATTCAAATAGAAGAAATAAGCCCATTTATTTTTGTTAGTTATTTCAAACTATTAATATTGAGCATTTTTAAAAAAATTAAAAATTTTCAAATTTTATTATATTATTTAATGGAATTCAAAATTCATATTCAGAATTTGCTTAATATTTTATTAAATTTGGGTTCTGTAATTTTTTGCCAAAATCTTATAATAAGGAAAAAAATGTGTTCTTTAGATGTTTAGATAATTTTTCAATTAGTTTTGGCAGTGGTATTTTTATAGCTTGTTATCAATCTTTTTTTATTTGACTTTTTATGGCATTAAGGTGAATTTAATAATAATTAATAAAAGGATGTTTGTCTTTATGAGTAAGAACGTGTTTTTTAAAGGGTTTTGGATTTTATTCACGATATTTCATTTGTATTTATTTGTTTATTTGATTTTTTTTAAAAGGCAAAAGGTTGATATTTCTAATAAAACGAATATTGCTTTCTTTGTTCCAGGAGTTATTTCAGGATCTCCATCTTATAAAGAAATGTATGATTCTTTGTTTGAATTTAAAAAAAAGCATGACAATCTTGAAATTAAAGTTTTAGAGGCTGGATTTAATCAAAGTGAGTGGATAGAAATGCTTGAAAAATTATTAACTTCAAAAAAATATGATTTTTTAATAACCACAAATAATGCTATGCAAGATATTGTTGATAGTGTTTCGAATGATTATCCTTATACTAAGTTTCTAATTTTTGATTCTTTAGTCAAAAACGTCAACAATCAAGTTTATTCAGTTTCTTATAATGTTGCAGAGGAGGCATATATTTTAGGGTATTATGTGGGTCTTTTTTTAAAGGAATTTAATTCTGGCCTAGGGAATGTTGCCCTGATTGCGGGTCAAGAATATCCTGTTATGAGAGATTATATTTATTATTATTTCAAAAAAGGCATTCTTGATGTGGGTGTGAATTCTGAAGTTTATTATCGAGTTTTGGGCAATTGGCATGATAGTAATTTGGCTAAATTGTTGTCAGACTCTTTGATTCAAAATTCGGGTGTTTTTGTAATACTTCCTATTGTAGGTCCTGCTGTTGAAGGAGTACTTTCCTCTATTAGAGATAATAATATTTTTGCGGTTCTTTTTGATAGTGAAGATTATCTAGATAATAAAGAAAATATTATTGGTTCAGGAATTACAAATCAAAAATATTATGTTTCATATATTTTAGATAAGGCGCTTAACTCAGAGATTAGCTATGGGAATTCTGATATTTTTGGAATAAAACATAAGGGAGTTTTGTTTAATATTTCTAATGTTTTTTATTTAGAGCAAACCAGTCAAAAGTTGAAAGAAGATCTTTTTAAAAAAATAGAAGAGGTTAGTGCAAATGGTATAAAAATTAATTTGGAACAAAATTAATGGTAGAGTTTAAAAATATAGTTAAGTATTTTCCAGATATTGATAAGCCTATTTTGGACAGTATTAATTTAAAAATTGGAGAAGTTAAAATTTTTACAGTAGTTGGTAAAAATGGAGAAGGAAAGAGTACTCTAGCTAAGATTATTGCTGGACTTATTGAATTTGATAGTGGTGAAATATTGGTAAATGGCATTAAGCAGAAGAATTGGAATGTAGATAAAGCTAAAAAGAACGGTATTTATCTTGTTTCTCAAGTTCCTAATTTGAAAATGAATTTAAGAGTATGGGAATATTTGAGTATCTATTGGTTTGGTTATGCATTTTTCATGCCGATGAATAAATCTAAGACTTATAAATACTATAAATGGCTTATGCAATTTTATAAAATTTCTTTTGATCTAGATAAGAAAATTAAAGATTTAAATATTAAAGAAATTTATTTTCTACTTATTATTGCTTCTCTTAAAGAGAATGCAAAAATAATTATTTTTGATGAGAGTGCTGCTTATTTTTCTCAAAAAGAAGCGCAAGCTTTTATAAAATTGCTTGTATTGCTTAAGAAATCAGGAATCGCTTCTCTTTTTATTACTCACAGTGAGCTCACAGATGCTGTAAAATTTAGCGATGAGTTTATTGTTTTAAAAGATGGAAAGTGTTTTAGAACAATAAACAAAGAATCAATTTTGAGCAAACTTGAATCTTCTAGCGATAAAGTATTGTTTTCAAATATTAATTTTAATAAATTTGAAAAAGATTCTATTAAATTTAATCTGTTTTTTGAAGATTTTTGGAAGTATGATGTTAGTTTTTCTTTAAATAAAAGAGGTGTTTTAGGAATAATTGGTGAAGAAACTGCAATTAGAACTTGGGAAAAATTATTCTTAGGGGAGCTTATTTTTGTTGGATGCATAAAAATTGATGGCATCAGATATGAGCGAATAAATATTTTTGAGTGCAAAGCGGGGTTTTTACCTTTAGGCATTGGTAATTTGTTTCCTGATAATAGCAGCATATTAGATAATTTTTTAGCTAAATTTATGAATTTTGAAAATAAAATTTTTATTAAGCAATCTTATATCAATAAGATTAAGGATTTTTTTAAAAAAAAAATGGAATTTTGTAGCGAAGAGAGAATATATAGAATTCTTTATTCTAAATCTTTGGCATTTTCTGGAGGAACTTTAAAGAAGTTTGCTCTTTACAGAGAGATGTATATTGCAAAAAGTTTTTTAATTTGTTTTTCTCCTTTAAGCAATTTAGATCATAAAGCTTATAATGAAATGTCTGTTGCTATTCGTAATTATTCAAAGGAAAAGCCAGTTCTTTTGATTACTTCCAATTTAGATGAATTGCTTTTACTCTCTGATAACATTTTGGCAATGAAAATGGGAGAAGTTTTGTTAAACTCACCTAGAGAAAAGATTAGTAAAGAAAAATTAAAGGAATTGTTATTTTTATGACCTTATTTAGAAATAGCTTTATGGCATTAATTTTTTCTTTTTTGATATTAAGTATTAGCTATTTTTTTGGTGATTTTTTTCAATTTTCTTATATCAAGATGATATCTTGGCGCTTTATTTTATTTTTAATTATGGCTACTGGTATTGCCACCTGTGCCAAGAGTAATTCATTAAATCTTGGAAATGAGGGGCAAGTTTATTTTGGAGCATTTTTCGTTTATATATTTTCAAGTTTTTTTGGATTAACCTATTTTAATTTTATATATTTGATATTTTTGAGTTCTTTTTTTGTAGGACTTTTGGGGCTTATTCCCTTTTTTATTACCTTTTTCTTTGGATTAAATAGAGCTTTAACAGGTCTTTTAATATCTTATGGAAATCAAAGGTTGGTAGATGGATTTATTTTAAGTATGTTAAAAACAGGTAGTTTTTCTAATCAGACAAAGAGAATTAATAGCTTATTTGCCCTAGATTCATCACTTATTTACTTGTTTTTGCTTGGTATGTCAATTTGGCTTTTTTATGTTTTTATGCATAAAAAAACTATTTATGGACTTCAGCTTGAAATATTAAGCAATAAGAAAAAGATAGATATTTTTTTCAATATAAATGAATTTAAATATAAGTTTTTCGCTGTATTTGGCAGTGCTTTTTTAAATGGCCTTGCAGGTTCTATGTTTGTAGTGTTTTTTAAGCCCTATTTGGTTTTAGGACTAACCTCAGGACTTGGTTGGAATAGCTTAATTGTTGCTGTAATTTCAGGATTTAATTATATTTATGTGTTATTTTTTAGCCTATTGTTTTCAATATTAATAGAATTTAATAATTTTCTTAATATAAATTATGACTTCAAGTATGAATTTATTGGGCTTTGTCAATCAATTGCTATTTTTCTCTCTTTATTTTTGATTAAAGTTAGGAAAAAGTAGATGTTTGGTATTTTTGAGCAAGCTCTTGTATTTTCGTATTTAGCACTTGGAGTTCTTTATACAGAAAGAATAGGACTTTTAAATATATCTATTGAGGGTGTTTCGTATCTTTCAATATTTTTAACATCTTTTTTTATTTATTTTGGATATGGAATTTTTATTTCGACCATTCTCACTCTTTTTATCAGCTTTTTGTTTGGATTTTTTTTATCTTTTATAGTAAAGAAAAATTATGATATTTTTATAGCAGGAATAGGTATTAATATTTTTTGTTATTTTTTAGTTGATTATTTAATGAAGAGTAATTTTAATTTTATTCCTAGCTTTACTTTAAGTTTATCTGGAAATTTTGAGATTATTGTTTTTATTGTTATTTTTTTCATTTTTTTATTTATTACTGTTTATGTTATAAATTATTCAAGAATTAGAGCAGTTTTTGAATTTATTTCTTCGGGGAATTATGAAGACATTTTAGGTGAGAAAATAAGCAGTCGTTTTAAATCTTTTGCAATTTTTGTATCAATTTTTACAGCAAGTCTTGCCGGTTCATTTATTGCGATAAATCTTAATGCTTATTCTTATAATTTAGGATTAAACAATGGTTGGCTTGCTATTTGCATTCTTTATATTGCATTTTCAAATCCTTTATTAATTTTCCCGATTTCTTTTTTGATAGTTTTTTTTAAATATCAATTTTTTCACACTCAAGAGTATATAAATTCTTATTTTTCTCTTTCTTTTCCATTTTATGTAGCAATAATAATAAATATATTAGTTTCGTTGATTAAGAAAAAAGATAAACCTTAGTTTAAGTTCTACAACTTGTGTTTTGGATTGTTTTTAGGGTATTAATTTGCAGATACAATTCTTTAATTTTTTTTCTATTAAAATAATAAAAAGGTATTTGTTTTATTATTTCTAAATTATTTAAAAAAATTATAAATAAAGTGTCGTCATTAAGTGCTAATTGGAATGTTGAGGTTAATATTATATTAAATGCTACATCTTCATTGTTTATAAAATGATAAATACTTTTTTTAAAAAGAGCATCAATTGCTATAAATATATTTTCTTTGAACAATTCTTTACCGCTTTGGAAAAATTTAATTATGTAGTCCATTGAATTTTCAACTTCTCCTATTAAAAAATATGCCCAAGATATATCTAAAAAGTTTTTTTTATCTTTAAAGTCTATTATTTTTAAATAATCTTGAGATTTAATAATTGCTTTTTTCCAGTTTTTATTTAAATATTCTAATTCTGAGAGTAAAAGATGAGCATCAACTTGATTTTGATCCATGTTAATTATTTTTTTTAGATTTGCTATAGCTTTGTTGTATTTTTTTGATTTTTTTAGCATCATTGCTTTTTGATAAAGTTTTTCTATTGTATATTCGTTTGCTTGTTCATCTGGTTTTAATGTTGATGTTATTGTAGGGTAAATATTTGTGATCAACCCATATAAAAGCGCTATTATTATTGTTTTTTTCATTATATTCCTTCTTTTATTTGTTCGGCAATATCTATTAGCAGATTTTTATATCTATTTGTTAATGGGTATAAATTGAGTTCGGCTTTAAACTCGTTTAAATATTTTAAGGCAATAATAGTTGAGTTTTTTATTGATTTTGATGAATTTATCATCTTTGTTAGTTTCAATATTTCTTTTCTTGCTGTAGAGGTTTTGGCATTCTTTATTTGATTAAATTTTGAAATAATTTTTGGCTCATCTTTTTTTTCTTGTAAAAAATAAATTATTGGTAAGCTTTTTTTTCCTTCAAGTAAATCGTCTCCGAATTCTTTACCATTAATTTTATTTTTAATGTTTTTAATATCGTCTATTATTTGGAAATAAACACCAAGTTTTAAAAATGTACTGTAAATTTTTTTAGCTTTATCTTCATTATTTGTAAGTATTGCAGCTAGAAAGCTAGCCATTCCGAAAAGTGAAGCTGTTTTTAATTCCACTAAAGAAATGTATTCTTTAATGCTTGGAATGTATGACTCATTGTGAAATTTAATATCAATTCCTTGTCCTAGGTGGAGATTTGAAAGAGTTGTAAAGAAATTTTCATAAATAAGTAATTTTTGATTTTCTTTTAAATTTGATCTTTCTATTAATTTTGCAGGCAAAAAATAAATTAAATTACCAGCATTTATACTATTATCTATTCCATAGATTAAATGTATTGCTGATGCACCTCGCCTTTTTAGCGAATTATCTTCAATGTCATCAATAATTAAACTTCCAGAATGAGGAAGTTCAAGTAGCAAGCTTAATTTATATATTAACTTGTTGTTTTTTTCTTTTAAACCCAATGCATATGCTAAAAGAATCATTATCATTGGTCTTATTCGTTTTCCACCTCTATTAATAATTTCAATTGCTGGTGCTTTAATATAATCAAGGGTTTCTTTTTTTATTTTAAAAGTAAATTTTAAATCTTTATCTTTGAATAAATTTATTAAATTATTTGTTGAAAAGATGCTATTAATATTTTTTTCAATATTTTTTAAAAATAGTTTATTTTGCATAATAAGAATTATAATGAAAAAGTATAATAAAGTGTATTAAAGAGATTAATGTGTATCGTTTGAATGATGAGTATTCTCAAAAAGCTAAAAGAGAAGGGTATTTGGCAAGATCTGTGTACAAGTTGATAGAAATTAATGAAAAATTTTCTTTATTTTCTTATGGCAATGTTTTAGATATTGGTGCATCGCCTGGGAGCTTTTCTCAATATGCTTATAAAAAGCTTAAAAGAGGCATTCTTGTGGCTGTTGACATTAATGATATTGGTCTTAGGCATGTTGATAATTTTTATTTTGTAAAGGGAGATATATTTTCAGATGATACAGTTTTTAAAATTAATACGCTTGGGCCTTATAGCCTTGTAATTAGCGATGCGGCTCCTAGAACTACTGGAAATAGACTTATAGATACTAGTAATTCTTTTAATTTAAGTATGAGAATAATAGATTTATCGCTTGAAGTTTTACTCAAAAAAGGGAATTTGCTTGTTAAAGTTTTTCAGGGAGGAGATGAGATTCAAATTTTTAAAAAGTTTGAAAAATATTTTAAATTTGTAAAAAAAATTAGGCCCAAAGCTGTAAGGAAAAATTCTTTTGAAATTTATTTTTTGGGTAAAAGTTTTGGTAAGTAGCAATTTAATTAAATTGCTATAAGTATCAATTTAAAGGTATAAAATATGTTGAGAAAAGAAATATTTGAAGATAGAAAGTCTCAGCTTCAAGTTGCGGGTTTTAAAATAGGTAAAGAAAGCTATGGGGTGTCAATAGAGCATATTAGAGAAATTATTAAAGTTCCATCAGAAGGAGTTTATGCTATACCAAATGTTCCTGAATATATTATAGGTATTTATAATCTTAGAGGCAGTATTATTCCTTTAGTCAATTTAAATATTAAATTTGGAGTTTCTTCTATTTCAATAACAGAAGAAGATATGCTTTTAACAGGATATTTAATAGTTAAGATTAAAAATAAACTTTTAGGTATTTTTGTTGATAGGGTTCTTAAAGTTATTAGCTTTGATGATTCTAGAATTCAAGAGCCCCCTGCTACTTTGCAAACTTTAGATAGAAAATATATATCTGGAGTTGTGAAGCTTGAAGAGGCTGATAATCTTGAGAGCGAATATTTAGTATTAATTGATATTGCAAAAATTTTTGATAAATGCGAATTCGACAATATTCCCTATAAAGATCAGCATGAAGAATAAGGTTCTTCTTTGCATTAATACTTTAAAGTCAGGGGCTAGTATTTTAGGCTATGATATTAAAGTTTATTTAGAAACTAAGTATTTTGTTGAGGTGGTATTAATAGATGTTGGCAAGCCTTTATTATCTTTTCCAAGAGAAAATTTTCTTTTTTTGATAACTTTAGGAGGAGATGGTACAGTTCTTTTAGCTGTTAATTTACTTCTTGAAACTAAAAATATTGATATCCCAATTATTTCAATTAATATGGGCAAGGTAGGGTTTTTGGCAGATATTAAGATTGAAGATTTTAAAAAAGTCATAGATAGATTTTTTAACAATTCTTTGGCTGTTAATAAAAAATTTTTGCTTCACGTAACAGTTTGTCAGCACGGTAAAGATTTAATTTCTAAATATGCTTTAAACGATATTATTATTCGCTCAAGCATTCTTAATAAAATGATTTATGTGGATCTTAGGGTTAATTCTGAAAGTTTTTTATCATATAAAAGTGATGGAGTAATTGTGTCTACTCCAACAGGTTCAACAGGGTATTCTTTCTCAGCAGGGGGTCCTATTTTAGAAGCAGATCTTGAGGGATTTTTACTTACACCTATTTCTCCCCATTCTGTTTATAATCGTTCTTTTGTGTTTTCTAAATCAACTAAACTTTCTCTTTCTTTTTCAAAGGAATATTTTATAGCATCAGCATCAATTTTTTTAGATGGAATTAATTTTGGTTCTTTCGGAGTCGATGTTGTTTTTGAATTTGAAATTTCTTCTCAAAGCTTGAATTTTGTTTCATTTTGTACGGATACTTTTGTTAAAAGATTGAAAAATAAATTATTGTAAGTTTAATGCTTTTTAAAAAGTATTCTTTTTAAAAAATATTGTTATTAGTTGTTATTTAAATGTTTTTATTTAGTCTAATCTTGAATTAGACTAGAGAATTTTGTATGTTTTAAGATTTAGCACTTTTAAAAATTGGTTAAAATTTTACATAATTTATTATAAATATGTTAATGTTTTGTTCATTTGTAGAGTTAATGTTCCAAGGGTGTTTTTTATAAATTTATAACTTGTTAAAATATTTAATATGTTTGTTGCTAAAATCAATATATTGGATAACTGATAAATCACCTTTGTATGAGTTTTAGGCAGGTGTTTATGGATTTAATTGATAATGAAAATTATAAAAAAATAGTGTATATTAATAATCTTGTTTTAAGAACTTTGAATGACATAGCAGCTATAAAAGAGATTGGCGAATTTACATCAAATGCTAAACTTTCATTTGATCTTATTGATTTCAATTTAAATGTTTTAAGCTATATTTCGTCTTTAAATTATTTTTATACTAGGCCCAGATTGAAAGTAAATTATTCTATAAAAAAAATTTTATCTGGATTGATTTCTGATTTTAGCTTAGTTATTAGCCCTGTTCTTGGCATTACTCCAAGGGAGTTGATTGAAATGCCCCAGGCTCTTGATTTAAACCCAGAAGAGAGGTTTTTGATTGTTAAAAAATTGGGATATTTAATTGATTTAGCCAAAAATTTTAGCAAAAAAGATTCTAAAACGCTTGTTTTTCTTGAGGATATGTATCTTAAATTTATTGTTTTTTCTAAAAATATTATTGATTTTAGAGATTTTTCTAAAAATTTAAAACTTGAGAGCCCTTATTATAAATTTCAATTTGAACATCTTATTAAGGTGTTAGAGCTTTTAGAAGAAGGAGCGTTTATTTTAAGAGGTAAATATGAGCTTAGTGGCTCTCATGAATTTGGACTCCATTCTCTTGGTTATCTTGAAGCTGGAAGAGTTTTAGCTACTATAGCTTCTCAAAAAGAAGCCGCTGAAAAATTTTCAAGGTTTCATGGAGTTTGGTCTTTAAAGCTTAGTTCGGATTTAATTAAAGCAAAATAGATAGATTAAAGTGGGAGAAAGTAGTTATATTGAGTTTTAATGTAGAAGAGGGCACAATTAAATTCAGAAAATTAAAAAATTTTTTGAATTTAATTTTGTTGTTATTATTTATAATTTTGATTGATCTTTTTATAAGATCTACTATGAGTGCATCTAATTTTTATGATTTTAAGAATTTTGAAAATAAATCTGATTATAAAAATATAAATTTAAGTAAAAATGTTTTTGTAGCAAATAAGGTTTTAAGTCTTAATTTCAGGGAGTCTTGTTATTCTCTTTTAAGTAATAACCTAATAAGCTATTCAGACTATTATTATGTGCTTTTAAATTCTAGTGGGGATTATTCTGTTTTTTCTGTTAAAAACAATAAATTTTTATTTACACTTAAGTTTAAAGATTTCGTTTTTGTAATAAATAACTTGATTTTTACTTTAAACAATTTGTATAAAACTTTAGAGATTTATGATTCTGGTGGCACTAATTTACTAGTGCTCAATTTTTTGTCTTCAATTTTAAGTGTGGATTATAATAATGAAGTTTTGGTTTTGGGACTTTCTAATGGTGAGATTTATATATATAAACAAGGCAAGATAGTTTATGAGGAAAATTTTTTAGAGAGGAAATTTCCAACATGTTTTGTCAAATTAAGCTCTGATAATAAATATTTAGTTTCACTAAAAGGTAATTCCGAGTATTTTTTAGAAATAATTGATTTAGAGGGTAATTATAAAAAAATTCTAGAATTAAACAATTTAACTATTAATAATTTTGAGACTTTTATAAAAATAGATGATTATCATAATTTGTTTATTGAGGGTAAAAATTCACTTATGGTGATAAATATTAAAAGTGGTAGAATATTTAAAGTTGAAAATAGAAATTCTATTTTAAGAGTAGCATATGATTATTTTCAAAATGTTTACAGAGTATATTTTTATTTTGAGAGTGAGAAAATTATTAATATAAGAACTTATTCTGCAAATTCTTTTAGATTATTTGATAATGTTTTTATTAAAGATGAAATAAGCTCTTTTGTTGAATATGGAAAAGGGCTTTTATACTTTAATAGTAATAATGATTTAAAATATTTAGGATTGGGGCAGTGATTTTAATTATTTTTATATTTTTCTTTAATATTTTAGATTTATATTCATTTTTGGAATTTAGGAATGATGAAAAGTTTGCTTTAGTTAAAGATTTTGGTGTATTGGATAATAATAAATTGAATATTGGAGTAAGGTTAAGGCCCTTGGAAAAGACCATATCTGTTTTTTCTAATAATTATAAAATCTTATATTCAAAAAATAGGCCAGATGGAGATAGTAGTATTTTAATCATTTTTGACAATGATTTAAATTTGAATTTAGAGGTTTTAGGAGGGTTTTTTTATAAACTTGGAAAGATTTTTTTAAAGGATGAAAAGAGTGTTATTGATTTAGTAGTTAATGATCCTAGTGCTAAAAAGATTGTCAATCCTTTATTTGTTATTAAGAATAGAAACAATGTAGTTGCTGATACAATCTATGTTTTAGACAGGGTTTTTTTAAAAGGAAAAGGCGATGATGAAAGATTGGAATTATCAAAAAATATAAATTTAAATGTCGATTCTGGTCAATATAGCCTTTTATTATATTTTCATACTCAAAAAGTAGAATCTTTTGAAAATTCTCTTAAAGGAATTTATTATTTTGAGGCTATTTTGAATAATAAAAGTATTTTTCGTTCAGATTTTCAAAATATTTTCTTAATTAATAATACGTATGCCTTAGCTCAAGAGAAAAATTATGGATTAGATATTTTGAATATTAAAAAAGATGGCGGATGCCTTAAAATAAATGATCTTAATTTTATTAAAGGCAAGAATGAGCTTAAAATAAGATATGGTGATGTTTATGGAAATGAAAAAAAAATAATTTATAGGTTTAAATTAAATGAATAATAATGTTTTTCATTTTCCAGTACTTCTTGATGCAATTTGCAAGCTTATAGAAGATTTGCCTGTAAAAAGCGATTTAATATACATTGACTCTACTCTTGGAGAAGGTGCTCATGCAAAAGCGATTCTTGAGAAATATGACTTTTTAAGTTTGGTTGGAATTGAAAGAGATTCACAAATTTTAGAAAGAGCAAAGCAGTTTCTTCTTATTTTTAAAGATAGAATTACATATTTTAATGATTGGTTTGATAATTTTTTTGCTAATTATCCTTTAAATGTCAAAGCCAATTTTATTTTAGTTGATCTTGGTATTTCTATGTTTCATTACAAGGATAGTAAAAAAGGATTTTCTTTTCTTGAAGATGAGCCTTTGGATATGAGACTTTGTTCTTCTTCTTGTAGTATTAGTGCAGCTGAGATTGTAAACACTTTTAGTAAATATGACCTTGAAAGTTTAATTTACAATCTAAGTAATGAACATTATTCTAGAAGAATTTCTAAAGCTATTGTAGAATATCGGAAAATTAAAAAAATACAAACTACAAAAGAGTTGCAATCTATAATAAACAAAGTTTATCCTTTTTCAAAAGTTAAAATAAATCCAGCTACAAAAACTTTTCAAGCGTTAAGAATTTATGTGAATGATGAGCTTGCTAGGCTTAAAAGGAGCTTGCCTTTGTGGGTAGAAAATTTAGCCAAAGATGGAATTTTGGCTATTATTACGTTTCATTCAATAGAGGATCGCATTGTAAAAGATTTTTTTAGAAGTTTAAGCTGTGATTTGTATGTTAAGATTTCAAAAAAGCCTATTATTCCAAGTTCTGATGAGATTAAAAAAAACAAGCCTTCAAGGAGTGCAAAGCTTAGAGCTGTAAAAAAAATATGAATAGTATAAGTAAGATTGAGTTTGAAGTTTATTGTATTTTAATTTTAATACTAACAGTTATAGTATGTTTTAATATTTACTTAAATTTCAGATATGTTGTAAAGCTTAGAGAATTTAATCACTTAAACAATGAACAGGAAAATATTATTGACGATAATTTAAGATTGCTGACAGTAATATATGAACTTGAAGATATTAATAGAATAGAGAGTTTTTGTTTTGGAGAATTAAATTTAGAAAAAAAAGCCAATGAAGATATAAATATTTTTATTGAATAGAGGATTTTAGAATGAGGTTTGAGTGCGTATAAAGATTAAAGATATTTTAATCTCTTCTAAAGATGTGAAGTTTGTAGGGAATATAAAAAATATTGAAAAAGTAGTGTCATTTTACTCTCTAGATAGTCGCGAAATAAATGATAATAATATTAACGGTAGTCTTTATTTTGCATATAAGGGAAATAAAGTAGATGGATTTTCTTTTGTTAAATATTTAATTGATTTGGGTGTTAAATGTTTTATATGTTCAAGAGATCATGAATCTGAGTGTATTGAATATTTAAATGATAATGAAGGGTTGGTTTTTTTACTTACAAGCAATGTAATAAAACTTCTTCAAACTTTAGCATCGTTTTTAATTAAAAGGACAAGCTTTAAAAGAATTGCTATTACGGGCAGTAATGGCAAAACCACAACCAAAGAAATACTTTATAGTATACTTTCAAAGAAATATAAAACTTACAAAACTTGGGGTAATTTAAATTCTGACATTGGGCTTCCTCTTAGTATTTTAAGGGTAGAAGGTAATGAAGAATATGCTGTTTTTGAAGTTGGAATTAGTTATGTTGGAGAAATGGATCTTTTATCCCAAATTTTAAAACCCGAAATTGTTATTATTACGAATATAAGTTATGCACATATGCAAGCTTTCAGGGGGTTACAAGCTATTGCTTTTGAGAAAAGCAAAATAATTGGCAAAAATATTGAAATCTTTGTTGTAAATGAAATGAATGATTATTGTGTTTATCTTGAAAAAAGAGCGAAAATCGCAAATCCAAATGTTAAAATCGTTTATTTTGATTATGAAAATCTTAATATTAAATCATTTTCTTTTTCGGAAGGGAAATTTTCTTATGATTTTGTTTACAAAGGGTTTGAGTACTCTATTTTATTGTTAGGTCGGCATAATATTTTTAATGCAATAGGTTGTATTAATTTGGCCCTATTTTTGGGAATGAGAGAAAAAGAAATAAGAGAAGGGCTTATTGAAACCACTTTTCAAAAGGGTAGGGCAGAAATTTTGACAAAAAATGGATACTTAATTTTAAATGATTCTTATAATGGCAATATGGGTTCTTTTATGGCCTTAAAAAATATGATTTTGGACCTTAATATCCAAAATAAAAAATTTATAGTTCTTGGGTCTTTTAAGGAGCTTGGGGAATTTGCGTACAAAACTCACAAAGATTTAATCCAAGAGGCTGTTTCAATGAATTTTGATAAAATTTTTTTAATTGGCGAAGAATTTTTAGATGTTAGGGATTCTGAGAATTTAGTTGGAAAGTATTTATATTATTTTAGTGAGTTTGATAAATTTATTGATTTTTTTTTAAAAAGTTTGGAACCTTCAGTTTTTATTGTTATTAAGGGCTCAAGGTTCAACAGATTGGAGAGAATTTTAAATTATATTTAGATGATAATGAGGTTCTTATGTTTTACCTTTTAGGTTTGCGTTTGCTCAAATATATTACCTTTAGAATGGCTTATGCTACAATTTTTGCATTTTTGCTTTCTTTAATTGTAGGCCCTCATATTATTTTAAGGCTAAAAAAATTAAGGGCCGATCAGATTTTAAGAGAAGATGGTCCTAAAAGACATTTGAGTGAAAAAACAGGAATTCCTACTATGGGAGGCATTCTTATTTTTTTTTGTGTTTTCATCTCTTTGGTGTTTTGGAGCAATATTTTAAATGTTTATTTTTTGATTATAGTTTTTGTTATGTTTGGATTTGCTTTTTTGGGATTTATAGACGATTTTTTAAAAATTAAAAAGAAAACCTCAGATGGGCTTAAAGCTCGATTCAAGGTTTATGGGCAAATAATATTTTCTTTTATTTCTGTTAGCATTCTATATTATTTGGGGGGTGAGCATGTTAGTATAATCTATTTTCCTTTTATTAAGTCTTTTCAAATGGATTTGGGAGTGTTTTACATTCCTTTTGGCATGTTTATTTTAATTGCAGCTTCAAATTCTTTTAATTTAACAGATGGGCTTGATGGACTTGCAATTGGATTAAGTATAGTTATAACGGGAGCTTTAATAATAATTGCCTATATTACAAGCAGAGCTGATTTTGCAGCTTATTTGCATATTCCAAATATTAAAGGCTCTGAAGAGCTTGTAATATTTCTTGGAGCTTTGCTTGGAGGTAGTTTTGGATTTTTATGGTTTAATGCTTATCCTGCTAAAATTATGATGGGAGATACAGGTAGTCTGGCTCTGGGTGCTATTCTTGGAATGACAGCTTTGATTTTAAAAAGTGAAATACTTTTTTCAATCCTAGCAGGTGTTTTTATTATTGAAACTATGTCTGTAATTATTCAAGTCATAGTTTATAAAAAGACCAAAAAAAGAGTATTTAAAATGGCCCCACTTCATCATCATTTTGAAGAACTTGGATGGTCCGAGATGCAAGTTGTTATTAGATTTTGGATAATAGGGCTAATATTTGCTATAATTGCTTTAAGTACGATAAAAATCAGATAATTTATTATGTTTGTAGAGATTAATTCGCTTAGGATGTGTTATTTACTTGTTTTGCTACTATTGGTAGCATATGGGCTTGTAGTTTTTTATACTTCTTCCTTTTTCTTAAGCTTAGAACTAACAGGTAATCCAAATTTCTTATTTTTCACAAGACTTAATTATCTTTTTTTAAGTTTTATAGTTTTTCTTGTTTTTGAAAGAATTTCTTTGAATTTTTTAAAAAAAACAATATTTCCTGTGCTAATTATAACTCTTTTTTTAATTATGGCAACTTTTTTATCTCCAAGTATTTCTGGAGCAAAGAGATGGATATTCTTTCAAGGTATTAGTATTCAACCTTCTGAGATTTTTAAAATATCTTTTACTATTTATCTTTCAACTTATTTGAGTAAGTTTGATCTAGGAAAAAACAGTGGTATTTCATACTGGTTGAAGCCGATGTTGATTTTTGCAATTTTTTGGGTGTTAATAATTTTGCAAAACGATTATTCAACAGCCATTTATTTTGCTATTCTTTTTTTTATTGTTTTGTTTGTTTCTAATATGGCATTTAGTTATGTTTTTGCTATTGTGATTACTTTTTTGCCAGTTTCTGCTATATTTTTGATGCTTGAACCTTATAGGGTTTCTAGAATTTTTGCCTTTCTCAATCCTTACGACGATCCTTCTGGTAAAGGTTATCAAATAATAGCATCTCTTAATGCTTTAAAAAGCGGAGGAATTTTCGGTAAAGGTCTGGGAATGGGGGAAGTAAAACTTGGAAAACTACCAGAGGCTAATTCTGATTTTATTTTTTCAGTTCTTGGAGAAGAATTGGGATTTTTAGGTGTTTTATTTGCCATAAGCTTATTTTTTTTGTTTTTTTATTTTGGCTATTTTATAGCTATTCATTCTAATAGTAGGTTTAAATTTTTTATAGCATTTATTTCAAGTCTTGCAATTTTTCTTCAAAGTATAATGAATATTTTAATTGCAATTGGTCTTTTGCCCCCTACCGGGATAAATTTGCCGTTTTTTTCATCCGGAGGATCTTCTATTATTGTTACCATGGCACTTTCTGGTCTTATTTCAAATGTTGCAAAAAACTTAAGTAATAATTGATTAGATTTTTCTAGTAGTGTAAATCGGGTTAGTTTATGATTTTTGAGAGAAAATTTTTAATTAAGTATATATATTTTACAATGTCTTTAATTTTTTTTGAAATAATAGTTATTATTTTTGCGTCTCCTTATTTTTTGATTAGGTATATTAGCATTAATAATGATATTTCTCTTTCTAAAGAGGATATAATCAGGATTTCAGGAATCAAGCCCAATACATATTATCATAATGCTAATGTTAGAATCTATGAAGAGAATCTTAAAAGAGATTTAAGGATAAAGAATGTCAAAGTTGATCTTAAGTTTCCTAATAAAATCAATATTAAAATAGAGAAAAGAATACCCGTTGCTGTTGCTTTGGAAAACTTAAATGGCAATATTACTTATTATTTTATTGCATCAGATGGTGTAATTTTGGAAAAAAGTAAGTATTTAATTTATGATTTACCTATAATTAGCGGATTAGTTTTAAATGACAATAATGTAGGAGATTTTCTAGAGGATAGAATGCTTAATGTTGTAAGAGGCCTTGATTATCTTAAAATAAATCAAAAATATTTGTATAATTTAATATCAGAGGTGAATTTTTTAAAATTGAATTTCTATGATTATAATGTAATTTTGTATATTAAAAGTATATATAATAAAATATTGATAACAGTTGATATGGATTTAATGGATGTGATGCATAAAGTGTTTCTTGCAGTTGATTTGCTCAAAGAAAAGCCTGGCGTTATAGATTTAAGAAGTGGTGATATCATTTTGTTAGGAGAAAGTTAGTGTCTAGGAACTTGATAGTAGGTTTGGATGTTGGAACTTCAAAAATTTGTACTGTTGTTGCTGAGGTAAATTTAAATGATCAATTAGAAATAGTTGGAATAGGCACTAGTATATCAAGGGGAGTTAGAAAGGGAGTTTTAATAAATATTGAAGCGGCTCTTGATTCAATATCTAATTCTATTGAAGCGGCAGAGCTTATTTCAGGATGTGACATTACATCACTTTCAGTCTCTATGTCTGGAAGTAGTGTTGAGGGTACTAATTCACGGGGTGTTGTTGCAATAAATTCAAGAACAAGAGAGATTAACGAAGAAGATGTTGAGAGAGTAATTGAAGCAGCAAAGGCAATTGTCATCCCAATGGATAGAGAAATTCTTCATGTCATTCCTCAAGAATTTATTGTAGATGGAATACCTCATATAAAAAATCCAATAGACATGATGGGTATTCGTCTTGAGGGAGAGGTGCACATTATTACGGGTTCTAGCTCTTCTAGTCAGAATTTAGTCAGGTGCGTAAATAGAGCTGGCTTTGCCGTTGATGAGGTTGTTCTTGGAAGTTTAGCTTCATCTTATGCGACTCTTTCTAAAGAAGAGCGTGAGATGGGTGTTTTGTTTATTGATATGGGCAAAGGTACAACAGATATTATTCTTTATATTGACGGTTCTCCTTATTATACCGGCGTGATTCCTATTGGTGTTAATAGGGTAACTCTTGATATTGCACAAGTTTGGAAGGTTCCCGAGGATGTTGCTGAAAATATTAAAATAACAGCCGGAATTGCTCATCCATCTATTCTAGAAAGTCAAATGGAAACTGTAATTATTCCAAATCTTGGAACTCGACCTCCTCAAGAGAAAAGTAGAAAAGAGCTGGCTGTAATAATTAATTCAAGATTGAGAGAAATTTTTGAAATGATGAGAGCGGAAATATTTAAACGAGGACTTTATAATAAAATTAATGGTGGGATAGTTTTAACAGGTGGAGGAGCTTTATTTCCAGGTATTTCTAATTTAATAGAAGAAGTGTTTAATTACCCCGCAAGAATAGGTTTGCCAATGAGTATTAATGGGGTTGGGGAAGAGTATATAGATCCCAAGTTTTCTTCAGCTCTTGGTCTTGTTCTTTATAAGCATGAACAACAAAAATTCAATAAATTAAAGAAGGTAAGCAGCAAAGTTAAAAGAAAAAATAAAATATCTTCAAAGTTGAAAGGTTGGTTTTTGAAAGAATGGTTTTGACCAATCATGGAGGAAGCGTTAATGAAAGATTATAATATGATTGATAGCCATACAAGAAGATTCGATTCTACTACAAATCCTACAATCCTTAAGGTAATTGGTGCGGGAGGGGGAGGTAGTAATGCTGTTAATCGTATGATTGAATATGGAGTAAGAGATGTTGAATTTATTGTGGCTAATACTGATCTTCAAGCTCTCCAAACCTCTATTGCTCCTATAAAAATTGCTCTTGGAGCAAAAGTTACAGCGGGGCTTGGTGCTGGAGGAAAGCCCGAGATTGGGCAAGCTGCAGCAGAGGAAGATATAGATGTTATACGCAACCATCTTTCCGGTGCTGATATGGTGTTTATTACTGCTGGTATGGGGGGTGGGACAGGAACCGGAGCAGCTCCGGTTATTGCGCAAGTTGCAAAAGAACTTGGTATTTTAACAGTTGGAGTTGTAACAAAGCCTTTTAAGTTTGAAGGCCCTAAGAAATTGAGACTTGCTGAGCAAGGAATAAATAACTTAAGGAAATCCGTAGATACATTAATTATTATTCCAAATCAAAAGCTTTTAACCGTTGTTGACAAAAGAACTACTATTAAAGATGCTTTTAAGCGTGCAGATGATGTTTTAAGAATGGGTGTTCAAGGTATTGCGGGGCTTATTATTGAGCACGGAGAGGTTAATATTGATTTTGCTGATGTTAAAAGTATTATGCAAGGGCAAGGCGATGCTTTAATGGGAATCGGATATGGCAAGGGCGAGAACAGGGCTGTTGATGCTGCAACTTCTGCGATTAGCAATCCACTGCTTGAAGAAGTTCGTATTGAGGGGTCTAAGGGGCTTCTTGTTAATGTTACTGGCGGAGATGATTTTTCATTGCTTGAACTTGAAGAGATTATGGGGATAATTACTGTTAGTGTTGATGATGAGGCTACTGTAATATATGGCCATGCTATTAATTCAAATCTTGATGATGAGATTTATGTTACGGTTGTTGCTACAGGTTTTGCATCTAAAAAGCAAAAAGAAATATCAAATGTGCCAGAAAATAATACCTTAAGTTCTAAAGAGTTTGATACTTTAATGTCAGGCAATCAAAATATTCCTTCTGGATCTTATGAACATCAAGACTCTTCTTTTACAGCAAAGTCCAAAAATGTAAATTATTTTGATGACGACATTGATGTTCCAACATTTCTTAGAAATTTAAATAAAAAAAGTAGCGATGATTAAATGAAAATTTTGTTGTTAATAATACTTATTAATTTATTTTTATCTTGTGGTAGCGAATCTAAAGAAAAATTGAATCTTGGGCTTAGATTAAGAGAATTAGAAATTTCAGGCGGTGGATCTGAATCTAAGATTGAAGTTTATAAGGAATTTATCGAAAAAGAAGATAAAAATATTTTAAAGATAGTTAATTCTATTGATAAGAAAGCCAGATTTTTTAATTTGATTGGCCTTGAATTTTTTAAGCTTGGCCAGTATGGACCTGCTATTGAGTATTTTACTAAAAATTTAGAAATTAACTCCGATAATTATTTGTCCCATTTTTATGTAGGTGTTGCTTCTTATAATTTAGCTAAAAATTTAAGAGTAAAAGATGAAGTTGAAAAATACATAATTCTTGCTGAAAATTCTTTTTTAAAATCACTTTCAATTCGAGATGATTTTAAAGAATCTCTTTTTGCTATTTCTAATATGTATGTGTATGATCTTGACAAACAACTTGAAGCTAAAAATTATTTAAATAAACTTGAGGATATGGGTGAGGATTATTTTGAGTTTTTCATGTTAAGAGGTGCAAATTATTATTCGCTAGGTGATCTTGGTAATGCTATATTGTTTTATGATAAAGCTAGTAAAAATGCTTCAACTGAAGAGCAAAAAGAAGGTGTTTCTAGGATCATGAGTAATTTGAAGTAATTATTTATGATGAAATTGCTTTATATTGATAATTTGAAATTTTTAAAAAGCAAAGAAAAATTGAAACTTTTTAATAATTTTGACTTTAACGACATTATTAAATTGACTCAAAAGGACATTGAGTCTTATCTTTTAAGATCATTTAGAAAGGCATTTAAGTTGCCCGATTTAAAATTAGTAGAATTGCAAGAAAAAGTTATTCGAAGGACAAAGGCCAAAATTGCTATTCTGGGGTCTAAGCTTTATCCTAATAAGCTTAAAAGAATTTATGATCCCCCTTTTGCTATTTATTATAAAGGCAATTTGCCAAATTTTTCTTCATTGTCTTGGGCCGTTGTTGGTTCTAGAAGAATTAGCAAAACTCTTGCTGAGAGAACAAGAGAATTTTCTTCACATCTTGCAAAAAATGGTGTAGAGATTGTTTCTGGATTTGCAATTGGCGCTGATATTGAAGCTCATATAGCAGCAATTAATGAGAATAGTAGTACATTTGCTGTTATTCCAACAGATATTGATAATATTTATCCTAAGCAAAATCGAAAATATGTTCTTAAGCTTTTAGAACAAGGTGGAGGAATAATTACCGAAACTTTACCATTTGATAAAATTCAAAATTATTTTTTTGCCAAAAGAAATAGATTGATCTCAGGCTTGTCAGATGCTATTTTTATAACTTATGCACCCTTAAAATCAGGGGCTTTGATTACGGCTGAGCTTGGTCTTGATTTAGGGCTTGACATTTATGTTTATGATTTAGATTTTTCTGGTGATGGAGCTGTAAAATTGCACAGTTTTGGTGCTCAAGAGATAAAAACTGTTAAGGATCTTTATACTTTATTAAATATTAAATATGTAGATTCCAATAATATTGAAGATGATTCTAAAGAGTGTTGTGATTGTGAAGATGTATCTGATGTTCTTATTGGAGAACTTTTAAAAGAGGTATATAAATAGGGGGTAATATGGGCTTTAAAGGAACCACAGTTATTGCAATAAAAAAAAATGGGAAGACGGTGGTAGCAGCAGATGGACAAGTAACTTTTGGACATACTGTTTTAAAGAGTAATGCTATTAAAATACGAAAATTGCTTAATGGAAAAATTTTGGCAGGATTTGCAGGTTCAACATCCGATGCAATTACTCTTTTTGAAAAATTTGAAGAAAAAATTAAGGCAAAAGGCGATGGTTTGGTGGACATTAAAAGGGCGGCTGTCGATCTTGCAAAAGATTGGCGTTCTGACAAAATACTGCACAAGCTTGAGGCGATGATGCTTGTTGCTGATTCTAAGAATATTCTTTTAATTTCTGGCACTGGCGATGTTGTTGAACCTGAAGAGGATGTTGTTTCAATTGGCAGTGGTGGCAATTATGCATATTCAGCAGCTCTTGCTTACATGGAGAACAAAAAATTAAGTGCTTTTGAGGTTGCTCTTAGATCTTTAAAAATAGCAGCAAGAGTGTGTATATATACTAATTCTAACATTGTGCTTGAGGAGATTGAAAATGAATAAATTAGAAGAGCATTATATAGTTCCTAAAGATGTAGTTGCAGAACTTGATAAGTACATAATAGGTCAAGACGAAGCTAAAAAATTAGTATCGATTGCTCTTGTTAATAGATATATAAGGTCTAGGCTTCCAAAAGAAATAAAAGATGAAGTAATGCCTAAAAACATTATTATGATTGGGTCAACCGGCATTGGAAAGACTGAGATTGCAAGAAGACTTTCTAAGTTAATTAAAGCTCCTTTTATTAAAGTTGAGGCTACAAAATATACCGAGGTTGGTTATGTTGGTCGTGATGTTGAATCTATGGTTAGAGATTTGATGGGCATTGCAGTTAATATGGTAAAAGAAGAGATGTATAGTACTGTAAGAGAAGATGCTTTGATAAAAACAGAGGAGAGAATAGTTGAGAGTCTTTTTAAAGGATCTGGCAATTCTGAGAATATAGATCCAAATGAAATAAAGGCAGAAGAAAAGGTAAAAGAGAAGCTTAGAAAAAAACTTAGAGCAGGTGAGCTTGATGATACTACTATTGAAATACAAATTTCTAGTAAAATGCCATTTTCCACAATAGAAATATTTACAGGTGGTAATTTTGAAGAGATTGATATGGGAATTGGTGGTTTATTAGGCAATATATTTGATAGGAAAAAGAAAAGAGAATTGAAGATTAAAAAGGCTAAGGAAATAATTTTAGCAGAAGAACTTGAAAAATTAGTTGATCACGAAAATATTTCAGATATTGCAAAATCTAAAGTCGAAAATATGGGGATTATTTTTATTGATGAGATTGATAAAATAGCTGCTAAGAATAGGAGCGGTAATGATGTATCTAGAGAAGGCGTTCAAAGAGATATTTTGCCAATTATTGAAGGTTCCAAAGTTAATACAAAATATGGAATAGTTGATACTTCTCATATTTTGTTTATTGCAGCAGGAGCATTTAATTTAGCCAAACCCTCTGATTTAATACCCGAGCTTCAAGGAAGATTTCCAATTAAGGTTGAGCTTAAGAGTTTAAGCATAGACGATTTGAAAAAAATTTTAAAACAAACAAAAAATTCTTTAATAAAGCAATATGTTGCTATGTTTAAGGTTTATAATTTGGATTTAAAGTTTAGCGAAGAGGCTATAGATAGAATTGCAGAGCTTACTTTTAATATGAATCTTGAGAATGAAAATCTTGGCGCAAGAAGACTTCATGGCGTTATGGAAAGAGTGCTTGCAGATCTTTTTTTTGAGGTGCCTGGTAGTAAGTTGAAAAAATTTGAAATAAACTTGGACTATGTTAATAAAAAAATACAAATTAACGAACAAAAAGATTTAAATTATTATATAATTTAGTTAAAAGCAATTTTCAACAGAGGGGGTTTTGATTTGAATGATTTTGAAAGATCTGTAGATTTTTCACATAGGTATTTGGATGTTCTAAGCTTAAGACAAAGTGTTATTTCTGACAATATAGCAAATGTAGATACTCCAAATTTTAAAAGAAGCAAAATTTCTTTTGAATCAGAGCTTGAGAAGGCTTTTTTAAATAAAGATAAAAATGATTTAAACTTAATTAAGTCTAGTGATAAGCATTTGTCTGCGCTTAAAAATCCAGAGTATTCAGATATCAAGCCTCACAGAGTTCTTGACCATTTTTCAACTATGAATAATAATGGCAATAATGTTGACATTGATTCTGAGATCAAGGCACTTGTACAAAATCAAATGATGTATCATCTTATGACTAATGTTCAGGCGCATTATTTTAAAAGTATAAATATTGTATTAAAATAAATTAATATTTTAAGGAATGTAAAATGGGATTGTTTTCAAGTATTAATGTAGCTTCAACAGGGTTAACAGCACAAAGGTTGAGGATTGATGTTATTTCTAATAACATTGCAAATGTTTCTACTTCTAGAACTCCTGATGGTGGACCTTATAGAAGGCAAAGGATTATTTTTGCTCCAAGGGTTAATAATCCTTATTGGAAAGGGCCTTTTGTTCCAGATTATCTTGATAATGGCATTGGGCAAGGAGTTAGGGTAGCTAGCATTGAAAAAGATAAGTCTCCATTAAAGTTAAAATATGATCCAACTCATCCTGATTCAATAAGTTCTGGAGATAAAAAAGGTTATGTAGAGCTTCCTAATGTTAATTTAGTTGAAGAAATGGTAGATATGATTTCAGCTTCTCGTGCTTATGAGGCAAATTCTACTGTTATTAATAGTAGTAAGTCTATGTTTAGAAGTGCATTAGCTATACTTCAAAGCTAAAGGAGAGACCATTGGTAAGAATAGATGCTTTTTTTACAGAGAATAATATTAATTTGGTTAAAAAAAATCCTTTGCATTTTGATGTGAATCTTTTTAGTTCTAAAAACACTGCCAAAAACAATGATATTAAAACATTTAAGGATGTTTTAATAAATACGATTACTGATGTCAACAAAAGTCAATTAAATGTTCCTAGAGTTATGGAACAAGCTATTTTTCGACCTAGTAGCATTGATGTTCATGATTTTGTAATAGCTATGTCCAAGGCTAATATGAATTTAAGCATTTTAAAGGCTGTTGTTGAAAGAGGTGTGAAGGCTTATCAAGATATAATCAATATTCGTTAAGGAGCTATGAGATTTTGAGCAATTTTTTTACTAATTTCTTTGTTTCAGCAAAAGGAATCTTCAAAAAAGCTAGTACGGTTCAGAAAATAGCCTTAGGATTGATTATTTTTTTTGTGATTTTTGCTTTTGTTTTTTTGATAGGGTTTTCTACTAAAAGTCAAAGTATTGCTCTTTTTGGGGTTGAGATTAAAGACCAATATCTCTTAGATAGGATATCGCAAAGGCTTGATAGAGAAAATGTTAAGTATTTTTTGAGTTCCGATGGAAGAATTTATTTAGATGATGAAAAGCTTGCAAAAAAAATGAGAGCAATTCTTGTTAGAGAAGAGCTTGTGCCTGTTCATATGGATCCATGGGCTTTGTTTGATATTGATAGATGGACTATTACTGATTTTGAAAGAAGCATTAATCTTAGAAGGTCTATTACAAGAGCGGTTGAACAGCATATTGTAGCTTTAGATGATGTTGATGCTGTTAGTGTGAATCTTGTTATGCCAGAGAAAGCTCTTTTTAAAGAATCACAAGAGCCCGTTAAGGCATCTGTTAGGATTACCCCAAGGCCTGGTTCTGATATTATTACCAATAGAAAAAAAGTTGAAGGGCTTGTTAAGCTTATTCAGTATGCCATTGAAGGTCTTGAATCTGACAATATTGCTATTGTTGATAATAGTGGAACTATTTTAAATGATTTTTCTAATCTAGATGGAATAGATAGAATAGACTTAGCAGAAAAAGAACGTAAGTTGAAGCTTAAGTATGAAGCTATGCTTAGAGGAGAAATCGATTCCGCATTAGGGAAGGTTTTATCTGTTGATAGATTTATGATAGCAAGAGTAAATGTAAAACTTGATACTTCAAAAGAAACTACAGAGTCTAAAGAGTATGCTCCTATTGAGCTTCAATCTCAAGATCCAAAAGCTTCTTATAACACTAGAAAAGTGAGTGATTCAACTATTATATCTTCTCAGACTCAAAAAAAAGAATATCAGGGGCAAGGATATAGTCCATGGGGACCTCCTGGGCAAGAAGGTAATACTCCTCCTGAATATCAAGATTTAAGCGATATTACTGGCAAATATAATGAGTCTCAAGAGATCAAAAATGTTGCTTTAAATGAAAAAAAATCTACAAGTGAAAAAGAGCCCGCTAGGATTGTAGGTGTTTCTCTTGGTATTTTCGTAGATGGTATTTGGAATTTTGTGTATGATGAGAAGGGAAATTTTGTAATAGAAAACGGAATGAGAAAAAGAGAATATAAGCCTATGGCATTAGAGGAAATAAAAAATATTGAAGATGTTTTGCAAAGTTCTTTTGAATATAAGCCAGAAAGGGGTGATTCAATAACGGTTAGAAATATCTCTTTTGATCGTATGAATGAATTTAGAAAAATGGATGAAAATTATTTTGCAAGTGAAAGATTTAAATATTTTTTGTTTATTGCAAGTATAATATTTTCACTATTAATTTTAGTATTTACAATATTTTTTGCTATTTCTAGAGAACTTGAAAGACGAAGACGCCTTAGAGAAGAAGAATTGGCAAAGCAGGCACATTTAAGACGTCAGCAAGCTTTAATGGATGGTGGTGATGATATTGGTGTTGATGATGTTGTTGGTGGGATTAGAGAGGGCGATGAGCTTCAAAACAATGCTGAGCTTTTAGCTAGGGAAAAGCCAGAAGATGTTGCTAAGCTTATAAGAACATGGCTTTTGAAAAATGCGTAGAAGGTAGTAATTGATATGGAAGAAAAAAAAGAAAAGGAGATTCTTGATGTTTCTGCTTTAACAGGTAAGCAAAAGGCCGCTATTTTGCTGGTTTCAATAGGTTCTGAAATCTCTTCTAAAGTGTTTAAGTATCTTTCTCAAGAAGAGATAGAGTCTTTGACATTTGAGATAGCAAAGCTTGAGACAATTACTTCTGAGCTTAAGGATAATGTTCTTTTAGAGTTTAAAGAATTAATGATGGCTCAAGAATTTATTCAAAAGGGTGGAATTGATTATGCAAGAGAGCTTCTTGAAAAGTCTCTTGGGACTCAAAAAGCAGTTGACATTATTAATAATTTGGGATCTGCTTTACAGTCTAGGCCTTTTGAATTTGTCAGAAGAGCAGATCCTGCAAATATTTTAAACTTTATTCAACAAGAACATCCCCAAACAATTGCTTTAATACTTTCTTATCTTGATCCCCAAAAGGCTTCTTTTATTCTCTCTAGTTTGCCTACAGAGGTGCAAACCAATGTTGCAAGGAGAATTGCGTTAATGGATAGAACTTCTCCTGAAGTCGTAAGAGAGGTCGAGAGAGTTCTTGAGAAAAAACTAGCTTCTCTTTCTTCAGAAGATTACACATCAGCAGGAGGAGTTGACAATGTTGTTGAGATAATTAATATGGCTGATAGAAAGACAGAAAAGTTTATTATTGAATCTCTTGAAGAAGAAGATCCAGAGCTTGCAGAAGAGATTAAGAAGAAAATGTTTGTATTTGAGGATATAGTTTTGCTTGATGACAGATCTATACAAAGAGTCTTAAGAGAAATAGATGGTCAAGAGTTGGCAAAAGCTTTAAAATCTGTAGATATTCCTGTCCAAGAAAAAATTTTCAAAAACATGTCAAAAAGAGCAGCTTCAATGCTTAAGGAGGATATGGAATTTTTGGGGCCTACTAGGCGAAAAGATGTTGAAGAATCCCAGCAAAAAATTGTTTCTCTTATTAGAAAATTAGAAGAACAGGGAGAAATAGTTATTTCAAGAGGTGGCGAGGAAGATGTGCTTGTCTGATAAAGGAGTTTTGTTTGCCTAAGGTTTTATATAAATCATCAGAAGTTGATAATTCAGTAAAGTTTGAATTTGTTGAGATAGCAAAGCCTGTTTTTGAATCTTTGGAAATTAAGGAGAAGGAAGGTAAGGTTTACGACATAGAAAGTCAAATTGCTAATCTTAAAGAAGAGTTGCAATTTCTAAGAGATGAAAAATTACGGCTTGAGGAAGAGCTTGTTAAAAGACAAGAACTTGCCAAAGAAGAAGTCCAAATTGAATCTAAGAGGCTTATTGAAGAGGCTAAAGTAGAAGCCAATCAAGTATTAGAGGCAGCTAAGCAAGAAGCAGATCTTTTACAAAGAGAAGCTATTTATAAAAAAGAATCTATTGAGACTGAATCTAATGCTGAGATTGAAAGATTAGCAAGAGAGTATGAGGAAAAATTAAAAACAGATCTTGAGATAGCAACAGCTAAAGGTAGGGAAGAGGGGTATAGCAAAGGTTATGAAAGTGGTTTTGAAGATTTTGACAAACTTATGAGAAAGTTTCATAGCATAATAGCATCTTTGATCGCTGAAAGGAAGGGTATTCTTGAGTCCTCTAGTGGTCAGATAGTAAGTCTTGTTATGCAAATTGCAATTAAGGTTATTAAGAGGATTACAGATTCTCAAAAAGATATTGTCTTAGAAAATGTTAATGATGCGTTAAAAAGAGTAAAAGATAAAACACAAATTACCATTCGTGTAAATCTTGATGATTTAGATATTGTTAGACATAAAAAGAGTGATTTTATTTCTAGATTTGATGTTATAGAAAATTTAGAAATCATAGAAGATCCTAACATAGGCAAAGGTGGCTGTATAATTGAAACTAATTTTGGAGAGATTGATGCGCGTATTTCTTCTCAACTTGATAAAATAGAAGAAAAATTTAAAAATTTTTCGTTATTAAGTTAAGTATCTAAAGGAATTTTAGTGAGCAATTTTTTTGAAAATTATTTAAGACAAGTAGGTGATATTGAAACCGTTGCTTTTGTTGGCAGGGTGCAAAAAATAAAAGGTCTTTTAGTTGAAAGTTTGGGACCTCAGTGCGCTGTTGGAGATTTGTGTTTAATTGATCAAAGAAATAATAAAAAGGTATGTGCTGAGGTTTTAGGGTTTAATGGTCCTTATGTTAGTCTTATGGCGTATGAAGGATTTAGTGGGATTGAAGTTGGAAATAAAGTCTATTCTTTAAATAAAGGGCTAGAAATAAATCTTAGTGATGAGCTTTTAGGAAGAGTCATTGATTCTCTTGGTAGACCCATTGATAATAAAGGGTCATTTTTGAACAATAAATATAAAGAGTTAATTTTTGAAAAAATTAATCCAATCAGTAGAAGTATTTTTGAAGAGCAAATATTAACAGGGGTTAAAGTTCTTGATGGATTTTTACCAGTCGCAAAAGGGCAAAGAGTTGGTATTTTTTCTGGTGCTGGTGTTGGAAAATCTACTTTGCTTGGCATGATTGCAAAAAATTCAAATGCAGATGTAAATGTTATCGCTTTTATTGGGGAAAGAGGCCGAGAGCTTAATGAGTTTATTGAACATGAACTTGGTGAGGAGCGTTTAAAAAAAAGTGTTTTAGTTGTTTCAACTTCTGATGAATCACCCATATCAAGGTATAAGGGAGCTTATGTTGCTACCATGATAGCAGAATACTTTAGGGATCAGGGAAAAGATGTGGCTTTACTTTTTGATTCTATTACTAGGTTTGCAAATGCTAAAAGGGAGATGTCTCTTTCTTTAGGAGAACCTCCGGTAGCTAAAGGTTATCCGCCTTCTGTTTTTGTTGAAATTCCAATTTTACTTGAGAGATCAGGTTTTAATGGTAATGGAGGAAGTGTTACTGGGTTTTACACTGTTCTTGTTGAGGGGGATGATTTTGCAGAGCCTGTAGCCGATAATATTAAGGCTGTTTTAGATGGACATGTTATTTTAGACAGAGATTTGTTTGATAGAGGAATTTATCCTTCAATAAATATTCTTAGTTCAACTTCAAGATCTATTCATAGAATAATGAGTTTGGAAAAACAAAAATTAATAATGAAAGCTAGAAATTTATTGTCTGTTTATAAAGATTATGAAGATCTTATTAGAACAGGGATTTATCTTAAAGGATCTAATAAGGATGTTGATTTTGCAATTTCCAAGTATCCCAAGATTATTGATTTTATTTCTCAAGGAATAAATGAAACATTTGATTTTGAAAATTTAGAAGACGAAATAAGGAAAATATTATCTTGAATGATTTAAACTTTAGAAAACAAAAGCTTAATAGAATATTAACCATTAGAACCTATTATCGAAAGTTAAGTGAGAGAAATTTAATGAATATAAATAAGAAAATTTCAAAAATAAATCAGTTTTCAGATGAGATTCCTAATCTTTTAAAAAGCTTAAATAGTTTTGATGATCTTTCCATAAGAGGTTATATAGACTGTTTAAATTATAAAAAAAAACAAAATTTTAAAATTCTTGGAGAACTTAGAAAGCATTATAATGAGTGTTATGATATTTATGTAGATAAATATAGGGAAGAAAAAAAGATTAAAATATTAATAAAAACTTTAAATAATTCTATAATTAAAAATAGAGAAAAGAAGGAAAGCTTATTGCTAGATGAGTATGTAAATTATAAAGTTTGTCAAGATCTGAGGATTGAAAGTGAATAATTTTTTATCGTTCTTTTTTAGGGCATTTTTTTTGTTATTTTTAATTGTTATTTTATTTTTATTTATTTTGTTATTTGTTGATTTTCTTGGAATGTATAATACCAAAAGGTATTTCCCTGATTTTGTAAGAACTAAGTTTTTAGGAGAAACTTCTCTGGTTTCTAGTCATAATTCTAATATAATTCTTGATGAAGCTAGACTTGTGAAGGAAAGAGAGGCTATTGATATTAAAAATCAGCAGATTGAAAAGCTTAAAGAAGATCTAAAGCTAAAAGAAGACAGTTTGAATAAGCTTGAATTTGAGCTTAAGCAAAAGCAGAAAGATTTAGATTTAAAACAAAAGGTAATAGATGACATTATAAATAAGTATAATGACGAGGAAGCAAATATTTTACAAACAGCTGTATATTTAATGAATATGCCGCCAGAAGATGCTGTTAAGCGACTTGAAGATTTGAATCCTGAGCTTGCAATATCTTATATGCGAAAAATTGAAGAGCTTTCTAGAAGGGAAGGCCGTCTATCAATTGTTCCTTATTGGTTGTCTCTTATGGATTCTAAAAAAGCTGCTATATTGATTAGAAAAATGTCTGTTAGTTCATTGGAGTAGTTATTATATGAGTAATTTATTAAATTTAAGTAAAGCTTATAACAACAAATTTAATCTCTTAAATACAATTAAAGGATTAAATTTAAATGTTTCTAAAGCGGAATCTAGAGAGAATATGGGTTCTTTTTTAAAAATTATGTCTTTTGAATCTAAAAAGTTAGCCAAAGCAAAATTAATGGTATTTGATTTCTTAAATTTTTTTAAAGATAATGGGCTTATTGCTAAAAATTTAAAAAAATCGCCTTTAAATAAATCCTTTTTTTTAAAAAAACTTGAGAATGAGGCTTTTGTTTCTGATTTGAAATCTTTGATTGCTAGAATGAATATTTTTTTAGATTTTGAAGGTTTAAATATTAAAGAAAATTTATCATTTAATTTTGATAATTTTGATTTTCTAAGCAAAGAAAAATTTTTTGAAAAAATTGAAAGACTCTGTTTGGCTTTTAATGATTTAAGTTCTTTTTTAGGTTTTGATTTTTTAACTGCCTTGATTGATGATTATTATAATCAGATAAGCTTGAATAATGAAAAGGAAGAAAAAAATGTTATTAACATTGATGTTAAAAATTTCAAGAAGAATGATGGTGATCACAATGATTTAGGTTTTTCAAAATTTAACTTAAATGCAATTGATGGTCAAAATTTTGTTGGTAGGTATAAAGTTAAAGAAATATCAGACAACTCTTTAAAGGGCTTTGTTGAAGAATTTGTTGATTATAATGTGAAAAGCTCTAAAGAGTTTGATAGTTTTGATTTTGTCAGCAGCTTAAAGCCAGAGTGGAATCTTAAGATTAATAAAAATATTGTGGATAAAGCTAAAATTGTGTTAAAATCGAATAATACAGGAGAGATTAAGTTGGTTTTAAAGCCCAAAGAGCTTGGTAGTATACGAATTAATTTAAACCTTGATTCTAATAATAATTTATTGGGAAAGATTGTGGTAGACAATCAAAATGTTAAAATGCTTTTTGACCAAAATATGCATTCATTAAATAAAATGCTTGGTGAGAGTGGTTTTAATGCTAGCTTAGATCTTTTTCTTGCAGGTGAAAATTTGAATTCTTTTTCTAAAAATTTTAAAGATGACTTTAAGGATCAAAATTTCCAGTTTGGTTACAATAAATTTTTTAAAATTGAAGAAGAAGTTGAATTTTCTTACGATTTAGATAAAAATGTTAATTTAATTATTTAGAAGGTGGAGTTAAATGAGTAAAATAAATGGCATTGAAAATATTTCTAATTTAACCATTAGTAGTAAAATTAAAAAAGAATCAGATTTTAAGGTTGATAATGTATCTAATAAGGTTAATCTTGGTAAGGATGATTTTTTAAAGTTACTCATTACTCAACTTAGATATCAAGACCCTACAAATCCAATGAAAGATAAAGAATTTATTGCTCAAATGGCACAATTTTCGGCTCTTGAGCAAATGGCCAATATGAGCAAGTCATTTGAAAAACTTTCATCTTCTTTAGAAATAAGAAAAGATTTGGATTTATTAGGCAAAGTAATTAAATTTCAGCATGGTGATGGGGAGATTGTTGAAGGCCGTGTCACAAGCATTAAGACAGGCGCAATACCTCAAATTATGGTTAATGGTAATTATTATGTATATAAAAACATATTATCGGTAGGATTGGAGGAGTAATTATATGATGAGGTCTTTATATTCTGGTGTTTCTGGGCTTCAGAATCATCAAACAAGAATGGATGTTGTTGGTAATAACATTGCGAATGTAAATACAATTGGTTTTAAAAAAGGAAGAGTAAATTTTCAGGATATGATATCACAGTCTATTTCGGGAGCCTCTCGTCCTACCGATGTTCGTGGTGGTACTAATCCTAAGCAAGTTGGATTAGGAATGAATGTTGCTGCAATTGATACTATTCATACCCAAGGAGCTTTTCAAAGTACTCAAAAAGCATCTGATCTTGGAGTTAGTGGTAATGGGTTTTTTATTTTAAAAGAAGGTGGAAATTTGTTTTATACAAGAGCTGGTGCTTTTGATGTGGATTCTGATCGACATCTTGTAAATCCTGCAAATGGAATGCGAATTCAAGGCTGGATGGCAAGAGATTTAGAAGGGGAAAAAGTTATAAATACAGCTTCTGATATTGAGGATTTAATAATTCCAATCGGAGATAAAGAGGGAGCAAAATCTACTAAAAACGTTACTTTTGCTTGTAATCTTGATAAGAGATTGCCTGTAATTCAAGAAGGTGCAAGTTCGGCAGATATTGCACGTGGAACTTGGGTTGTAAATAAGTCATTGTATGACAGCTTTGGAAATGTTAGTGTTCTTGAGCTTAGGGTTGTAAAGGATCCAAATACTCCCAATTTATGGAATGCAACAGTGTTAATAAATGGTGAGCAAAATTCAAATTTCACACTTGGGTTTGACAATGAAGGAGCATTAGCGTCTTTAAATGGGCAGCCAAGTCAAAAAGGAGATGTTCTTCAAATCCCTATAACATTTAATGTTTTAGGTGCAAATGTAGGTGAAGTTGGTGAACAGCAAACTGTAAATTTGAAATTGGGAACAGTTGGAAGCTATACTGATTCAATCACTCAGTTTGCTGATGCTAGTAGCACAAAGGCTATTATTCAAGATGGATATGGCATGGGATATATGGAAAATTATGAAATTGATCAAAATGGTATCATAGTTGGCATTTATTCAAATGGCATAAGGCGAGATCTTGGCAAGATTGCTCTTGCTTCTTTTATGAATCCTGGAGGACTTGCAAAATCAGGCGATACTAATTTTGTAGAAACAAGTAATTCAGGTCAAGCGAGAATAGGTGAGACCGGACTTGCTGGACTTGGTGATATTAGATCTGGTGTTTTAGAAATGGCTAATGTTGATCTTGCAGAGCAGTTTACAGATATGATTGTGACTCAAAGAGGATTTCAGGCAAATGCTAAGACCATTACTACTTCTGATCAATTATTGCAAGAACTTGTAAGATTGAAAAATTAAGTTTAAATTGTTTTTAACATATGATTTTTGTAACAAAGCTTAATGGTGATGGATATTATTTAAATCCTTGTCATATTGAAAGTATTGAAGCTAATCCTGATACTACAATTCTTCTTATGAATGGCAAGAAGTTAATTGTAAAAGAAAAAGTTGAAGAGGTGATCAATAGGATTAAGTTGTATAGGAAAGAAGTTGCTTCTTTTGAAAAAATTGTAGGAGAAGGAAATGGGGGCATTGAATTATGAATTTAGCTAGTATAATTGGGTGGGGAGTTGGATTTGGAGCTATTTTAATTTCCATGGCATTTACTCCTACAGGACTTGGTGTTTTTTGGGATTTAAGTTCTGTTTTTATTACTGTTGTTGGATCTTTTTCTGCTCTTATGGCTTCTTCAGAAGTTATTGCTGTAAAAAAAATTCCAACATATTTAGGATTTTTCTTTAGGAGAAATTCTCACGCTAAGATTTCTATTATAAAAATATTAGTAGAGCTTTCAGAAAAGGCTAGAAAAGAAGGTCTTTTATCTCTTGATGATGAGCTTGAACAAATTAATGATCCATTTTTTAAGTCAGGAATGAGGCTTGTTGTTGATGGTGCAGATCCCGAAGTGATTAGAACGATGCTTTATTTGGAGCTTGATCAAATGCAAGAAAGGCATAAAGTTGGTTCAGATCTTTTTAAAACTTGGGCAAAACTTGCTCCGGCTTTTGGTATGACGGGTACTCTTATTGGACTTGTAGCTCTTCTTGGTAATCTAGAGGACAAGTCTGCGCTTGGTTCTTCTATGGCTGTTGCCCTTATTACAACTCTTTATGGAACTATAATGGCAAATTTAATGTTTATTCCTGTCCAACTTAAGCTGGAAAAAATTGATTCTGAGGAAGCTGCAGTAAAGACAATGATAATTGAGGGTGTTTTATCAATTCAGTCTGGAGATAATCCTAGAATTTTAGAGCAAAAATTGATGACGTTTTTAACCCCTAAAGATCGAAGTCATCTTAGTAGTAGTATTGGGGGTGAATAATGGCTTTGCGAACTAAAAAACCTTTAAAATGCGACGAAGGAGCTCCAGATTATATGTTGACTTATGGAGACATGGTTACTTTACTGCTTGTATTTTTTGTTACAATGTTTTCATTAAATGATATTATTTTTCAAGAAAATGTAATAAGGATAATGTCTGCTTCTTTCACGGGTGCAGGATTTTTTAAAGGTGGTAAAGCTTTAGATTTTAATAAATTATCTTATTTGAGTAATAGTTTTATGTCTTTGCCTTCTACTGTTCGCAATAAACAAGCATCTCAGACCGCTAAAAATAAATCTATGATTGAATTTATTGAGAAAATCCAGTCTAAAAATATTATAGTTAGACAGGAAGAGAGAGGTATTGTGATATCTCTTGCGGCAGATGCATTTTTTGATTCTGCTAGTGCAGATGTTAAGCTTGAAGACAATAGAGATTCTATTCAAAAAATAGCATCTTTTATTGGGGTTTTAAGTTCCAGAGGTTATAATTTTAAAATAGAAGGGCATACAGATAATATTGATACTGATGTAAACGGGCCTTGGAAAAACAATTGGGAGCTTTCAGTTGCAAGATCTGTTAATATGCTAGAACATATTTTAAACTATTTAGATCAATCTAATGTTAAGAGCATTGAAAATAAGTTTGAAGTATCTGGTTTTGGTGGAAGCAGACCGATTGCAACAGATGATACTCCTGAGGGCAGAGCTTATAATAGAAGAATTGATATATTAATTACTACGGATGCATCTTTAAGTTTTCCTAAGGAAATTAAGCAGTAATAATTCTTTGTAACTGTAAAGAAGAAATTAATAGGAGGAATTTTATTATGCCAAATAAGGACGATGAAAATTTAGATATGGGGGATTCCAATGTTGGTAGAAAAGGTGGTTTATTGCCTGATATTATAATAAAAATTTTACAGATACTTGCAATAGGAATATTTACTGTTGCGATAATGATAATTGTTTCTTATTTTGTATCTAAAATGGTAGTAAGCCAAAGTGGGGCTCCTAGTGATTTTCCAGTTTTTTCTAATGAATACTTAGGAAAGCCGCCTATGCTTATATGGTATGAAAGCATAGATGAGATTAGAGGCAATACTTTAGATGTTCCTCCAAAAACTTTTGTTGTAAAACTTGCTTTAGGGTATGCGGAGAATAATGTTAATATTCTTAATGAACTTGGAAGACAAAAAGTGCGATTAAAAGATATTATTAGAGAATATTTTAGCCAAAGAACTGGTCAAGAAATAAAGAATGAAAGTCAAATAAAAGCAGAAATCAAGGCAAGAATTAATAGTATTCTTAGAAATGGAGAAATAAAAGAAATAGCATTAACCCAAATTGATATTTTTGATATGTAATAAATTTAAAGGAATTTTAAATGGCAAACAATCCAGGAGCTTTATCTCAGGACGATATAGATAGTCTTTTAGAGTCTATCAACTCATCTGAAAGTTTATCTTTAGATGAATCTCTTTCTAATGTTATATCTAGTCCTACAGGCAAAAAGCAAAAAGTTAAGGTGTATGATTTTAAAAGGCCAGATAAATTTTCAAAAGAGCAGGTCAGAACAGTTTCAAGTTTTCATGAGGCATTTGCTAGGTATACTACAACCTCACTTTCTGCTCTTTTGAGAAAAATGGTTCATGTTCATGTGGCTTCAGTTGACCAATTAACCTATGAAGAGTTTATTAGGTCAATACCAAACCCTACAACTTTAGCAATAATTAACATGGATCCTCTTAAAGGATCTGCTATTTTTGAAGTTGATCCAACCATAGCATTTGCTATAGTAGATAGACTTTTTGGGGGAGATGGAGATACGATTAAAGATAAAAGTAGAGATTTGACAGAAATAGAGCAGTCTGTAATGGAAAGTGTTATTATTCGTATACTTGCTAATATGAGAGAGGCTTGGTCTCAAGTAGTTGATCTAAGGCCAAGATTTGGGCATATTGAGGTCAATCCACAGTTTGCTCAAATAGTTCCTCCTACAGAAATGATTATTTTAGTAACTCTTGAGGTTAAAATAGGAAAAGTAGAAGGGCTTATGAATTTTTGTTTACCTTATATTACTATAGAACCTATTGTTTCAAAATTATCAACAAGATATTGGCATTCTTTGATTGGAGTTGGAACCACTAGTGAGAATCTTGATGCTTTGCGTGAAAAGTTGGAAAATACAGCGATGCCTTTGGTGGCAGAAATAGGAGAAGTTAAGCTTAAAGTAAGGGAAATTTTATCACTTGACAAAGGTGATGTTTTAAATCTTGAATCTTCTCTAATAAATAAAGATTTAACTTTGAAGGTTGGCACTAAAGAAAAATTTAAATGTAGAATGGGTTTAATGGGGAATAAAGTTTCAGTACAAATTACAGAAAAAATTGGAGATATAAAAGGTTTTGATTTATTAAAAGAGCTTACAGAAGAGGTTGAGTGATAGTTATTTTTTTATTATAACTTAATTATTAAGAGGTTAAAATTATGAGTGTAGATGAAAAAAGTGATAATGCAGAAAAGCCAGAAATAAAAGGGGTTAAGCTTCCCGATTTAATTGATACTTTGCCAGAAGGAGTTGACCCTAGTAATTTTGGACTTTTAATGGATGTTTCTATGCAGCTTACTGTAGAACTTGGAAGAACAGAGCGCAAAATAAAAGATATACTTGGTATGTCTGAGGGCACGATTATTACTCTTGATAAACTTGCCGGTGAGCCTGTAGATATTTTAGTAAACGGTAAAATAGTTGCCAGGGGAGAAGTAGTTGTAATTGATGAAAATTTTGGAGTTAGAATTACTGAGATAATTAAAACTAAAAATGAATAATAAATTTTTATTTTTAGTTTTTTTAGCGTTTTCTAATTTTTTTACATATGCTAATTCACAAGAGCAAATAAATTCAGTATCTACTGATTTAGAAAATGAATCTAACTTGCCAATCTTTGAAGAGGATAAGGCAAATCTTGCTAACAATGCCAGTGCTCAACCGGTCTCTCTTTTTAATATTTCAGATTTGGTTAAGATAGTTTTATTTTTACTTATTGCTTTTTTTATCTTTTTCTTATTTAAGAAGTTGATTTTTTATTCAAAAAAAAGCAAATATGAACAAAATTCCAATTTGATTAAGGAGCTTGTTTTTTACGAGATAGATGTTAAAAATTCAATAAGAATTATAAATATATTAGACAATGTTTACATATTTTTAGTTTCCAGTAATTCTTCTATTTTGCTCAAAGAGGTTAAATCTGAGGAAGAATTAGAAGATTTAAAACTTAGGCTTAGCAAAATTAATAATTCTGCCAAGAAAGATTCTTTTAAATCTATCTTTAAGAAAATGTTGCTCAAAAAAGAAGAGATTCCTTTTTCTAGGAATGATTATGTTAAACTTGAGAAGAAAATTGAGACTTCACTTAAGGATAAACAAGATAGATTAAAAAAATTTTAGAGGGTTTATTTTGAGAAAGTGTTTTAATTTTTTTTTATTTTTTGGTGTAACAAGTGTATCTTTTGCTCAAACAAAATCTTTGCAAGCCACCAATGGTCTTAATTTTCCATTTTTAAATTTTGAAAATATTGGTGGTTCAGAAATAGCTTTTTCTTTGCAGCTTTTGATTCTATTAACCATTATTACTCTTTCTCCAGCATTTTTAGTTTTAATGACTTCATTTTTGCGAATATCCATAGTTTTGGATTTTATTAGGCGTGCTTTATCTCTTCAGCAATCTCCTCCTACTCAGATAGTAATGGGATTGGCTTTATTTTTAACTATTTTTACTATGTGGCCAACCTTTAATGTTATATATAAACAAGCTTATTTGCCTCTTAAAGAGTCAAAAATAAATTTTGATGAATTTTATAATAAAGGAATTGCTCCTCTTAGAATTTTTATGTATAAGCAGATGTCTGATGGGCGTCATGAAGAGATTAGATTATTTATGAGCATTAGTAGTTATGATCGACCAAAAAATTTTAGCGAAGTGCCAACACATGTTTTAATTGCAGCTTTTATTTTGCACGAGCTTAAAGTGGCTTTCAAGATGGGAATTTTAATATTTTTGCCTTTTATAGTTTTAGACATTATTGTTGCTTCTGTTTTAATGGCCATGGGTATGATAATGTTGCCCCCTGTAATGATATCTTTGCCTTTTAAGCTGATTCTTTTTGTAATGGTAGATGGTTGGACTTTAATTACTAGTGGTCTTATTAAAAGTTTTATGTAAGGTTAATATGACTGCAGGACACATTCTTTATTTAATTAGAATTTCTATTGAAAACATTATTATTTTATCAGCTCCAATGTTGATTATAGCTCTTATAGTTGGTCTTTTGATTTCAATTTTTCAAGCTATTACTTCAATTCAAGATCAAACTTTAAGTTTTATTCCAAAGATTATTGTTATACTTTTAACTGTTGTGATTTTTGGTCCTTGGATTTTGAATAAGCTTATGCAGTTTACCTATATGATTTTCAATCAATTGCAAAATGTTTAATTTATGACTTAAAATTTTATTATTTGGATGAAATTTTGAATTTGAATTTTTTAGTTTTAAAATCTTTTACAATTTTACCAGTGTTGGTCAGAATTTTTATGTTTTTAAAATTTTCTCCATTTTTTTCAACAATAAAAATCGGATATTTTAATTTTTTCTTTTCTTTGATTCTCTCTGTAATTATTGTTGAAAAGATTAAAATTATTTATCCTTTAGACAATATGTTTTCTTTTGTGTTAATTTTGTCAGGAGAAGCCATTTTAGGCCTTATTCAGGCATTTTTTGTTAGCATAATTTTTAATGTTTTTCATTTAGTCGGATTTTTCTTTTCTAATCAAATTGGGCTTGCTTATGCAAATATTTTTGATGTTTTTTCAGAAGAAGATAGTATGATTATTTCGCAAATTTTTGCTTATTTATTTTTGCTTTTATTCTTATCAAGCGATTTTTTACTTCGGTTTTTTGTGGTTGGCATACATGATTCTGTTTTGAACATTAGGGTTGAACATTTAGTCAATATGAGAAATTCAGAATTTGTCAAGCTTTTACTTATGTCTTTTGGATTTCTTTTTGAAAAAGCTTTATTAATTTCGTTTCCAATATTGGCTTTGCTCTTACTTTTTTATCTAGTATTAGGAATACTTTCAAAATCATCGCCTCAGATTAATTTATTAATAATTAGTTTTTCAACTTCGTTATTTTTAGGGTTGTTAATTTTGTATATTGGATTTCCAAGTTTAGCAATATCTTCAAAAAGAGTGATTGAACTTTCTTTAGATTCTCTTGGTAGTTTTATAAAATTGTTTTCTAGAGTTTTAAAATAATGATAAAAGATGAACTTTTGATTAAAAGTTGGTATATTCCCCTTGATTTTTTTTCTGCAGATGATGAGGGAAGAACCGAATTACCCACTGATCAGAAAAAGCAAAAAGCAAGAGAAGAAGGACGGGTATTAAAGTCTACTGAAATTAACACTGCTATTAGTCTTTTGTTGTTATTTGCATTGTTTTTTTTCATGCTTTCGTATTTTGCTTTAGATTTAGCAGCTGTTTTTAAAGAACAAGCTAGCAAACTTCCTGAAGTTATGAAGATGAGTGTTTATGCTATGGGTTTTGCATATATTAGATCTATTATGGGGTATGTCGTTTTATTTTTTTTTGCATCCTTAGCTGTTAATTTTTTTGTTAATATTATTCAAGTGGGCTTTTTTATTACTTTTAAATCTTTGGAGCCAAGGTGGGATAAAGTTAGTTTTAATTTTTCCAGGTGGGCAAAAAATTCTTTTTTTTCAGCAGGGGCTTTTTTCAATTTGTTTAAAAGTTTGTTAAAAGTTGTTATAATATGCTTGATATATTATTTTATTATAGAAAACAATATAGGCAAAATTTCTAAGCTTTCAGAGTACACACTTCAGTCTGGGATTTCTATTGTGTTGGTGCTTGCCTATAAGATATGTTTTTTCTCAGTAATGTTTTTGGCAATTGTTGGGGTGTTTGATTATTTGTTTCAAAGATCTCAGTACATTGAGAGTTTGAAAATGACAAAAGAAGAGGTGAAGCAAGAGAGAAAGGAAATGGAGGGTGATCCTTTGCTTCGATCTAGAATAAAAGAGAGAATGAGGGTTGTTTTAAGTACAAATTTAAGAGTAGCTGTTCCTCAAGCAGATGTAGTAATTACAAATCCAGAGCATTTTGCAGTTGCTATTAAGTGGGATAGCGAAACAATGATAGCTCCAAGGGTGCTTGCAAAAGGTCAGGATGAAATGGCTCTCACAATTAAAAAAATAGCAAGAGAAAATAATATTCCTTTAATGGAAAATAAGCTGCTTGCAAGAGCACTTTATGCTAATGTTAAGGTTAACGAAGAAATTCCAAGAGAATATTGGGAGGTTGTTTCAAAAATTCTTGTGAGAGTATATTCTATTACTAAAAAGTTTAATTAGAGGTTCTATTGTTGGATGCTACAAAAAATTCTATATTAGGATATTTAGGACTTAATAATAAGTCTGATTTAATAATTTCGGTTGGTTTAATATTTATTGTTGCTGGGTTTATATTACCCCTTCCTGCGGTTATTTTAGATGTTTTGATTACAATTAATTTAGTAATAAGTCTTTTAATTATTTTAATTGTTCTTTATTCTAAGAGGTCTCTAGATTTCTCTGTTTTTCCCACTTTATTACTTGTGATGACTATTTTTGGACTTGTTCTTAATATTTCTTCTACTAGATTAATTTTAACTAAAGGTATAAATTTTGATGGGCAAATGATAAGAACATTTGGTACATTTGTTGTAGGTAGTTCTGGAATTCAAGGACTTGTTATTGGATTTATAATATTTATAATAATCATTGCTGTTCAATTTATTGTAATTACTAAAGGAGCAACAAGGGTAGCTGAAGTTGCAGCTCGGTTTGCTCTTGATGCGCTTCCTGGTAAACAAATGGCCATTGATTCTGCATACAGTTCTGGAAATTTAACAGAAGAAGAGGCTACAAGGCAAAAAAATGATTTACAATCCGAAGTCAATTTTTATGGCGCAATGGATGGAGCTTCTAAATTTGTATCGGGAAATGTTAAGGTTGGATTTTTAATAACCCTTATAAATATTCTTGGCGGTTTGTTGGTAGGAATAACTTTGCAAGGTCTTAATTTTAACGAAGCTCTTAATAATTATGTGGCATTGACGGTTGGTGATGGGCTTGTGTCTCAATTGCCGGCCCTTTTAATTTCAACGGCTACAGGTTTGATTGTTACTAGGTCGATTTCAAAAAATAGTTTTGGCGGTGAGATTTTTGAGCAATTCACAAATCATTTGGGAATTTATTGGATTGTTTCTGGGTTTTTGTTTTTTTTAGCTTTTCTTCCTGGATTTCCAACCCTAATTCTTATTTTTTTAAGCTTGCTAATTGCATTTTTAGCTTATTCTCTTTCAGGAATAAAGCGTAAAGAAGAAATTGCTGAAAAAATGAAGCTGGAAGAAGAGCAAGCTTCAATTTATTCAGATAAAGATGTTGCGCCTGTTGTTCCTCTTGATCCACTAGCTCTTGAGATTGGATATAATCTTGTTCCAATAGTTGATGATACAAAAACGTCTGAACTGCTTGATCGTATTGTTAAGATAAGGCGCGAGATTGCATTTGAGTTTGGAATAGTTGTGCCTAAGATTAGAATAGTTGACAATATGCGGCTTCAGCCCAATGCTTATTCTTTTAAACTAAGAGGAGTTGAAGTTGGGCAAGGCGAGATTAAACTTGGTAAATTTTTAGTGGTAAATATTGGAATTGATTCTGGAATAGATGGAGATCTTGTTAAAGACCCTTCATTTGGACTTCCCTCTCTTTGGGTAGATGATGATGGGCGAGAAACTGCTGAAAAATTAGGATATACTGTTGTAGATCCCCCCTCAATTATTGCTACTCATATGACAGAACTTATTAAAAGACATTCTTACGAAATTTTGACTCGTCAAGATGTTCAAAATACTCTTGATGTTTTCAAGAAAGATTATGGGGCTATTGTTGAAGAGGTTCTTAAGAATTTTTCAGTTGGTGAGATTCAAAGGGTTTTACAAGGGCTTTTAAAAGAGCAAGTTTCAATTCGCAATTTGGTTACAATTTTTGAAACAATTGCAGATTTTACAAGTATTACTAAGGATATATTTTTCTTGATTGAAAAATGTAGACAATCAGTTGGAAGGCAAATAACTAGTGGGTATTTAGACTTAAATTCTGAGCTTAATGTAATAACTTTAAGTCCTGATTTTGAGCAAATAATAATTGATTCTCGTGTAGAATCCAATCACGATCTTATAAGTTCAATTGATCCTAATTTGAAAGCTAAATTTATTTATGAACTTTTCAAAATTGTAAACGAGGTTCAATCGGAGGGGTTTTATCCAGTTGTTCTCTCAAGCGAATCGTCAAGACCTATAATAAAAGTGATAACAAGCAGAGAGATTCCAGATCTTGTTGTTATGTCTGTTTTAGAGGTTCCCCAAAATATTAAAGTTAATGTTCTTAAAACAGTAGAGGTTGAAGAATAGTATTATGGTTCAGTATTTTACAGAAAAAGGTCCAACTTATAATGAAGTTATAGAAATAATTAAGAAAAAATATGGCAAGAATGCTAGGGTTATGACCTATAAAACCATTCCTCATGGGGGAATTTTAGGCTTGTTTAGCAAAGATTGGGTTGAAGTTTCAGGTTATGTTAGGTATGACATTGGGAATCAACAGATTAATGTTGAAGATGAAAAGCGAAAGATTCTTCAAAGCATTAAAAGAGAAGAAAATTCTTCAATCGAAGATGTGCTCAAAGAAGTTAAGTCTCTTAAAACAGAACTTGCTCACAAAAAAGAAAATATTAATCATCCAACAATTACAAAAATTGAAGATATTTTAAGAGAAAATGATTTTTCTGAAAACTATATTAAAGACATTAATGAGTTTATTAAGAGAGAATTCAGTTTGTCAGATCTTGATGATTATGAGAGAGTTAGAGAGGATGTTGTCTTGTATATTGCAAAGACAATTAAATGCTCAGGATCTATTATTGATGATCTTAAGAAAAGAGTTTTTATTTTAGTTGGTCCAACAGGTGTTGGAAAGACTACCACAATTGCAAAACTTGCAGCAATTTATGGTATTAATGGAGAATCGAAGAGTTTGAATATTAAGATTATTACTATTGATAATTACCGTATTGGAGCTAAAAAACAAATTCAAACTTATGGTGATATTATGGGGATTCCGGTTAGAGCAATTGAGTCTTTTAAAGATTTAAAAGATGAAATTACTGATTCAAAGGATTTCGATCTTATACTTGTTGATACAATTGGCAAAAGTCCTAAAGATTTTATGAAGCTTGCTGAGATGAAGGAGCTTCTTAATGCTTGTGGAAGAGATGCCGAATTTCATTTAGCTGTGAGTTCTACTACAAAAACATCAGATGTTAAAGAAATATTTCACCAATTCTCTCCTTTTAATTATAAAACTGTAATTTTTACCAAAGTGGATGAAACCACTTGCGTTGGAAATTTAATAAGTTTGATTTATGAAATGAAGAAAGTAGTTTCTTATGTTACGGATGGGCAAATTGTTCCTCATAATATTAGTGTTGCAGAACCACTTACTTTTATTAGAAGAATAAATGGCTACAGAATAAGCGATGATGCAGAGTTTATTAAGAAGATAAAAAGTAAATCTTATTATTAAGGAAAGTTATAATGGAAGATCAAGCTCAAAGTTTAAGAGATATGATGAGATTAAATGGTAAATTTAATTTTTCAATTGATGAGAAAGTTCAAAATAGTAAAACAAGATTTATTGCTGTTAGTAGTGGCAAAGGCGGTGTTGGTAAAAGCAATATTGCGATTGGGCTTGCTCTTAAATATTCTGAGCTTGGTAAAAAGGTATTAATACTTGATGCTGACATTGGAATGGCCAATGTTAATATTTTGCTTGGAGTTATTCCTAAGTATAGTATATATCATATGATTGCTCAAAGTCGTGATATTAGGGAGGTAATAACAAAGACAGAATACAATATTGATCTTTTAGCCGGTGCTTCTGGTACAATGGAGCTTTTAGATCTATCTGATGTTGATGTTAATAAATTTATAAAAGAATTATTAAAAATATATGAATATGATATAGTTGTAATAGATACTAGTGCCGGGATTTCAAGGCAAGTTATTTCGTTTTTGCTTTCCAGTGACGATGTTGTTATTGTTACTACTCCAGAGCCTACTTCGATTACCGATGCTTATGGAATAATAAAGGTTTTGTCTTATAAGATGGAGAATTTGAAAAATTTAAGACTTATTGTTAATAGAGTAGCTAATGTGAGTGAGGCTAAGGGGGTTGCCAAAAAGGTTATAGATATTTCAGGACAATTTTTAAATTTAAATATTGATTATTTGGGGTATATTTATGAGGATCAAAATATTAGAAATTCTGTTTTTAAGCAAAAGCCTTTTGTTTTGGTAAATCCAAATAGCAAAGCTAGTTATTGTCTTGATTCTATTGTTGCCACTCTTGAGGAGGTTTCTCTAGATAGCAGAAAAAGAAGAGGTGTTATAGGCTTCATATTAAGATTTTTTGGCGTAGAATAGTAGGTCATTATGTTTGTAGGTAGGGAATTAAAGTATATTTTATTAGCTAGTGTATCAGCATTGTTTATTTCAGCAGTTTTAGGTTTATTTTGTGGCTTACCATTTTTTACAATCTTATTAAGATCTTTTTTCCAGTTTGTATTTTTTTTTATTATTGGGCTTTTGATTGAATTTCTTTATAAGAAATATCTATCAAATCTTTTTTCGACAGAATTGTCTAGCGATGTGGAAAATAAACTTCAAGATGATAAGAAAGTTTATAAGGATTTAAACGAGAATTTTGATTTTCAAAATAAAAATTCTCTTTATGAGAATTCTCAAAATATCAGTAGTAGTGCTGATTTTCTAGAAGAGGTCAAAAAATATAAATTTGATACTGAGGACATGAGAGAGGGGAGTGGCAAAAATAAAAAAATGTCATTTATTGAAGATAATGATCCAAAAGTTGTTGCAGATGCTATTAAAACTTTAATGAGCAAGAAGGAATAAATATGGATGATAGGGCTATAAATTTTTCTGAACTTTGTGATAAAATGCGAGCTTACTTAGAAAAAGAAAGTTGTGTTGATTTGATGGAAATAGAGGCAGATACTCTTGAAGAAGCTTTAAATGATGCTTCTTTAGAACTTTCAGTGCCTTATAAAGAATTAGACTATGAGATTTTGTTAAAAGGTAGCAATGGTATATTGGGATATGGAAGAAAAAAATGGAAAATAGTTGCCTACAGGAATTCTTCTAGCAAGCCAAAAGTGTCTCTTGATTCAAAAAATGATTCAGGAGAAGAAAAAATTATCTCATTGGATGGTGAATTTTTTATCAGAAAATCTTCTAAAGGTGTATTCCTAAAAGTTATCTCATCAAAGGGGCAAGGAATGTCTATTAAGTATCAAGATGTTCTTTCCAAATTAGAATTACATAGCAATATTGAAAAGTTCGACAAAGATATTGTGAAAGGCATAGTTGAGAATGCTAGTGGATATTATGAAAAAATTGCTGATTTTGGGGCTGACCCTTCTGAAAATGTTACAATGATGGTTCAAATATCAGAAAATTCGATGTCAGTTACCATTGAATTCACTGCGCCTGGAATTAATGGAGCTGAAATTTTTTCACAAGATATTTTTAATATTCTTAGAAAATATGGGGTAATAGATATTGCAATACTTAAGGACAAAGTAGCAAAATTTGTGGATTATCCTGTTTATGGTGAGCCTATTGAACTTGCAAAGGGACTAGAGCCAGTAAAGGGTCAGGATTCTTACATTGATTTTATTGTTGATGAAAATAATAGGCTTGGTGAGTATGAGGTTTCAAGCATAGGATTTAGAAATGTTGTTGAAGGTGAAGAGTTGGCTAGAATTATTCCTTTTGGTAAAGGGGTAGATGGTTATACCGTTTTTGGCAAAGTGTTAAAATCAGAGAGTGGGCAGGATATTAATTTTGTTTTGGGGGAAAATACTTTTAGAGATGGTTATAAAATTCGTGCAAAATGTAATGGGTATATGTCTGTTTCAGATGGTGTAATATCTGTCTATAATATTTATTTAGTCAAAGGTGATGTTGGACCTGCTACTGGAGATATAGTAAATAACGGAATGGTTATTGTTCAAGGCAGTGTTTTAGATGGATACAATATTATGGCCAAAAGTGGAATAGAAGTGATGGGATTGGTGGGTCGGTGTAATTTAAAAACGGATGGGTCTATTATTTTTCATAGTGGTGTGAATGGTAAGGGTGATTCTAAGATTTATGCACGGGGTAATATTAGAGCTAAGTTTTTAGAAAATGTTACTTTAAATTGTGGTGGGGAAGTTGAAGTTTTAAGAGGCATTGTGAATTCTTCAGTTTCTTCTAAAAAGAGAGTTCTTTGCATCGGCAAAAAATCAAAAATAGTTGGTTCTAATGTTTATGCTAAAGAAGAGGTTAGAGCTTATTCTATAGGCTCTGATAGAAGTTGTGAAACTTGCATTGATGTTGGCTATGATCCTGAAATTAAAGATTTGCTAACTAGGTTTACCAATCATCTTGAAAAGATTGAAAAGCGATTAGAAGTTTTAACTAAAGATATTGTTGCTTTAAAAAAGAATATTGTACTCATTACAGATAAGGCAGAAAAATCCTTAAAGATTGACAGTTATAATGAATTTGTGAATGAGAGTAAAATTCTTAGAATGGAAATAAAAATGATAGAGGCTAAGCGAATTGATTTGCAAAATGAACTTGAAAGTACTAAGATAGAGGGGAAAGTTTCTGTTGAAAATATAGCTTGCTCAGGTGTTAAGCTTTATATCAAAAATGCTTTTTATGAGCTTTCAAAAGATTACAGCAATGTTACTTTTGTAGAGGATGATAATTATATTAAAGTTATGACCTATATTCCTTTTAAATCTGGGTGAATGATTTTTGATATAAGGATTAAGATATGGATACATTTGAAGTTTTTAAAATGTCTGTTGTTGGGTCTTATAAGGCTAGGCAGTTTTTAAGCGAAGAAGAAAAGCATAAAAGATTAAAAATTAATCAAAATGCTAGATTTAGATTTTTAAGAGATTCTCATACTGATTCTGAGGTTGCTAATGTATGTGCAGTTAGTAAAGTTGAAGATAATTTATTGCTTTCATTTCCAGTTAAAAAAAATAAGAATGAAGAGAAGGTAATGCTTAGTTTGTATTCTGGTAAATTTGAAGATCCTAAAATTGGTAAAAATGTTAATATTAAGAGATAAAATGTTTTAGGTCTTTTGTATGTTTATTGTTTTTTATCTTATTTTAATTATATTTATTTTTATATATTTTCATGTGTATGTTAATTTGAAAATAAAATCTAATAGCATACTTAAAAAGTTTAAGAGTGAGGTAGATAAAACAATTATTGAAATTAATCAGGCTACGGATAGAAATATAAATATTATTGAAATAAAAATTGAAAGTTTAAATAGAATCATTAAAGAGGTTGATGAGAGAATTGAAATTCTTGATCAGAGATTGTTGGGATTTAATGGCAGTACTATTCCTGGGAATAGTTCTTCTAATTTTGGATCTAAGAGTGATGGAATTTATAAAAGCAATTTGGATTATTCTATGCCTACTATTGAAAAAAATATAATAAAAGAAAGTTATAATGTTCGCAATCAGATTATTTTACTCCATGAACAAGGCATGTCTTTTGAAGCTATTGCTAAAAAGTTTAAGTTAGATCTAGGTGAGGTTGAGTTAATTGTTTCAATACATAGGGGAGGTATTCATGAAAAAATGGATAGGTATTGATCTTGGAACTACAAATACCGTAGCATCGTATTTTGATGTTAGTTCTAAGATAATATTAAATGAAAGGGGTGAGCGAATGACCCCTTCTATTGTTTCTTTCTCAGATAAGGATATTCTTGTTGGAAGTGCCGCCAAAAATCAAATATTAGTTAATCCCCAAAAAACATTTTATGATTTTAAGACCAATATAGGCTCTAATACCTTTTATAAGGTAGATGGTGAATTTTATAGGGCAGAATATATTTCAGCACATTTGCTCTCTAGTGTCAAAAGGAATGCTGAAAAATTTTTAGATGAAGAGATTGAAAATGCTGTAATAACAGTTCCTGCATATTTTTCTGAAATTCAAAGGAGAGGTGTTGTTGAAGCTGCAAATTTTGCTGGTTTGAATTGTAAGGCTATACTTAATGAACCAACCGCAGCTGCTATTGCTTATGCTTTTGAAAGACAAGTTGATGGAATTTTTCTTATTTATGATCTTGGGGGTGGAACTTTTGATGTAACTCTTATGGAAAAGCAAGGCGACACTTATACTGTTCTTTCGGTTAAAGGACAAAGCCGACTTGGAGGTAATGATTTTAATAAAATTATCGAAAAACATGTTTTAGATAGTTTTAAAAATGAATATCCCGATTTTAATTTAGAAGATATTTTTCTTCTTGAGCAGTTAAGAGAACGGATTGAAGAGGGTAAAAAAAATTTATCTGTCATGGAAGAGGTTGACATCACTTTACTTTTTCTTGATGGTAAGCATTTAAATTATAGACTTAAAAGGAATGAATTTAATTTAATGATAAGTGAATATGTTGACAAAACTATTCACTTATCTATGGAATGTATTGCTGATTCTGGAGTTGATATTAATAGTGTTTCTAAAATTATACTTTCTGGTGGTTCAACAAGAATTCCTTTGATTGAAAAAGTTTTAAAGGAAGCCTTTCCTTCTGTTTCAATTTTAGATGCTTTAAACCAAGATGAAGTTGTAGCTATTGGCGCAGGTATTCATGCTTTTAGTCTTTCTAGAAATGACTCTGTTATTAAGTTTAAAGATGTGACTCCTTATTCTCTTGGCATTGAGATAAGAGATAATGAATTTTTTACTTTAATAGAGAGAAATACTGCTTTGCCAATTTCTAGAAGCAAACTATTTACGACTACCAATGATTATCAAGATGAAATTGAGATTCATATACTCCAAGGTGAATATAAAAAAGCTTCTTTAAATTATTCTATAGGTAGGTTTTCCTTTGGTAATATTCAAAAAGCTTTAAAAGGAATTCCTAAAATAGAGGTGCTTTTTACTTTAAATGAAAGTGGAATTTTAAGTGTTAATGCTAAAGATTTGGAGACAAATTCTTCTAATTTTATTGAAATAAAAATTACAAGTTCATCTGACAATGTGGCAAAAGAAAGTCTTTCAAACACCTTTACAAGTATTATTGATTAAAGGCTTAAAGGAATAAGACTTCTTTAAAAGTAATAAATTATTTTTCCCAATATATTATCAATTTTTATGAATCCGTAATCTCTTGAGTCTAATGAGATTTGTTTATTTTCTCCTATGACTAAATAGTGATTATTAGGAATTTCTTTAGTATTTTTTGTTAAAATATTTTCATCTATTTTGAAGTTTAAGCCATGTATGCATATTTTATTTTTTTCTATTTGCTTAAATGTCTCTCCTGGAATTGCAAAGATTTTTTTAATGGCAATTTTGTTTGTTATAGGATCTTTAATAAGTACTATTTCATTTTTTTTGGGATTTTTCCATAATAAAAGATATTTTTGTTGTTTTTTAAGCCTAAGTCCATATGCAAATTTGTGGTTTACAATCCAATTTTTTTCAAATATTGTTGGGGTCATTGATTCGCCTTTTACTATGTAAAATGATAAGAACAACTTTATTAAGATTATTAAAAATAAGGAAGCGGCTAAAATTGATGCTAGTTCATATTTGTGGGCTTTAAATATTCTCATAACTTTTAAGCGATGCTTTCATTAAAATGCAATTTTCTATTGTATAATGAAAAAGCATGTTATGATTATACCAAAAAAAAAACAAAGGGTAGAAAAACGTAAAAAAAATTTTTTATTCAATAACAAAAAGAATGTTAATTTTGAATTAAAAGATTTTGCTAATATTAGGAATGCTAGCAAAAGAAGAAAAAAAGTTTTTAAGTTTAGAAACTTTTTTAAAAAAATTGATTTTTTTTTTAAAAAAGTTTCTTTATTTTTCTATAATTTTAAAATACAAAATATTAATCATTATGAATATAAATATTATTATAAGAGCTTGAGAGAGAAATTTTTCAACATTTTTAGCGTAAAATTCGATTATAAGTTTGTTTTTAAGCTTAATGCAATAATCTTTATTTTTATATTGATATTTCATATCAATATTTTTTCTTACTACGGTTCTTATATTTTTTTAAATAAGCTCACTTTGCCCAAAGATTATTTTATTGATACATTTTTATATTATAGCGACCAAGATGTAGCGCAAATTAGTAGTTATTTGCTTGAATCTAATGTTTCTACGAATGTTCCTGAATTTAAAAAAAATTTTGTATTAAAGGTATTTGATCATAAAATTAAGCCTGGAGAAACGCTTTCTCATGTTGCAGCTAGATATCAGATAACTAGTGAAACTTTAATTTCCTTTAATGAAATTAAAGATGTAAGAAATATTAAGCCAAATTCAGTTATTAAAGTTCCCAATATGAAAGGAATTGTTTATGTTGTTAAAAAAAATGACTCTATTTCATCTATAGCTAGTGCCTATAATATTCCCAAGGTGGATATTTTAGATTCTAATAATCTTGATAATGAAGTTTTATTTTTAGGGCAAAAATTGTTTATTCCGGGAGGAAGATTGCCTAAAGATTTTTTAAAAGAGGTATTAGGAGAGACTTTTATTTATCCTGTACAAGGCGTTATTACTTCAGGATATGGTTATCGACCAGATCCGTTTACAAGAGTTATTAGCTTTCATAATGGAATAGATATTGCAAATTTAGCCAATACCCCTATTAAAGCTGCAAGAGAGGGCATTGTTGTAACTGTGGGATTTAATGCGGGAGGGTATGGGAAATATATTGTTATTTCTCATAGTAATGGATTTCAAACTTTATATGCCCATTTAAATTCTTTTGCTGTTAAAGTTGGAAAAAAAGTTTCAAGGGGAGCGATAATAGGCTATATGGGAAGTACTGGGTATAGTACAGGCAATCATTTACATTTTACTATTTTTAAGAATGGCAAAACCGAAAATCCTATGAAATATTTAAGATAGTGTTTTTCATGTGTATTTGGATATGTTAATTTTTTTAAGTATTTGAGTTAGTTTTTTGCCTTCTACTAGATCAATAAGCCTTCCTTCAATCATTTGTTTAGCCTTTAAAGAGAATTTTGATGGAGCAATACAGAGCCCTTTTATTTTATTTTCTTTTATTTTTGAAATGAAATCTTTTAAGAATAATTCACCAAAAGTATCTTGTTCAGTTCTTACAAAGCGTACTATTAAATTTTCTTCCCATTGATTGTTAGCTAAGTGAAAGTTCATATCAATAAATTGTGATGTTATTTCGTTTATTTTAGAATCTCTTACTTGAAATTTATTTAAATATAGTTTTAAAATGATTTCATTTGCTATTTTTACAAAATTTTCTTTTGAACTGCGCAAATATATTCTTAGTGCTATATTTTCGTTTAATCTTTTGCTAAATTCTAATTTTTCTTTAATTTTTTTGTAATTTGGATCAATATCTTCAACTTTAGTAAAAGCTTCTGTAGCTTTTTGATAATTTTCAACAGAGATTTGGAGTTCTCCAAGATTATAAAATAATTCAAGGAAAATTTTTTTAGGCAAGTCAGGTTTTACTTTTATTATTTCTTTAATATTTTGTTCTAATTTTTCTAATTCTTTATTTTTTGAATAAATCTCAGTTGTAATTAATAAAGCCTCATAAATCATTCCGTCTTTTTGTTTTATTTTGTTGGCAATCTCTAGTGCTAGATGATCTTGATTCATTTTTGACAAAGACTTAGCATATGCTAAAAGCGCATCAATATCGCCTTGTATGTGTTTTTTTATATTATTAAATATTCCAGCAGCTTTTCTGTAGCTTTCTAGATTAAATAAAGTTATTCCTATGTGTTTTAGGATGTCCTTATTATTTTTATTAAACTTGTAGACTTTTGTAAGATAGTATAGAGCTTCTTTATACATTTCGTTTTTTAAGAATGCTATACCAAGATAATAATTTGCATCCTCATCTGTTTTTTTTATCAGGTAAGCTTTTTTTAAAAATTCTAAGGCTTCTCTGTTAAAATTTCTTTTAAGATTATAAAATCCATAGCTTAAAAAAGCTTTAAATGAGTTTATTTCTTGGCTTATTGGGTTGTCTTCTATTAATTGACATAATTTTTTTGCATATTTTATACCATTCTCATAGTCTTCATTTTTGTAGTAGTAATTATTTAAAATTTCAAGGGCACCTATTTCGTTTGGATTTGTTTTTAATAGAGAAATTGCTCTTTCGATTAATTTTCGTGTTCTCTCGTCATCTTTTTTGATTTTTCCTTTAGTTTTGTCTATTGTAAGTTTTAATGCTATTTTAAAAAATAAAAATACTAAAATAAATACTGTCAATGAAGAGATTACTATAAATAGCGATAACACTCGTATTGCTCCTAAATTAAAAATATCCCATTAATTTGCATCATCATATTTACTTTTAATAAAAGTTATTTACTTAAAATAAAAGTAATTTGTAAGTTGAACATCACATTATTTATATTATATTATAGTTATAATAATAATAACTATAATTAGTATATAAGTTTGGTTTCAATAAAATAAAGCAAAGAGGTTATAATTTTTGAAAGGGTTTTTAGCGATAAAATTATCTAATAATGAGTACTATTCGGTTTTAAATTTAGATGATAGTTCTGTTAAAAGAGTAATATTAGGCAAGATTGCAGGTGATACTAGTATTAGGTTGAATTTTTATGTTAGTGAATATGAAGATTTTTCAGATTCTTTTTTAGTTGGTTCTTTTTTCTTAGATAATTTAAAAAAGGAAAGCTTAAGTGTCAATGTTTATTTTAAGGTTATGGATGAGATACTTTATGTTTATAGTGAATCTGATGGAATTCAAGATAAAGCTAAGTTTGATTTAAGCCTTGTAGATTTTAATCAAACTTTTAAAGGATCTAATAAGGGCAGCCTTTTAAATGATTTTAAAGGTGGCATTGGCAATGATTTGTCTGTTGAAAATTTAGGTTCTGAATTTGATTTAAATTTTGAAGAAAAAGATGATTTTGTCAAAAAAGATGTTCCTGATTTAAGCGTGCCTACTATTAATTCTTTAGATTTAAAAATCGAAGAAGATCAAAAAATTGAGTTAAATGATTCAGATTTTGAAGGTTTTGATAATAATGACTATAGCTATGTTGATCCTAAAGAGTTTAATTTAGAAAGTAAAAAAGTTGATCATATTGATGAGGAGTCTTTAAATCTTAATAATTTTGACTCTCAAAAATTAGAAGAATTTTCTTCAGGACAAGAAGATTTACATGATTTAAGCGTTGAAGACATTATTGCAGATATCGACAAAGATTTAATAGATACTTTAGATGAAGATGTTGAACTAGATCTTAGAGAAGATTTTGAAAATGATGCGGTGAGAAACAATTTTAAATTAAATTCAAGTGATGGAGTAGTCCATTCTCCTATGCTGTATTTAAGTCTTATTTCTCTTTTTCTTTTAATATTTTTTTCTTTATTTTTAGTTTTTTCAAAAATTTTAAAACCTAGAGATTTTGTCTCACATTACTTTGAATGTGGCAAAAAGAGAATTGATATATATGAAAAAGATCAATATGTTTAATAGAAATTCTTGTGTATTGCAAAATTTTCTTTTTCTTTTTTTATTTTTAAGTTTATTCTCTTGCTTTGTGAAAAAAGAAATTTCAGGCAGTGATTTTATTAAGGTGCATTCAAGAGAGTTTGATTTAAATAATTTAAATTGGTTATGGAATTTTGATTATTCAAAAAAAAATTTTGATAAGCATTTCAATATAGATCCAAATTCTTATATATATGTTGCGTATTTGTTTAAAAAAGTAGGCTTTGAAGAGAAATTTGTAGAGTATATGAAAAAGGCTATAGCTAATGGGGATAATATTTCATCTCAGTTTGCTGGAATTAAACTTATTGAATATTTTAACTCAATAAAAGACTATTCTGAGTCTGAATTGATTGGGGAGAGGCTTTATAAAAAATACGAGAATAATAAATTCATTATTCTTGGATACTTTAAAAGTCTTTATTGGCAAAAGAAAAACGATAAGGCACTTAGTCTTTTAAATAAGCTTGATAAGATGAAATTTTCTGATTATCAGGAAAATGAAAATATTTTGTTAAAAGCAGCTCTTTATCTTAATCTTTCTAATGTAAGTGAGTCAAAAATTTATTTTAATGAACTTTTTGAGAATTTGCCTGCAAATTATTTACATGTAAGAGCTTATGATTACTTTATTATTGAAAATAAGTCTAAATACTTTGGTGTAAATTTTTTAAATCTTGTTAGGTTTAAGTATGAGGTGGCGAATGGCAATTTTAATAGTGCAATAAATATATTAAATAAAAACGGTTTAAATGACTATTACGACAATAATATTGTATTAAGCGATGTTTATAAGGCTTTTATTAGTTCTGGCAAAATTTCAAATGCTTTAAGATTTTTTAGTAAAATAAGGAGCAAATATAAGAATTATTATTTAGGCATTCTAAATCTTAGGGGGAAAAATAATTTAGGTCTTCTTATTTTAAAAGAGTATCTTGAAGGTTTGAACCTTAATAATGAAACTAATAGGATTGATTTGCTTAATACAGCTTTTAGTAATTTAATTTTTACTAAAAGTGCAAGAGATTATTTTGCCGAAAGCGTAGCCAAATTTTATACTGAGAGCGATAAAAAAAATTCTACTTTTATTAAGATTTTAGAAGAATATATTTTAGAATCAATTCAGCTTGAAGACTATAATAACCTTTATAAGCTTTATTCTAATGCTCAAAAAGTTATTTCTAATTCTATTTTGTCTAAGCTTGCCTTTATTAATGCAAGGCTTATATACCACAAATTAATTAAACCTAATGTAAGCGGAGAATATAAGAGTCTTTTAAATGCTGCTGTTAATTATGATAAATGGTCTTATTCTTCATTTATGAGCAGGTATTTATTAGATCAAAATATTGATGAATTTTTTACACGTGAGCTTGATGTTAAATATGAACAATCCGATTATGAGATTTTTTTGGAAGGGTTTTTAAAATTTAATCTTTGTCATTATGTTAGAGAGTTTATTTCTGAAGATTTTAGGAATGGATATAAATTTTCGCTCGATTTTTATCGAAAAGTATACGATGAACTTTTAAAGAGTGAAAATTATTACGATGCAACTCTTGTGATTAATTATCTTGTAAATCAAGATGAATCTGCTTTAATGGTGGATGACTATAAAAGGCTTTATCCTTATTTGTATGGATCTTTGATAGAATATTGGGCTAAAAGGCGTGGACTTGAAACTAGTATTGTATTTTCTTTAATAAAAGCTGAGAGCAGCTTTGAGAAAAATGCTGTTTCAAGACCAGGTGCTGTTGGACTTATGCAGGTTATGCCGTCAACAGCAAATGATATTTCTAAAGAACTTAAGTATTTTGATTATAATTTAAAGACCCCAAAAGATAATATAATAATTGGGACATATTATTTGAAAAAAAGAATATCTACAACTGGCAGCCTTTATAAGGCTCTTGCATCTTACAATGGGGGTATTGGTAATGTTAGGAAGTGGGAAAAAAGTTATGGACATTTGTCAAAAGAGCTTTTTATTGAGGCAATTCCTTTTAGTCAGACTAGAAATTATATTAAAAAAATATTAGTTTATTCGGTATTTTATGACGCTTTGTATGAAAAAAAGGGAATAGATTCGGTAATAGTTAAAATTATGGGCGAATTTCCCAAAAATTAGTATTGGAGCATTTAATGATAAATATTTTAAATGCAATTATTTTGGGTATTGTTCAAGGTATTACAGAGTTTTTACCGGTATCTAGTTCGGGGCACTTATTGCTTTTTAGACATTTTATACATTTAAAGCTTCCAATAATATTTGATATTTATTTACATTTTGCAACAGTTTTAGTGATTATTATTTACTATCGCCAAAGGATTTCAGAACTTTTTTCAACTTTTATTAGATTTTCTTTAAGAAAAACTAATAAATCTGATTTAACGAATTTAAAATTAATATCACTTATATTAATAATAACTATTGTGACCGGGGTTGTTGGAACTTTTATTTCAAAATACGAGAGAATGTTTACATTACCTTTTATTTTAATTAATTTTATTATAACAGGGATTTTAATATTGATGCTAGAATTTAAATTTTTTAAAATTGATTTTAAAGATAACATTTTGTTGGTAGGAATTTTTATGGGGCTTATGCAAGGTTTAGGCGCGTTTCCAGGAATTTCTCGTTCCGGAATTACAATTTTTTCTGCTACGGTTCTTGGATTTAATAGAAAAAGTGCATTTGAAATTTCATTTTTGTCTTTAATTCCAATAGTTTTTGGAGCAATTTTATTAAAACATAAAGAATTTTATGATATTTTTATGGTTTTAAATTTTTTTGAAATAAACTTAGGAGCGTTGGTTGCTTTTGTTGTTGGTATTTTCTCAATAAATTTATTTTTTAAAATGCTTAATAACAAAAAACTATATTATTTTTCAATATATTTATTTGCACTTTCAATTACAGTTTGTTATTTTGTTTAGAATATGAAAGATTTTTATCAATATTTTCAATTTTTGTTTTTTTTTATGCTTTCGGTTATTTCTTTTTCTCTTTTTGTAGCATTGACCCCTTTGAGCAATATATTTATATTTTTTGTTTTCAATCTAATAGGACAAATATTGCTTAATGTTTTTTCATTCTTGTCATTTTATTTAATAATTTATCCACTTGTTAATTGGTACGCTTATAAAAAACATATATTTACTAAACGATTTATATTTAATTGGAATTATACCGTAATATTGTTTTTTACTTTAATATTTTTAATAAAAATTAATTCTAATGTTGAAAAATCCTATCTTATTAATGTATTTCTTATTAATTTTGGTATAATATTGGGGAATTTTTTTATTTTTATTCTTTTAATTTTAGAATTTGTTGTTTGGATTTACTTGAATTATGTCTTTTTCAAAGATGTTAATTTCATTTTAGATGCTTTTAAATTTTTAGCGTTTAAGATTAAAATTTTGTTTGAAAATATATTAAGTTATTTTCCCTTTTCAAATTCATTAGATGTAAAAAAAGATATTAAAGTTTATGGAGATTCTGTAGAGGACGTAAAAGATTCTCAAGTTTTTGATGAGAAAAAGAATATTATTAATGATGAAGAATATCAAGCCTTATGGTCATTTAGTGCTTTTATAAGAAACAATAAAAAACCTTCCAATGTTAATTTAGCTAAAACTGTTTTTGAAGACTCAAGTTCTAGAGAAGAAAGCTCCTCAAATAAGGAGACCCCAAATGATAGTGTTTTAAATACAGATGAAATTGATGAGTCTTGTGAGTATAAATATTTGGACAATCTTGAAGATAATAAGCTAATTATTAGTGGAAAGGTTAAGGCAGGTGAGATAAGGACTAAAGGTATAATTAGTCAAGTTGCTATTTCTAATGTTTATAACGAAAATGTATTTTTGAATAAAAAAAGTGATTCTTACAGTATTAATATTTCAGTTTTTGACCAGAAAGAGGTTAAAAATGATGTAGAGGATGTTGAATATGAGAAAGAAATTCAAAAGCAATCAATTATTCTCCAGGAGACATTAAAAGAGTTTAATATTAATGCTAAATTAATTGATATTATTAAAGGGCCTGTTGTGACAATGTATGCTGTTCGTCCGGATAAGGGAATTAAGCTTTCTAAGATTACTTCCATTTCTGATAATATTGCTTTAAGGCTTGCAGCTATTAGGGTGAGGATTATTGCTCCAATTCCTGGCAGAGAAGCTGTAGGAATTGAAATTCCTAATAAAAAACGTGAGTTTATTTTAATTTCAGAGATAATAGATAGCAAGGAATTCAAAGGTGATTTTAGAATTCCTTTTGCTCTTGGAAAGGAGATTAGTGGGGAAAATATTGTTTTTGACCTTGTAAATTCTCCACATCTATTAATAGCTGGTGCAACTGGGGCGGGTAAATCGGTTTGTGTGAATTCTTTAATTGCTTCAATTATTTTTTCAAAATCTCCAGATGAAGTGAAATTAATTATGATAGACCCCAAAATAGTTGAGCTTAAACTTTTTAATGATATTCCTCATTTATTAACTCCAGTTATTACAGATGTAAAGAGAGCCTTAGAAGCTCTTAGATGGTGTCTTGATGAAATGGAGAGAAGGTACGTGCTTCTTGATAATTTACTGGTAAGAGATATTTCTTCTTATAATAAAAAAATAAAAGATGAGAATTTGAATCTAATGATTTTACCATATCTTGTAATAATTATTGATGAATTTGCAGATCTTATTCTTTCTGCAAGAAAAGATTTGGAAAATTTAATTTCTAGACTTGCTGCAATGGCTAGAGCTGTGGGGATTCATTTGGTTCTTGCGACTCAAAGACCTTCAGTTGACGTTATTACAGGAGTAATAAAAGCCAATTTTCCTTCAAGGATTTCTTTTATGGTAGCCAGCTCTATGGATTCGAGAATAATTCTTGGATCTTCTGGTGCTGAAAAGCTTTTAGGAAAAGGGGATATGCTTTATATTAGTTCTTTAAATCCTTTCCCTCAAAGAATTCAGGGAGGATTTTTAAAGGAAAGAGAAGTTTATAAACTTGTTGAAGAGGTTAAAAAATTTGGAGAACCAAATTATATTGATGATGAAATATTTATTGATAATGTAAAAGAACCAGATTTAGTTGCTCTCGGGCCTTCTGATGAGCCAATGTTTGATGAGGCTCTGGAGATTGTTAAAGCTACAAGAAAAGCATCAGCATCTTATCTGCAAAGAAGGTTAAAGATAGGTTACAATAGAGCAGCTCGAATTATTGAAATTATGGAAGATATGGGGTATGTAGGCCCTGTTAATGGATCAAAGCCAAGAGAGGTATTAATTTAAAATAAAGAGACATCCATTTGAACATCTCTTGCTATCTATTATCTATTAGTTTTTTGTTTGAGTTTTCTAACTTTTTTTGCTTGTTTTCGTTTAAAAGCTTTTTCCTTTTTCACGCGGATTGTGGATGGCTTTTCATAGTATTCTCTTCTCTTCCATTCGCGAATAATTGCTTCTTTTTCAATCATTCTTTTAAAACGTTTTAATGCTTTTTCAAGATTTTCATTTTTATCCACAGTGACTGTTACCAAAAAATCACCTCCTTTTACTCTATTCTTTTAATATTATTTATTATTTTATTTTTGTCAATAAGCATGCCATTTAAAAGGAAATCTGGGTTTATTGCTATACCATTAATTCTTGCTTCGAAGTGTAAATGGGGGCCTGTTGAGAGGCCTGTATTTCCGGTGTGTCCAATATATTCGCCAGCATTAACTACTTTATTTTCACTTGTTCCTAATTTTGAGAGGTGAAGGTAAATTGTAAATATGCCTGGCAAATGTTGTATTATAAGGGTATTGCCTGTTAGCTCTCTATTTTGTGCAAATACAACTTTTCCTTTGCCAGCAGCAAAAATTGGAGTCTTTTCTCTTTTAAATGGAGCATAATCAATTCCATTGTGCATTGTATAATTTGAAATTTTTTTGCTACCTTGCATGTAAAGCCTTAAATCTCCGTATTGGCTTGTTATAATGTATTGATCTTTTATCGGTTTAACTAAAGTATCGTAGTGGTATATTGTTGTGTCTCCAATATTGCCAATAATGTTCCATAAAACCAAAGCCTGTTCTTTTTGTTTTATAGATTTTTTTTGGGTAATAAGTTTGGCTTTTTCTTTATTAAAACTAATTTTTGTTTTTTTGAAGTTAAATTTTTTTATTTCTATTTCTTTGATATAACTTTTATTTTTGTATTCTATTTGAATTTTTCTTTTTCCCTCTTTTATCATTGGGGTAATTCCTATAAATGCTATGTAGTAAGTTTTACTTCCCACTGTAAATTTGAAAGGAGAAGAACTTATGATTGGATTTTTATTTATGCTTAAAAGCGATAACCTTTTAAAGTTTTTATTACTTGCAAAGTATATGTAATCCCCTTGAAATGCCTCTTTTTTATAAAGGACTTTAGGAATAGTATTTATTATTTCTGAATTTATATTTTCTATTCCTAGAATACACAATATAAGTAGGGTTTTTTGTATTTTATACATTGGTTTGAGCACTCTTTTTTATGTCGATAATTTTTAAAATTTTATCTCTCGGGCAGTAAAAATCTTCATTAACTGTAAAAATGATATCTAAATATTGATCTTCTTTTATATTTAATTCTTCTATTTTTTTTGTTCCGTTAAAAAAAATAGCTTTATAGTAATCGTTTTGTGATTTAATGCGCATATTTATGTGTTTTGAGCTATGATTTTTGTCAATTATTTTGAGTTCTTGAAGGTAAACATTTTCCATCATTAATATTGGCTCTTTAAATTCATAGCCATAAGGCTCAAATATTTCTATTGTTTTAAAAAGAGAATCTTTTGTTAAATCTTTTGGAATAATAGCATCTATTAATATTGATTCGTTTTCATTAGTAGTTTCATAGTCAACTTTTGTAGTTGCATATTCTAATTCTTTAATAAAGTCTTCGAGCAAATTTTCATGCAGTGTAAATCCAGCAGCAGCTTTATGTCCCCCCGAATTTATTACCAAATGAGAAGGTATTATCGATATTAGTGTTTTTGAATTGATTTTATTATTTGATCTAATTGATCCTTTAATAATATTACCTTGCTTTGTTAAAAAAATAGCAACTTTTTGGTAGTAAACAGAAAGTCTAGTTGCAATTCTAGAACTTATTCCTTTTGGGGTGTTTTTATCATAACAAACTATAAATTTATCATTTTTAAAAATAGTATTTTTATTATGCGAATTCCAAGCTTTTTCTTCTTTATATTTTCTCAGTTCGTTGATTTCTTTTATTTCTTTAAATTTATTTTCTATTTGATTAATGTCGTTAGTTAGTAAAAAATTTATTGCAATATCTGCTTTTTCAAGCCTTCCTGTTGAGTTTAGTATTGGTGCAATTTTATATGCGATATCTATTGAAGTTATATTTGGTTTTGTTAATATGCCTGCATCTTTTAATAGGTAATTTATAGACATTCTTTCTCTTAGTGCAATTTCTTTAAGCCCTATTTTTAGGATTATTCTGTTTTCATTAATAATGGGCATATTGTCTGCTATTGTTCCTATTGCAACAAAACCAAGTCTTTTTAGACATTTTTGGAATAAATTTTTGTTAGTTTCAAAAATTATGTTGTAAAATATGTAGTAAAGCTTTTCTTTAATCTCAACTTCTTTATATTTAAAATATTTAGTTGCTTGGATTAAGTCTTTTAATGTTTTTTTTCTAAAATTTGGGTATTTTTTTATAAAATTTTCACTAATATCAATTGTATTTATGTTTCTTGTGAAGTGTTTATTTAATAATTGATCTTGATCTTCTTTGTTAAAGATTATTATGTATTTATTTTGTACAAATTTTTCTAGTTTGTTTAAATTAATTAAAGGATCATTCTTATAATCTAATCTTAGATATTGTTTTAAAATATAGTTGTTTATTTCTATTGCATGAAGAATAATTTCATTTTTTGTTTTTTCTAAAAATAAAAATACAAGGTTTTTAGAGTAAAGATCTGTAAAGGACATGCTAAGAGCAAGACAAGTTTTAAAACTTACACAACATCCTGCTATTTCTTTGAATGGATATTTGTCATCTTTTAGATGAGGATTTATAACTATGCTTTCAGTTTTAAAATCTTCGCTTGGAAGATGGTGGTCTGTGATTATTATTTCTATTCCTTTTGAATTTGCGTAATTTATTTCTTCAATACTAGAGATGCCATTATCAACAGTTATTATTAAAGAGATTTTTTTTTCTAAAGCCATGTTGATTAATTCGTTTGAAAGTCCATAAAATTCTCCATTTGATGGTATTTTATAACTCACATTAAGTCCGAAATCTTTAAGAGTTTCATACATTATTATTGTTGCTGTGATTCCATCAGCATCTTTATCTCCAAAGATTAATATGTTTTCATTCTCTTTAATTGCTTTATTAATTCTTTTTATAAATTTATCTATATTTTTTAATAAAAACGGGTTGTGTAATAAATTTACGCTGTCTTCAAGGAAAAACATAAAATCTTCTTCTTTGATTTCTCGCTTTATAAGCAAAGTTGCTTCAAAAGGATTGATATTATATTGCTTAACAATGCGATTTAATTCTTGGGCTTGTATATTAATTTCTTTTTGTTTCCAAATTTTCATTTACTTCTCTAGAATTTATTTTTTAATCGATTTTTCAAGGACTCTACTTTACCAACTTCACCATAGATTAATTTTAAGCAGTAGTGAATGTGCTTATTATTAAATGGTATAGGTTTAGTGGATTGTAATTTTCACCATAATCTAAATTCATGACCATAGTTTTAACTGTGAAAATTCTCATTATATTATTTTATAATAAAAAAAAATATTATTAAATGAATTTCCATAAAATATTTGTTTTGTTATAATTAGCTTAGGAGATTTCAAATTTTATGGATGAATTTAAAAAAGCTAGATTGGTAGACAAAAAGAAAGAAAAAACCGTAGCTGGAATTTTGCCTCATTCTAATAAACCCGCAAGAGTGCCTTTAATAGCAGTTCCTTCCCATCCAGTTTTCCCGGGGATGTTTATTCCAATTGTTATAATCTCTGATTCTGACATGAAAGCAATCGATTATGCTATGAAAGGTAATGGAATCATTGCTTTGTTTGTTTTGAATGATAAATTTTTAGAAAAAAATAATAATAATGCTCAACAGAAGTTAATTGTTGATTATAGTAAAGATATTTATTCTGTTGGAGTTACTGGAAAAGTAATAAAAAAAATTAATCTTCCAGATGGTGGTTATAATATATTCGTTTCAACCTTTGATAGGATTAAATTTGTTAAAGTTGTTCTTAATGATAAGTTTCCCATAATTGAGATTGACTATTTAAAGCAAATTCCAGTTAGAAAAGATGATATTCAATCAAAGGCAGTTTACAGCAGTATTTTGCTTAGAACTAAAGAGATATTTTCACATAGAAAAATGCCGGAAGTTCAATTAAATATGGTTAATATTGAAGATAAGGGGAAATTATGTGATATTGTTGCTAGTACTATTTCATCTTCAAAAAATGATCATCAAATAGTTCTTGAAACTTTAAGTGTAAAAGATAGGCTCAAAAAAGTTTTAGAGCTAATTTATGAAGAGCTTAATTTAATTGAAATTCAAAATAAAATTGCTAAGGGCATTCAAGAGAGATTAGAAAAACAACAAAAAGAGTTTTTTTTAAAAGAACAGCTTAAAGCTATTAAAGCTGAACTTGGCATAGGGGATAAAAAAAATAGTGATTTAGAAAAGCTTAAAACCAAGCTAAAGGCTTTGGAGTTAAAAGGAGAGTCTTTAGAGGTAGTTGAAAAAGAGTTGGAAAAGTTTTCACTTCTTGAGACAAGTTCGGCTGAATATATTGTTATTAGAAATTATCTTGAGCTTATTACTGAGCTTCCTTGGCGAGATTTGAAAATTAATTTTGATAAATTAGATTTGCAAAAATCTAAGAAAATTTTAGATAAAACTCATTATGGAATGACAGAAGTTAAGAATAGAATTATTGAATATATTTCCGTTCTTAAATTAAGAAAGACTCAAAAGGGCGCTATTATTCTTTTGGTAGGACCTCCTGGTGTGGGAAAAACTTCTATTGGGGCAGCTATTGCCAAAGTTTTGCGCACTAAGTTTTTTAGATTTTCTGTTGGTGGAATGCGTGATGAATCAGAGCTTAAGGGACACAGAAGAACTTATGTTGGTGCTTTGCCTGGCAAAATTATTCAAGGCTTAAGAATTACTAAGACAAATTCTCCTGTTTTTTTAATTGATGAGGTGGATAAAATTTCTGCTTCAAATTATGGGGATCCTTTTTCAGTTCTTCTTGAAGTTTTAGATCCCGAACAGAATGTTAAATTTAGAGATCATTATCTTGACCTTCCTTTTGATATTTCGAATGTATTTTTTATTTTAACTGCTAATTCTGTTGAAACAATACCGAGACCTTTGTTAAATAGAATGGAGGTTATTGAAATTTCTGGATATGTTGATAATGAAAAAATAGAGATTGCAAGAAAGTATTTAATTCCTAAAGTTTTAAGTGAAAACGGAGTTGATAAAGATTCTTTAAAATTTCAAAGTTCAGCTCTTGTTCAAATTGCCCAAGAGTATGCAAGAGATAATGGAGTGAGAAATTTTGAAAAATATTTAAACAAAATTGTACGAAAGGTTGCTAGAAAGCTTATTGAGAATACTGAGGTTAAATCCTATCAAATTTCTAATGACAATCTAGAAGAATATGTTGGTGTACCTGTTTTTAGAAAGGAAAGTATGCTTAATGCTATGTATTCGGGGATGGTAATGGGCCTTGCTTGGACAAATTATGGAGGTTCAACTTTAATGATTGAAACTGTAAAGACTGAGTCTAAAGTAGGTGGAATTAAATTGACAGGTAGACTTGGGGATGTTATGAAGGAATCTGCTAATATTGCATATACTTATGTTAATAGTATTAAAGGGGATTTAAACATTAGCAAATCTTTTTTTGAAAAAAATATTATTCATTTGCATATTCCAGAAGGAGCTACCCCAAAAGATGGACCTTCTGCAGGAATTACAATAGCTAGTGCTTTTATCTCTCTTGCTCTTAATAAGGTTGTTAGGCCCCATTTGGCTATGACAGGGGAGCTTTCTCTTACTGGGAATGTAATGATGATAGGGGGTCTTAGGGAAAAAATAATTGCAGCAAAGCGTAGTGGGGTTGAGCATATTATTGTTCCTAGGGCAAATAAAGTTGATTTAGAAGAGATCCCTATTAACATTAAAAGCGGCATTAATTTTTATCTTGTAGATAATATGCGCGAGGTCATTAAATTATTGTTTTAATTTTTTAAAATTGTTATTTGATGCTAGTTTGACGCTAGGTCTAAATAAATAAATTAATAATGGAAGAAGAGTTAGCGATGCAAGAGATGTTGTTAGCATTGTAAAAGCAATTATTGCTCCAAGAGTGGATATTATTTGATAGGTTGAAAATGTTAAGGTTAAAAACCCTATTCCAACAGAAATAGAATTTGCGAATATTCCATTAAATACGCTGGGTATTGATTCAAGAAGTGCCTTTTTGTAGATTTGACTTTTTTGGTATTTTAAAATAAACGTATTGAAAAAATGAATTGAATAATCTACTCCGACTCCCATGCTTACAGATGCAATTGTTGCTGTTGCGGGGTTTAAGGTTATTCCAAATAATCTCATTACAGCAAAGTTCAAAAATACTGACCATGCCACTGGGATTGCAATAATTATTCCGGTTTTTATAGATTTAAAGAAAAACATAAGTAATAGCGTTATTGATCCAAGAGTTGTTATAATGTTTATAATTTGCTCTTTTACCATTGTTTTAGCTATTAAAACTTTGTCATATACTCCCGAGAAATGATATTTATTATTTTTCATATGTTCATTAATTGTTTTAATAGCATATTTTTCAAATTTTTTTATTCCTTCGGTTGAGTTATCTTCAATTCTTACTATAATAGATATTAATGACCAATCATCATTAATATACATTTTTTTGTTGTCTTTAGTCCACTCACTTTTATCTATCAAATTTATTAGTTTGTTTAGTATAATTTGGTTTTCGGGCAGTTTATACTCTAGCGGTGATTCTTTTTTAATTTTAAAATTTGTAAATTTTAAAATTCCATTAATAGAGCTTGATTGAGTTTTTGCAGAAAATGCATCAAGCTTATTTGTAATTAAATCTAAGATTCTCATTGCTTTAGCATTTTTAAATTCTCCGGGGGTGCCTTCAATTTCTATTTTGAAAATTGATATTCCCCCCATTTCTTTTTGCATTAGGTTTAATGTTTTTTTCACATCGGTGCTTTTTTTAAAGTAATCTTTTTCATCAAAATTGATTTCGATTCTTAAAAGACCCGCAATAGAAATTCCCAGTATAATGACGACTATTATAGAGGATGTATATTTTCTTTTTAGAATAGATTTTGTTATTTGTGTATTTAGCTTGGCAAGTCTTTCAAGGAAAAATATTTTATGTGATTTATTTTCTTTTTGTTTTTCAAGAGACTTTTTTTTTGTAAATGGGATTAATGTTATTATTCCGGGTAAAACGGTTAATGAGATTGTCATTGAGATAATTACTCCAATTGACATGAAAATACCCATTGTTTTGTAAGCATTAATTGAAGAGGTTGTAAGAGATAGGAATCCAAATGCAGTTGTAAGAGATGTTAGCAGGATGGGTTTTTTAAGTTTTTTAAGTGTTGTTTTTATTGATTCTGTTGATAGTTGTTCTTTTTTTATTAATTTAAATATTCCATTTATTATGTGTACAGCATTAGCGCATCCGATTGAAATAAGTAAAACAATCATTGAAGTTTCTGGTACTGTAATGGGAGATTGTACAAGTCCTTTAATTCCAAAAGTCCAAATTAATGATAATAATGCAATAAAAATAGGAATTAATGCACCAATTAGATTTTTTATAATAAGATAAAGTGAAATTATTACAACAAAAGTAGCAAGAGGTCCTAAGATCTTGAAGTCTTCAACCATGTAGTTTAAGATTTTTTCTCTTACTATTAGATCTCCTGTAAGATATAGCTTTAGATCTTCTGTCTCATATTTTTTAATTGTTTTTTCCATTGCATCAAGTTCGGTTTTTAAATTTCTACTGAAGTTGATTTTGTCACTTTCTGATGGGATTATTATAAAGTATATTAAATTTTCTGAGTTGCCTAAGAATGTATTTTTTACGAATGGAGTTGACTTTATTTTATTTTTTATTTCTTCTATGTCTTTATCTGTGTAGTTTTCTTTTTTAAATTGTGGAAAATAAGAAAATATGCTTGTAACGGCATTTGGAGATACTTTCAAAATTTTAGTTATTTCATTGATTACACTGTTTATTATTTCAAAATTTTTTTTATTGAAAATATTTTTTTTATCTTGAAATATTACTATTGTAGATAAAAGTGAATTACTTTTGTCAATGTCTATTAAGCTTTCAGTTTCTTTGGTCTTGGGGATAAGTTTTAAGATGTTCGCATCGAATTTAAGATTTTTTAAAAAAAATCCTAAAAAAATAGTAATTAATATAAATATTGTGAATATAATTCCTTTATATCTAATGGTTAGACTTTCAAAGTCCATATCATGCCTCTTTTTTACTTTATCACTATGTTTACAAGCTTGTTTTTAATTACAATTATTTTTACTATTTTTTTATTGAATAAGTTTGATTTTATTTTGCTATTTTCCATTGCTATTTCTTTTAGCTCTTCTTCATCTGTCTCTTTGTTTAGTAAAATTTTGTCTTTTATTTTTCCATTTATTTGCAAGACAATTTCTTTTGTCTCTTTAATAATAAGGGTTTCATCGAATTTTGGCCATTTTGAATTTTTGAATAAACTAGGAGTTTCTCCAATATACTCCCACAGTTCTTCTGCTAAATGGGGTGCATACGGGGATAAAATAATGATAAATGGTTTAAATATATTCAAATAATTTTTTTCATACTTTGAAAGTTCATTTATAAATATCATCATGGCAGAGATTGCTGTGTTGAAATTTAGTTTTTCTGTGTCTTCTGTGACTTTTTTTATTACTTTGTGTAGTTGAGACATTATTTCCTTTGGGGGATTGTCTTTTGATAGTTCTTTTTCTCTTAAGTTCCAAATTTTGTTTAAAAATCGAAAAACACCAATAATGCCTTTAGTGTTCCAAGGTTTAGAATCTGTTAATGGTCCCATAAACATTTCATAAATCCTTATTGAATCTGCTCCAAATTCCTTAATAATGTCGTCTGGGTTTATTACGTTTTTTAAAGACTTTGACATTTTGGCAATTACTTGGGTTACTTCTTTATTATCCTTTTTGTCAAAAAATTTATTGTCTTTTTCTATAACTTGGTCGTTAGGTATTAAAACCCCATTTTCTTTTTGATAAGAAAATGCCGTTATTATGCCTTGATTTATTAGCTTTTTAAAAGGTTCTTTGGTATTTACATGTCCTAGATCATAAAGAACTTTGTGCCAAAACCTTGAGTAAAGTAGGTGTAATACTGTATGTTCAGCTCCACCTATGTATAGGTCAACTGGCATCCAATATTCAATTTTTTTATGATTTGCAAACTCTTTTGAGTTTTTAGGGTCAAGGTATCTCAAATAATACCAACAAGAGCCTGCCCATTGAGGCATTGTGTTTGTTTCCCTTGTAAAATCTGTATCTTTTACGTTTACCCAATCTTTAATCCTTGATAAAGGAGATTCTCCTGTTCCGGAAGGTTTATAGTTTGCAGTTTCTGGAAGCTTTAAGGGAAGATCGTTTTTTTCTAAAGGTATTGCATTTCCAAGCTTATCAAATAAAATAGGTATAGGTTCTCCCCAATATCTTTGTCTTGAAAAAACCCAATCTCTAAGTTTGTAGGTAACCGTTTCTTTCCCCTTTTTGTTTTTAGTAAGCCATTTGATTACTTTATCTTTTACTTCAGAATTTTTAAGATTATTAAATTCATCAGGAGAATTTATTGAAATTCCATCATTAATAAATGCTTTTTCTAGTATTTCATTTTTTCCTGATTTTGATATCACAGGTAAAATTTTTAATTTATACTTTTTAGCAAATTGAAAGTCCCTCTCATCATGTGCTGGAACACCCATTACAGCTCCACTTCCATAAGTTCCTAGTACATAGCTTCCAACCCAAATTGGAATTTTTACATTTGTTATTGGGTGAAATGCATAAGAGCCTGTAAAAACCCCCGATTTATCTTTTTCAAGAGAGGTCCTTTTAAGATCGCTTTTGAGTTCTTCTTGCTTTATATATTTCAAGACATTGCTTTTAAAGTTATCTTTTGTTATTTTTTCTACTAGTTTATTTTCTGGTGCGATTACTAAATATGTGATACCAAAGATTGTGTCTGGCCTTGTTGTAAAAACTTTAATTTTATCATTGTACCCTTCAATTTCAAAGTCGATTTCAACACCAGTTGATTTGCCAATCCAATTTCGTTGCATTTCTTTTACAGATTCAGGCCATTCTAATTCTTCAAGATCGTTTAACAATCTTTCAGCATACTTTGTAATTTTTAAAACCCACTGTCTTAAATATTTTTTTTCGACGTTGTGAAATCCTCTCTCAGATTTTGGTCCGTTTGGAGTTTGAATAATTTCTTCATTTGCTAATACTGTTCCAAGTTCAGGACAGTACCATACGGGCATTTCTTTTGCATAAGCTAGTCCTTTTTTATATAATTGCAAGAAAATCCACTGTGTCCATTTATAGTAATTTTCGTCATGGGTTCTAATTTCCCTATCCCAATCATAGGCAAAGCCCAAAGCTTTTATTTGTTTTTTAAATTTATTAATATTTTCTTCAGTACTTTTTTTAGGATGAGTCCCTGTTTGTATTGCATAATTTTCAGCAGGAAGCCCAAAACTATCAAATCCTATTGGGTGAAGTACATGAAATCCATTTAAAATCTTGTATCTTGCAAATATATCAGTAGCTGTATATCCTTCTGGATGGCCAACATGGAGCCCGTTGGCAGAAGGATAGGGGAACATGTCAAGTATGTATAATCTTTTTTCTTTAGGAATGTTTGGATCTTCTATTACTTTATATGTTTTGTTATTATCCCAAAATTCTTGCCATTTTTTTTCAATTTTTATGAATTCGTATTTAGACATTTCTCCTCTTGAAAATTAATTTACAATTTATTCTTTAACAACCTTTTAGATCACACTTTTATTAATTTAATAAGCCATTAGCAATTTTAATGCTGTGAACTGGACTTGAACCAGCATGGGCTTATCGCCCACTAGCCCCTCAAGCTAGCGTGTCTACCACTTCCACCACCACAGCATTACTAACCATTATATTTTTTATTTTAAATTTTTGTCAACTTTTTTATTTTTTTTAATTACGTAGATTATTATTGTTGTTGCTATTACGGTAATAAATATTGCAAATATAATTATTTTTATTTTTGAAAATATTATTTCAAATGATTGTCCTAGTTTAAAACTTAGAGTAAAATAAACTATTATTGAGAGCAAAGTTGCAAAAAAGTCAGAAACAATAAATAGATTGGATTTCATGTTTCCCATTCCTGCTGATATAAATATTGCGTTTCTAACTCCAAAGGGGACGAACCTCCCTATAAATAAAGTTAATACTCCGTATTGACCATAATAGTAATTTATTTTATCAAGTAATGTGCTGTCTTTTTTATTTTTAAATAATTTATTCCCCATTAATTTTCCAATGTAAAAGGATATTATATCTCCAAGATAGGCTCCCCAAAAAATTCCCAAAAATATTAATAGAGTATATTCATTTTTTCGACTAGCCAAAATTCCACCCATTAGTACTATTGCATCTTCGGAAATAGGGACATTAAGTCCTGCTAAAATAAGCAAAGAAAAAAATACTATTGGGGAATAAGCTATGTTTGAATCGATGTATTCTATTATTGCGGTTATATTCATTGTTGTCATCTATTTCTTGTTTTATAGGTTAAATATATGCTTGCTAAAGTTAAATATGCAAAGTAAAGAATGAGAACGGTTTTTGCTATTTTTAATGCTTCTGCAGATAACTCTGAGAATATTGATATAACAAATATTAGGCAACTTATTATCGTTAATGGTATGGTGATTTTCCTTAATTCTTTAGTTTTTGATGGGTAAATAAATTTTATTGGGATAAAGCTTGTAATAATGCATATTGACATCATAATAAGATTTGTTGTTTGCTCTATTTTAAAGATTATGTTTAATATTACAAAGATATTCCATAGAGAAGGAAATCCTCTAAAGTAGTTATCATTTGTTTTTGCATCTGTTCTTGAGAATTGGTATGCTGATGAGAATAGAATTCCAATTGCAATGCCAACTTTATATCTTTCTTCAATGAATTCTCCTAAATAAAAAAATATAACGGGTATGAATGTATAGTTTATGTAGTCTGTAATGTTGTCAAGTAGAGTGCCATCAATTTCAGGTATTAATTCTTTTACCCTAAGCTTTCTTGCCATAGTTCCATCAATTCCGTCTATTATGAGTCCTATTACTATTAACTTTAAAAGAAGAGAATAATCACCATTTATAATTGAAATTATTGAGTAAAGTCCCACAATCAAGCCAGATGCTGTAAAAACATGTACAAGCCAAGCTAAAATCAAATTTATATTTTTCACAGTAAATCTCCTTTTATTGGAATATTTTCTTTATCTCTTCAAGTCTACATTTGAAAATGTTTATAGTGTTTTCTATTGTTGCTTTTTTTGTTAAATCTACCCCGGTAATATTTAAGGAATCTAATGGATATTTAGAACCACCTGTTTTTAAAAATTTTATATAATTTGCTACGGCATCTTTTTTATTTTCTTTAATGTCTTTGTATATTGATAGAGCGGCTGCAATGCCTGTAGCATACTGGTACACATAAAAGGGTGAATAAAAGTGAGGAATCCTAAGGCATTCAAGGGGACTTAATTCATCAAATTTTAGACTAGGGCCAAAGTATTTTTTTAGCAAATTCATATAAGTTTCTGTTAGTGTTTCTTTTACTATAGGTTCTTCTTTGCTAATCATTTCATGAATAATATACTCAAATTCAGCAAACATTGTTTGTCGGAAGAATGTTGAAATCATATCGTCAATTTGTGTTAGTTTTATATATTTAATTTTTTTAGTATCAGTTTCGTTTTTAAGTAAAAATTCTGCTAATATTTGCTCATTAATTATTGATGCTATTTCTGCTTCAAAAATAGAATAATTATAGTGCGGAAATGGATTGTTTTTTATGCTAAAGTAAGAGTGCATTGAATGTCCTGCTTCGTGTGCAAGCGTAAACATATCTCTTATTGATTCTTCTTTGTAATTAAGGAGTATATAAGGTTTTCCGTTGTATGATCCAGCGCTAAAGGCTCCGGATCTTTTTCCAGTATTCTCGTATTTATCAACCCATCTTTCTTTTAAAAGACCGTTTCTTAAGATTTCTGTATATTCATTTCCCAATATTTCTAAAGATTTTAATATTTTTTCACAAGCTTCTTCAAATGAATTTTTGAATGTTATTCCTTTTGTTAATGGTACGTAAACATCGTAGTGATATAGATATTCTTGGTTTAAAACTTTTTTTCTAAAGTCATAATAGTCATTAAGCGCAGATAAATTTTCATTGACAGTTTCGATTAAATTTGTATAGACTTTTTTATCAATGTTATTTGAGAAGAGTTGCATTGAAAAAGTATTTTTGAATTTTCTTGTCTTTGCAATGAAGTGATTTTTTTTAAAGTCTGAAATAATAAGATTGGCAAGTGTATTCTCATTGTTTTTGTATTTTTGATAAAATTTCAAAAAAGCTTCTTTTCGTATTTTTTGATCTTCGTTTTGTAAAAATAGCGTATAAGTGGAATTGGTTAAAGGGCGTCCATTAATTTCTCCGAATTCCATATCAGCATTTGTTAATGCTGAGAATATGCTTTGATAAGATGAGTAAAGAGGGGTGTAGTTTGCAAGTATTTCCTCTTCTTGTTCGCTTAAAATATGGTTTTTTTCTCTTAGTATTTTTTCAATTGCAATTTTTTTTTCCTTAAGCTCGGGTGCATTTATCCAAGCTTGAATTTTTTTTGCATCTGTTTTTAGTATTTTGGGCATTAAGAATGAGGTAGTATTAGATACCTTTGTAGCTATATTAACACATGTAGAATATATTTTATTTGAATCCTTGTTGGTTACATCTGTTTCTAATTGAAGCATTGCATAGTAGGAGACCTTTTCTAAATCTTCCATAATTTCATAATATTTGTTTAAAGTTTCTTTAAATAAATCAAAATTTAATTCCAACTTTTCATATTTTTTAAATTCTTTGGTTTTAATTTCAATAGCATTGATTGCTTTTGTATATTCTTCTACATTTGCGAATAGAAAGGATAAATCCCATTTATCATTCTCGTTGATTTCATTTCTATTTGTCACTAAAATCTCCTCTTCCTTTTTTTATTCTTTGGAAAGAAATAATACATTGAAATTTTATAAACATTGTGCTTTTTATTTTACAATAAAGTCTAAACTTTATACATAAAAAGCCTTTAAGTTTAACTGTTGAATAAAGATTCTAATAAAAATTTTTTAAATTTTGAAAATGCTATTCCTCGATGAGATATTTTGTTTTTTTCTTCAAGCGTTAGATCGCTAAGCTTTTTATTATTTTTAGTTAAAAATATTGAATCATAACCAAATCCATGGTTTTTATCAGCATTTAAACTTAAGGCAATTTTCCCCTTAATAATTCCTTCAAAATTTGATATTTGTCTATTTTTTGATATATAACTTATGTTGCATATAAAATATGCATGTCTATTTTTTTCATTTTTCATTAAGTCTAAGATAAGTTGATTTTTTTCATTAGTGCTTAATTTTTTACATAGCTTGTAGGTGTCATATCTTTTAGAGTAAATTCCAGGCTCCAAGTTTAGTGCCTCAATGCATAGTCCAGAATCTTCTCCAAAGACATTTTGATTTTTATTTAAGATTTCAAACAGTGCTTTTGCTTTAAGTAAAGAGTTTTCTTTAAATGTTTTTCCTGTTTCTTTTATGTTAAAATTTTGAGGGACTATTAAGTTTAAATTAGGTATATCTAATATATTTTTTACTTCATTTATTTTATTTTCATTTGTTGTTGCAAAAAATAGTGTTTTCATTTATATAATAATAAAGTATTTGTGAGTTTAATTATACAATCATATTAATTTTAAGTATTATTTTCTTTAATTGTGTGTGTGTTTATTAAATATTTTTATACCAGGTTTTTATCGAAAAATTTGGATTTTTGTCTAAAGTGTTAAAATAAATTTTTAATTTTTTTGTTTGAGCGTGGTAATTTTTAGTAAGGTTTGTTATGAAAAAAAGAATTAAATTTAAAATTATTTCAGGGTTTAAGGGAATTTTCAAGTTTTTTTTAATTATTTGTAATTCTTTATTTGTAGCTCTTAAAGCCATACATTCTTTTTTTAAGCAAAATATTAGCTTTATGATTATTCCCCATGTTAAAGGGAATGTAAAAAATATTAAAATTTCTTTTTTGACTTTATTTTTCTTTTCTACTTTTTTTTTAGGCGGGTTTATAGGGTTTGTTTTGCTTGCTGTTAACTATGTTACTCTCTCATCAATTGTAAAATCTACAGAGAAAAATTACTCTTTAGCAGAATCTGAGATTGAAGATTTTAGAAATACAGTTGTGGAAATTAATTCTGTTGCAAAAAATTTTTCCAAAATTTTAGATGAGCTTAAAACCTCTTTAAAAATTAATTCTAATAGTGTTGATTTAAATAAAAATAAACAAGATGGAGATCTTTCTGATTTTATTGATTTGCAAATTTTAGAAGCTAATTCAATAAAAGAGCTTAGTGATCTTAAAAACATTAAAAGTAAAATAGAAAGTTCAATTCCTCCTCTTAAAAGCATAGTTAAGGTTTTGCACGCTCAAAATAAGCTTTTAAATGATATTCCATCTCTTTGGCCTCTTGCGGGTGGATCTGGAATTATTACTTTGCATTTTGGCCCTGCTATTGAGCCTTTTACTAGGCAGTGGTATATTCACAAAGGCATAGATCTTGGAGGGGTTAGAATTGGAACTCCTATTGTTGCAACTGCTGATGGGGAGGTTGTTAGGGCAAGTTATCAATCAGCAGGCTATGGTAATTTTGTTCAAATTAAGCATAAGTATGGGCTTGCGACTCTTTATGCGCATATGTCGCGCCTTAATACCTCTAAAGGGTCTTATGTTAAAAAGGGGCAGGTAATTGGATTTATGGGACAAACAGGTTATGCAACAGGTCCTCATGTTCATTATGAGGTTCGTGTAGGTTCTCAAGTTATTAATCCTGATATGTATTTAAATTTGGCAACAGGAGCTTCAAAATAGATGTTAAATTTTTTGACTGTGAAAAAAGAAAAAAAAGCATCGCCTTTGTTTATTTTTGATGAAATAAAAACAATAGTGGGTGTTGGTGATTTTTTTAAAGGGGATTTGGTTTCAAATAATTTTATTCGACTTGATGGTGATTTTATTGGTACTATTAGTTCTACAAAAAGAGTAATTATTGGAGAGAGCGGGAGGATTAAATCTAGTATTGATGCTAATGAGCTTGTTATTTCTGGAATGGTTGTAGGCAATATTTATGCTAAAAGCAAGATTAAAATATTTGCATCAGGGTGTGTTATTGGAAATATTTCTTGCAAGTCGATTGAGGTTGAAGAGGGCGCTATTATTGATGGGTATATGGATATTGGTGCTGAGTATCTTAGAGCTCCTGAGAGAAATACATTTTTCTATACCGGTTCTTATAAGGTTAATGAAGATCTTTTAATTGAAGTTAATAAGGAATATCAAGAAGAAAAAAAATCTTTTCAACCTTTAGAAGGTGAAGATGATAAATATTTTTCAAGTGTTATGAGTAAAATAGATGAAAGTAAATAATTTGATTGCTGGGGCATTAAATCTTAATTCAAAAGATTATAAAAAAGGTGGTAAAAAAGTATTTTTTGATAAGAGTAATGTTTTTTCTTCAGTGTTTCAGACTGAAAGTGTTAAAGAAGATAAGCGTTTTATTTTGCTTGAAAATGGCGAATTTAATCTTGATTTGATTAAAAATATGTTAGATGGAATTAACGAGATTGGCGAGAGACTTTTGAGCGAGCCTTCAAGGCAAAATGTTATTTTTTACAAAAAAGTTATTTCAGAGTTTATATCTATTATAATATCATCTTCTGTTTGTTTGAAAGAGCAAAAAGGGGGGAGTTTGGGAGATCCCAAGCGTCCCAAATATAGAATTATTAAGATTATTAACGATAAGCTAGACAAACTTGCCTATTCTGTTTTGCAAAATCAAATGAGCCAGATTAAACTTTTAGATAGCATTGAAGAAATTCAAGGTTTACTTGTGAATTTACTAATGTAAATTAGGTTTGGGGCTTTTAAAATATTTTAAATTTTAAATTAAAAGGGATTGTTTAACAATCCCTTTGTTGAATAGTAAATATTAAATTAATTATTAATTAAGTATTTTTTACTTAATTCTAAAAAGTTTTTTATTTCTTCATTTTTCCACTCTTCAGATTTATTTAATTTTTTCATCATTATTTCAGCAACTCTTGGAGCAGCTTCAATTGCAGCTTGGGGATTTAAAGGTAACGATCTTGTTCTTCTTGCTAAAACATCATCAATAGTTTTGGCTTGCTCAAATTCAATTGAAAAAGCTATTTGAGCTTCATTTAAATCTAAGTTTTCGTGTATCTTTTTGTCAAACCCTTCCATATTTTTTAGAATTTCAAAGTCACTACCATAAGCTCTAAAAGGTTCAGGAATTTTTATTGCCTCTTCTTTTTTAAGATAGCCGTGTAACTTTAAATCTTCTGTAGTTGCTGGATAATTTGGTATTAAATTTTTTTCTATGGCCTTGAGCAAGGTTTTTTCTGCCATTTTTCTATATGTAGTATATTTCCCCCCTGCTATTGTAATAAGATTTGAATCTGATATAAATATTTTTTCATTTCTTGAAATTTTTGAAGTGTTGCCTTCAGCTTTTGGATCCATTATTAATGGTCTTATTCCAGTATATACGCTTTTTATATCTGATTTTTCTATTTTAATATTTAAATAGTTATTTAAATTATTAATTATAAAGTCAACCTCTTCATCAAATCTTTTGGGTTCTACTTCTATCTCTTTTATTGGAATGTCGGTGCTTCCACAAACAACACTATCATACCAAGGAATAGCAAATAAAATTCTATTATCGCTAGTTTTAGGTATTAATATTGCATGATTTTTAGGGAATTTGTCTTTTTTGATTATTAAATGACTACCTTGGGAAGGTTTGATAATGTTTAAAGCTTTTTCATCGTCTAATTTTCTTATTTCATCTGAAAATATTCCTGTTGCGTTTATTATACATTTGCTTTTTAATGAAATTTGCTCTTTTGACAATTTATTTTGTATGACAACCCCTGAAAGTTTTCCGTTTTCCTTGTTGAATTTTTTAAGCTCCGTGTAGTTGAGGGCAATACCCCCTTTTTCAGTAAAAGTTCTCAATAATGTTATTGCCATCCTAGCATCATCGAATGAATCATCGTAATATAGAACAGAGCATTTAAGACCCTCTGCTTTAATATTAGGAGCTTTTTCAATGGTAGATGTTTTGGATAGTAATTTAGTTTTGTATTTGGTAGCTTTTTCTTTACCCATAAGATTGTGGTAATAAGTTAGCCCAAAATAATAATAAGGTATTTCTAATATGTTATAAATAGGAGTAATAAATGCGCATTCATTAATTAAATGGGGTGCATTTTTTTCAAGAACGGCTTTTTCGTGTAAGGCTTCTTTAACCAAAGAAATATTCCATTGAGCTAAATATCTTACTCCACCGTGAATTAATTTGCTTGATCTAGAGGAAGTTCCTTTTGCGTAATCAAATTTTTCTATAAGTATTGCTTTATATCCCCTTGTGATTGCGTCTACTGCAATACCAAGACCTGTTGCGCCTCCTCCAATTATTATAAGATCAAATTCTTGATTTTCAAGATCTTTTAATTTTGCTTCTTTGTTATTATTCATGAAATTCAAATATTCCTCCATTTTGGTTAATTTCTTTTCTTTTTAATTAAATGCTAGATTTGAGAAATTCGCAAAGTTCATTTGTTTTAATTTTATTGGATAATGCAATAAACCAATTTCATTAGCAAATTTTTCAATTTTTTGTGATTTTTCTTTCGTTTACTATGTTATTAAACATTTTTATGTATTTCTCGAATGAATTATATCCTTTTTTGTAAGGTGTAGATAGTTTATTTCTTGAATCCATTTGTAATATTAATGGATATCGATGAAAAAATTTAATTAAGAGCTTTTTGTATAATTGATTTATTTGCTTGCCATGCATTTTTATTATATGCTGTTTTAATTTTAAAAAATCAAATAAATTGTGCATAATTTTGTTCCCTGTATATTTTTGTTATAATCTTTAAAGTTCCGTTTTGAACTTTTATAGACTATGAGAATTCTGTATCCAGGATTTTGATCTTTCAATTGCTCTGTTCCAATTCTCAAGAAGTTTTTCTTTTTGATTTTTTGGCATTGATGGTTCGAATATCTTATCTACTTGCCAAAGACTTACAATTTCTTCGGCGCTTTGCCAATAACCTGATGCAAGCCCTGCAAGATAAGCAGCTCCAAGAGCGGTTGTTTCTGTTATTTTTGGTCTTACAACTTTACATTCTAAAAGATCAGCTTGAAATTGCATTAATAGATTATTTTGACTTGCTCCCCCGTCTACTCTTAATTCTTTAATTTCAAAATTAGGAATGGATTTTTTCATGGTATTTAGTATATCAAAACTTTGAAATGCGATGCTCTCAAGAGCAGCTCTTGTAATGTGAGCTTTTGTTGATCCTCTTGTTATTCCGATGATTGTTCCTCTTGCATAAGAATCCCAATGAGGTGCACCAAGGCCAACAAATGCTGGCACAAAATAAACTCCCCCATTATCTGAAGCAGAGCTTGCTAATGATTCTGCATCTGAACTTTTTCTGAAAAATTCAAGACCGTCTCTTAGCCATTGGATTACGGCTCCACCAATAAAAACACTTCCTTCAAGAACATAAGTTACAGATTTTTTTCTTCCCCATGCAATTGAAGTTAAAAGCCTTTCATGGTTAATAATTGGTTCTTTTCCTATATTTACTGTTAAAAAGCAACCAGTTCCATATGTGTTTTTAGCCATACCTTTTTTAAGGCAAGCTTGTCCAAATGTTGCTGCAAATTGATCTCCTGCAATTCCTGCAATAGGAATTTCTGCTCCAAATAGCGATTTATCTGTTTTACCATATATTGTAGAACTTTCTTTAAGTTCGGGCAAAATTGCTTTTGGAATATTTAATATGTTTAAAAGTTCATCATCCCATTCTAATGTTTTAATGTTTAACAACAATGTTCTTGAAGCATTGGAGTAATCAGTTGCATGTACTTTTTTTTGAGTTAGATTCCATAATAGCCATGTATCTATTGTTCCAAAGCATAATTCACCATTTTCAGCTTTTTGTCTGGCGCCCTCTACATTATCCAAGATCCACAGTATTTTTGTTCCGCTAAAATAAGAATCTAACACTAAGCCTGTTTTTTCCAAAATAATTTTATCTTTTCCTTCTTTTGTTAATTGGTCACAAATTTTTGCAGTTCTTCTGTCTTGCCATACTATTGCATTGTAAATGGGTTTTCCTGTATTTTTTTCCCATATAACTGTAGTTTCTCTTTGATTAGTTATTCCAATAGCATCAACTTCATTTGGTAAAATTCTTGAATTTGCAAGAGCTTCTGTTATAACTCCAAGTTGTGATCCCCATATTTCGGTAGGATCGTGTTCCACCCAGCTTGGTTGTGGATAAATTTGAGTAAATTCTTTTTGAGCAATCCCTTTTATGTTTGCATTTTTGTCAAATACTATTGCTCTTGAGCTAGTAGTACCTTGATCAATAGATAAAATATATTTCATAATTTCTCCTTTTTATTTTAACAAAGATAAATATCTTTTAATCTTTGTTATTTTTTAGTGTAAATTCGTAAATTGTAGCGCCTAAAATTGCTCCAATTATTGGCCCAATTATTGGCACAATAAATACACTTAGGTTGTTAAAGCCATGATTTTTAAATCCAGCAAATAAGAGTAAAATTCTTGGTCCCAGATCCCTTGCAGGATTAATAGCATAACCGTTCATTCCTCCAAAACTTATTCCTATTGCCAAAACCACTGCTCCTATAATAAATGGAAGAAATGGATTGTCGTTGTGTTTTTTTACAAAATCCCCAACAACAGAAATTAAAAACATTAGCAAAAAAGTTCCAAAAACTTGATCAATAAATCCAGGTAAAAATCCAGGAATAGCAGGGAAAGTTGCCATTATGCCTTGAGTATTTTCTAGGCCAGGATCCATTTCTACCCATTTAGGATAAAATACGACAAGTGTCATTAATGCACCTGTGAATGCTCCTAATATTTGCGCTACAATGTAATGTAAAAGTTTTGAAACGGGAAATTTTCCAACACTTGCTAGTCCTATGCTAACAGCCGGGTTTAGGTGTGCTCCGCTAATTCTTGCTGATGTATAAATACCAAACGTTACACCCAGTCCCCATCCAAATACTATATTTGTATATCCCCCTTTTATTATTTCCCCTGCCACTTCAGGACTTGAGGGAAATAATACTGTCATTGCAACAGATCCAGTTCCTAGAGCTAATAGAATAAATGTTCCCAAAAATTCCGATATAAATTCTTGGAATTTTGTATAATTCATATTTTGTCTCCTTATTTTTATAACAATTTTATTTTTCTTAAAAAGTTTTAATTTTGAATTTTTGAATTTTGATATATTAAATTTTTTAATTAAATTTTATTGTGCTTTTAGCAAAATGGTTAGATTTTTTATATTATAGCCTCTTTCTTTCAAGAATAATTAATATTTTTAATTATAGCTTTATAATATTTATATTTAATATATTATTTTTAATTAAGATTAATGTCAATAATTTAAAATTTTTAATTTTTAAATTATTGATTTCTTTCCCAAAATTTGTTTAAGGATTTTTTATTTTATATTAAAATTTTTACATTGGACTTTTTGATTTATTAAGTTTTATGTTTTAGAAATTCTTTTTTTTTGTTTATATATGGATTATTTAAGTTATTTTTGGAGGTAGACTTGGTGATTGTAATAGAAGGTTTAATTGGGGTAGGAAAAACTACTCTTGGAAATATTTTATCAAAAGAGTTGAAAGTTCCTTTTTACAGTGAGCTGAATAATGATTTTACTTTGGCTGTATTAGATAAATTTTATAAGGATAAATCCAGATGGGCATTCCCAGTTCAAATTAATTTTCTTAATGAGAGGTTTAAGCTAATAAAAGGCGTATTTAGAACAAAAGGAGGCATACTTGACAGATCTATTTATGGTGATTGTGTGTTTGCTTCTCTTTTAAATTGCGATGGGCATATCTCTGATGAGGAGTATAAAATATATATTGATCTTCTTGATAATATGCTTGAACATTCTCAGCGACCAAGTTTGCTTATTTATCTTGATTGCAGTATTGATGAGGTTGAGCGCAGAATTAAAAATAGAAATAGAAGTTTTGAAATGAATATCCCTAGAGATTATCTTGAGGGCCTTAATAAGAAATATTTGAAGTGGTATAATGAATATAGCTTGTCTTCAAAGATAAAATTTTCTTACGATAATATAAATATTTTTGACGAAGAAGATAAGAATAAAGTGATTTCTTTAATTAGAGATAAACTTGTATTATAATTACTTATAGTAGATTGACATTCTTTTGTTTTATTTTAAAAGCTGAGCGTTAATGGAGGTTCTTATGAAGAGATTATTTCTTCTGTATTTTTTATGTTCTTTTGTTTTTTTGAATTTGTTTGCCCAAGGCAATTCTTCTTATGTTGATAAGCAAAAAGAGCTTGCTATTTTTTATTATGAGGTTGGTCAAAGGTATATAAATGTTGGTAAAATTAAAAAGGGGAAGCTTTTCCAAGCAAAAGCTTTAAAGATTTATCCAGATTTGAAAAAGGGAGTTGATATCAAGCTTGCAGTTAAGGAGCTGGATGCTAGGATTAAGGATGGCAATTCCAAGGTTGTTATGCTTGAGGATGTTAAGCTTGAGGAGATACCTGGAATAGTGCACGAAAAAATAGAAATCAATGATTTTACAAATGCTCCTAAAATAGAATATATTGCTCAAAGAGAGAGAAGTAAAAATCAAGATAAAATTATTAAATTTCAATTTGGAAAGTTTGCAAGAGCTTTAATTTCTCAGAACTTTGATTTATTTGACTCTGTTATTGCAAATAAGGTTAATGTTATGGGTCAATTTGAATCAAAAAATGATTTTATATCAGCTTTATCAAGAGCTTCATCTAAGGTTGATTCGGATGAGCTAGAGTATTTGTCAGTTGATGATTATTACGATTTAAAGTCTTTGAAAATTTCAAAATCTAACGATACTTCTTTTGCTGTTAATGTAAATGCCAAGAAAAACGATGTTACTAAAAATTTCTCATTTTGGAAAGAACATCAGACTTTGATTTTTACCAAAGAGGATGATAATGACAATTGGTTTTTGTCTTCTATAAAGTAAAATCTTAGTGTTGTAATTAAAAACATTATCATTAATATATGTATAAAAGAGTCTCCAATTTTTTCATAAATGGTTGTAAATGTTGGGGACAGTTTTACAGTTGATAATAAGTAACCTTTTGTAAAGGTTTCTAATTTTTTAATGCTTTCTCCATATTCGTTGATGATTGCAGTAATTCCTGAGTTTGTAGCTCTAATGGTTTTGATTCCATTTTCAATGCTTCTAAATTTAGCCACAACAAAGTGTTGCCATTCTGCTGAATTTGTTTTTGACCAAGAGTCGTTTGAAAAATTTAGCAATGTATTAGCGCCTTGGATTTTATAAAATCTTGAAAGTTCTGGAAATGCATCGTCATAGCATATTAAGGGAGCAAATTTAAATTTTTTCAATTTTAATATTTCAATTTTATTCCCCTCAATCTGTCCTAAGAGTCTAAAATTTTTTAAAAAAAAGTTTCTTACAAATTTATATTCGTAAAATGGAATTTTTTCTGCAAAAGGGACCAAGAATATTTTAGAGTATATGTTTGCAATGTTAAGGTTTGGCTCTATCATATAAATAGAATTTTGTTGAATTCCTATGGTTTCGTTGACATTTGAAGGAGCTCCAATGGCAAATGGAATTTTTCGTTCTTTTATAAAATTTTTTAGCTCATTATGTAAGGCATCGTTTTTAAAGTATTGGTCTTCTTGGCTAAAAGGGTAGGTTAGTACTCCTTCGCTCCAGATTACAAATTCTATTTTTGGGTTTTCTTTTAAGGCTTGTTCTGTAATTGCAATAGAATCCCTTATTCCTTTTTTGTCATTTCCAGGCAGCCATGGGTCAGTGTTAAGCTGAATAGCTGCAATATTTAGGCTATCTATTTCTTTTGCCAATAAGCTTTTTAGTTCTATTTTTTTAAGCATTCCGTAAGTAAAAGATGTTATTATTAACAGTATTGGAAACATTGTGTTTAGCAAATTTGTTTTGTTTTTATGGATTAAAAAGCCCGCTATTCCTGAGTTTACAAAGTAGACTACAAATGATACAAAAAATACACCGAAAATGTCTGCCACTTGAATTAAATTATTGAAGTTATTTACTGTGAAAGCTGCAAGCCCCCAAGGATATGCTAAAAATCCAATTGATCTTGAGTAATCATAAAATGTAAAAAGCATTGTTATTGTCATTGTTTTATTTTTAAAGGTTTTTAAAGAGTAATAGAGAAAATAACCCAAAGCTAATGAATATGGAATGTATCCGATTACCACTCCTATAAATGTAATCCATCCAAATGCATGAAAAAATCCAAGCCAAAAATTTTGCAAGCTGTTGGCTATTATGAAGTAGAATACTGTTAATCCTATTAATGTTTTTTTATCTTCTAGTTTGTTTAAAGCTATAAAAAGTGGTACATAAGCAACAAATCCCAGGATTGAATATCCAGTTTCTTTGATTTCATTTGGAATTGCAAGTGTTGTAAGAATTCCTGAAAATGTAGCTAGGCAAAAGTATCTAGTTTTCATTTTTCCTCTTTTTTACTATTATTACTATTATTAGTAGTAATATAATGATGTAATATATTTAACATTATCATTAATAATTTTATATGATAGCATTAATTTTTTTGTATTATTTTTGGAAAATTTATGCTTATAATATGTCTTTGAAAGAGTAAAGGGAATTATGTTGATTTTTGGTTTTGTTGGTTTGTTTTTTTTTAATTTTTTTAATTTACATGCTCAAGGAATAGTTACCAATAAAGATGCTCAAGAAGAGTTTAAATGGGCTCTTAATTCCTATAATAATGGAATTTATGATGATGCTCTTTTATCTTTTAAAAAAATTTTAAGCTTTGATCCTAATAACCTTGATTATCATTTTTGGGCTGGCAATGTTTATTATAGACTAGGTTATGTTGAAGAAGCTTTAATGGAATGGAGAAATTTAAAAGATCAGGGTTATAAGGTCCCTTATCTTAGGCATTTAATTTCTACTATTGAGCAAAGGAGAGGCATTTTTTCAAATTATGAGCTTAAGTTTAAAAAACTTGTAAAAGTTGCTTCTCTTGATAATTCTATTTATAAAAGGCCACATGGGTATCAGATTACATCTTTGAGGGCTGATAAGTATGGTGGATATTATGCTGCAAACTTTGTAGGTAATGAAATATTGTATTTTGATGTTAATAATAATGTTAATGCTTTAGTTAAAGATGGATTTAGTTATTTAAAATCACCTTATGATGTTATTGAAGCCAATGATTTGCTTTATGTGACTCTTTATTCCAGTGATGAAATTGGTGTTTACGATAAAGTTCTTGGAGTTAAAAGGAGATCTATTGGAAAAAAAGGCACAAAAGATGGTGAATTGCTTGCTCCTCAGTATATGGCTATTGATAAGAGAAATTATATTTATGTGAGTGAGTGGGGAAATAAAAGAGTTAGTAAATTTGGACTTGAGGGTGATTTTATTTTGCATTTTGGTTATAGAACTTCGGGCTACAAGGGCCTTTTAGGCCCCACAGGCGTTACTTATTTGAATGAAAACATTTATGTTGCAGATTCTCTGAGAAATACTATTGAAGTTTTTGACACTAGTGGCAATCATTTGTATTCAGTTTTTACTTCTATTGAAGGAATAGAGGGGCTTAGTAGTGATTCTGTTGGAAACAATGTTATAGTATCTTCAAAAGATGGTGTTTATAAGTACAATATTGCTAAAAAGACAATTACAAAAATTTTAAAAGCAGATAAATTGAATTCTAAAATTTCTTCATCTATTTTGGATGCCAATAATCAGATGATTGTCTCGGATTTTAATAATGCCAAGGTTTCAGTTTACAAGAGTGATTCAAGTCTTTATGACAGTTTAAATGTTGATGTTAGAAGAATAGTTAGACTTGGGGGGCCTAAAATTTATGTTGAGCTTAATGTTAGCAGTAAAAGCGGGTTACCGGTTGTTGGGCTTAAGAGTGAAAATTTTTCAATTGCAAATGAAAATTATTACATTGTTAATCCCAAGGTAGCGTACAATGTAAATGCTTCAAAAGATATTAATATAGCAGTTGTTTTTGATAAATCTTCTTATATGAAAAATTATGATTTAGATCAAATCATGGGTTTAAATACTTTAATAGAGTCGTCAAAAAATAAAAACTTTAGTTTTATAAATGCAACAAATGTGCCCATTATAGATAATATTGAAAGCTTGACAAATAGCATTAAAAACACAAGTTCTCTTGGTCCTTATAGTACAGATACTGTAAAAACAGATGTTAGTTTGAAGTTAGCAGGTTCTGGACTTATGTCAAAAAGCTCAAGAAGAGCAGTAGTTTATTTTAGTGGTGGTGTTTTAAATCGTAAAGCTTTTGAAAAGTACTCTTTAGATACAATAGTAAGCTATTATAAAAATAATGATATAAGATTTTACTTAATATTATTTGGCAACGGTCTTGTTGATAGTAAGCTTCAATATTTAGTTGATGAAACAGGCGGTGCTATAATTCCTTTTTCATCTTATGAAGGAGTGTCTAAAGTTTATGATTTAATTTTAGAACAAAAAACGGGTACTTATTTGTTAGAATATTATTATCCAGGCCCTCAAGAGCCCAATAAATATTTTAATTTATCTGTTGAAGTAAATATCAATCAACAGACTGGAAGAGGGGAGTTTGCATATTTTATTAATTAGATTGCTTTTTGATTTTATTAGGGAGGGGGTGAGTTATGAGACTTAATGCAGGGATTGTTGGACTTCCCAATGTAGGCAAATCTACTTTATTTTCCTCGTTGACATCGTCTAAGGTTGAGATTGCTAATTATCCTTTTTGTACTATCGAGCCAAATGTAGGAATAGTAGAGATTCCTGATGAAAGGCTTTTAAAAATTTCAGAGTGTATTGTTCCACAAAAAATTATTCCTGCTGTTATGGAATTTGTAGATATTGCAGGTCTTGTTAAAGGAGCATCAACAGGCGAAGGGCTTGGTAATAAATTTTTAGCTAATATTCGCGAAGTTTCTCTTATTGTTCATGTTGTAAGATGTTTTGAAGAAAAAGAGGTCATTCATGTTAATGATGATATTAATCCTGAGAAAGATATAACTACAATTAATGTTGAACTTTGTCTATCAGATCTTGAAACTGTTCAAAAAAGCCTTCAAAAACAAGAAAAAAATGTTAAAAGCGCTGATAAAAAAATTAGTGAATATTCTAAGGCAATTGTTTTAATGCTAAAAAGACTTGAAGACCATTTAAGCAATATGAATCCTGTTGTTGAGTTTGAATTTGATGATTTTGAATACAATTTTATTAAATCATTAAATCTTTTGACTTTTAAAAAAGTTTTGTATGTTTGTAATGTTGATGAAAATTCACTTGGTGGCAATAAATATACAGATATTGTAAAAAATATTGCCTTGAAAGAAGGGAATGATTTTTTAATCTTGTGTGCCAAAATTGAATCCGAACTTGCTGGAATAAAGGATGTATCTTATAAAAATGAAATGTTAGAATTATTTGGAATAAATGATAACGGTCTTAGTAATTTAATTAAAAAAGCTTATTATACTTTAGGACTTAGAACTTATTTTACAGCAGGTGTGCAAGAAGTTAGAGCTTGGACATTTAAACAGGGCATGAAAGCTCCCAAAGCTGCTGGAATAATACATAGTGATTTTGAGAAGGGGTTTATTAAGGCAGAAGTTTATTCTTGTGAAGATTTATTTAAATTTCAAAGTGTTCAAAAACTAAAAGAAAAAGGACTTGTTAGAATTGAAGGTAAGGAATATCTAGTAAGAGATGGAGATGTAATCTTTTTTAAATTTAATGTTTAGATTTATTTTATGATCAATTTATTTTTCAGTAATATAAAATTATTTAGTTTGTTTGTTTTTAATATTACGATTTGTTTGTTTTATTTGTTTTTGTATGACACAAGTTTTTTTTACTTTGTTTTAGCGATTCTTTTGATAAATTTTTTTGTAATTCTTTTTTATTTAAGATATTTTTGCTCTATTTCTTTTAAGGGGTCTGAGATTTATTATAAAGGCATTTTTTTAAGTTATAATTTTGATTTTAATGACATTGTTTCGCTTGAAAAAAGATTGTCAGACAATGTTTTGATTTTGAAATTAAAAAATAAAAAAAGGATTAAGGTTTGTTTTTGGATAGACAATGGTTCGAGTGAATTATTCAAAGAGCTTAAGATTAAAAGAAAAGATTTATTTATCCCAAAATTGGAAAATTTCCCGATAAGATATTATTTGTCTTTTGCTTATCTTTGCATGTTTTTAGCTCGCATTATGATTAGTTTATTTGTTTATTATATTTCATTAAGTAATATATTTATTTTTTTATTTATTTGTTTTATTGACATTAAAGTTTTGTTAGGTGATTTTTTAGTTATTAGTAATATAGTTTTGTTTTATGAATTTAGGAAAGATTCAATTTATGAAAGGAAAATTTTTAAAAGTGAAATTTATTTTTATGAATTTTTTGAAAAAATTTTTATTGCTAGGGAATTTGAATTTAACAATAAAAATTATTTATGTTTTTCTTATAAAGGAAATCATCCAACAAAAAAAGTATATATTTTAAATAAAAAAATTTCTTATTCTATGCAAAAGGTTTTTGAATATATTAATCAAAACTATTATACTAAATTAACTTAAGCTTTGATTGACTATATTTAAATTAGTTGATATATTAAAATTATTGTTTAATAATATTAAGGAGTATCACTTGAGAAAAAATGCATCTGCATTGAAGCGCTCTCGTCAAAATTTAAAAAGAAAGATTAGAAATGTAAGTGTAAAAAGTGAATTAAAAACAATAGAAAAGCGCTGTATCAATATGATTAAAGCGGGCAAGAAAGACGAAGCTATTGAATTTTTTAAGTTTGTTGCAAAAAAATTAGACACTGCTGCTAGAAAGCGAATAATTCATAAAAATAAGGCTGCTAGAAAAAAATCTCGTTTAAATGTTTTGCTATTAAAGTAAGGAAATTAGTTTATGTCTTTTCCAAGAAGACCAAAGGTTACTAAGTCAGATATTGTTGATCAAATATCTTTGAATATTAGAAATAATAATCTAAAACTAGAAAAAAAATATATAAGACTTGTAATAGATGCTTTTTTTGAAGAGCTTAAAAGTAATCTTTGTTCGAATAATGTTATTGAATTTAGATCTTTTGGTACATTCGAAGTTAGAAAAAGAAAGGGTCGTTTAAATGCGCGTAATCCCCAAACAGGGGAATATGTTAAGGTCCTAGATCATCATGTTGCGTATTTTCGTCCAGGCAAAGATTTGAAAGAGAGAGTGTGGGGTATTAAAGGTTAAATGCCGGTTAATATGGTAGATTCTTATAAATGGGATTGTAAGCTGGATTCTAGTTTAACTTTTAGAGGAAAATTAAAATTTGAAGGAACTTTGTATCTCGATTCTTCTTTTGAGGGTGAAATATCTTCAAAAGGGGGTGTGCTTTTTATTGGGAAGAACAGCAAGGTTATCACCAATGTAGTAATTTGTGATACATTAATAGTAGAAGGAATTTTGAAAGGCAATGTAAATGCCGCTAGTAAAGTTTATTTAAACAGTGGTTGTAAAATATATGGGGATGTAAAGACAAAAAAAATATTTATTAATGATAATATAATTTTTGATGGTAAGTGTGAGATGATAAAGTCTAATGAAATTGTAGATTTGTTTTCTTTCACCGTTTCACAAATAAAAGATACTTTGCAATAAGGTCGGTGTTTTTTATTAATTAATAATAAGTAGATTTTTATAAAATCCTTTCTCAAAAATTTAATTCATAGAGGAAAGTATGGACAAAAAAAATGTTGGATTTGATTTGGAAAATGAAATAAGGCGGTTGGATGTTTCTAAAGAGTTTAAGATTGAAGATAATTTGAAAAAAAAAGTGGTTAAAGTTGTTGCTAAAAAGGATTCTACATCTAACGTGACAAAATCTGCAGATTTAAGTGGTGCAAAAGATTCAAACGGTGTAGTATTTTCTGAATTTGATTATGATATTCCTGCTTCAGGTTTAGAAAATAGTATTAAAACTTTAGAGCAAAGTAATATTATTAAGTTTTTTAATGGTAAAGATTATGTAGAGATTGAAAAACTTTATGACAAGCCAATTACAGAGGTTAGGAAAATTGTTGAAGGTCTTGGGACCAATCATACTATTGCTGTAACAATGAAAAAAACCGAATTAATATTTTTATTGGTGAAAATATTAAGCGAGAATGATATTAATGTTTTATTTACAGGTGTACTTGATGTACTTAGTGATGGTTATGGGTTTTTGAGAACTGCATCAAATTCTTATCTTTCAGGAGGTAATGATGTTTACGTTTCTCCTTCTCAGATTAGACTTTTTAATTTAAGAACCGGGGATATTTTATATGGCCAAATTAGATCTCCTAGAGATGGTGAGAGATTTTTTGCCATGGTTAAAATTAAATCTATTAATAATCAAGATCCTACGTTTGCTCAAAACAGAATACCTTTTGATAATTTAACTCCTCTTTATCCCAATATTAAATTGAATCTTGAATATGAAAATTGCAATATTTCTACAAGGCTTATTAATCTTTTTTCACCTATAGGTAAAGGACAAAGGGCTTTAATAGTTTCTCCTCCAAAGGCGGGAAAGACCACCTTGCTTCAAAAAATAGCTAACGCAATAACCACCAATTATTCGGATGTTATTTTAATGATATTGCTTATTGATGAGAGGCCAGAAGAAGTAACAGATATGATTCGCAGTGTTAAAGGTGAAGTGATTGCATCTAATTTTGATGAGCAGGCTAGTAGGCATGTTCAGGTAGCAGAGATGGTTATTGAAAAGGCAAAAAGACTTGTTGAAAACAAAAAAGATGTTGTTATTTTGCTTGATTCTATTACAAGGCTTGCGAGGGCATATAATCAAACTATGCCAACTTCTGGTAAAATTTTATCGGGCGGAGTAGATTCTAATGCTCTTCATAAGCCAAAGAGGTTTTTTGGATCTGCTAGAAATATTGAGGAAGGGGGAAGTTTGACTATTATAGCTACTGCTTTGGTTGATACTGGCAGTAAAATGGATGAAGTTATTTTTGAAGAATTTAAAAGTACCGGTAATATGGAATTAATTCTTGATAGAAGTTTGGCGGACAGAAGACTTTTCCCTGCTATTAATATTAAAAAGTCAGGTACCAGAAAAGAAGAGCTACTACTTAGTGAAGAGGAACGTTCTAAGATTTTGCTTATTAGAAGAATACTCGGAGGTGTTGATGATTATGAGGGGGTTGAAGTTCTGATAGAAAAGATGAAAAAAAGCAAAAATAATGAGATCTTTTTAAAGACAATGAGTAATGGCAATTAAATAAATTGACATTATTTTTAATGTAAATTAAACTTTAGTGAAGGTTAAGAGGAGAGTTTTATGAGAAAAGGTGTGCATCCAAAAAATAATTTAGTGGTATTTAAAGACGGATCAAATGGAGCAATGTTTTTAACCAGGTCTACTTTGAATTCAAAGGAAACTATTAAATATATTGATGGAAAGGAATATCCATTGATTACTGTAGAGATTACAAGTAAATCACACCCCTTTTATACTGGTCAACAAAAGTTTGTTGATGCAGCAGGAAGAATTGATAAATTTAATAAAAGGTATAAAAAGTCCTAAAAAAATCAGTTTTTTGTATAAAATTTTGAGAAAATATTAATAGATTTTTTTTACGTTATATTCTTTTCCTATTAGTTTTTCCAGATTGTTTTTTTCTTCTTCATATGTTTTGTTATTTATTAAAGATGCAATGCTATTGCGGTGTCTTATTTGTGTTAGAATCTTTTCGGATATTTCTTTAATATCTTGAGGTGTAATTGTAAAGTAGGCATTTCGAATGGCTTGCCTTAAACTATCGCTAATATTTAACATTTTTCTTCTATAGCTTTGCAAAGCTTCTGTGGCTTTAGTTTTTACATAAATGTTGGTTCCTATTAAACCTATTAAATAGGTATAAATCTCTTCATTTGTTAGTTTATTATTAGCCAATTCTTCTAAAGAGTTTTCGAAAGCTTGGTAAGTTTTGATGAAATTAGGGTCTCTGTAGGATGCAAAAGAGAAAATTCCGTTAGCGATCGATGCACTTGCTCCATATGCACCGCCTATCACTCTTATTTTTTCCCAAAAAATTCCACTTCTTAATATATGCTCTAAAAAATTTGCTTTTGGATAATTTTCATCGTTGATTTTGTAACTAGGAAAACATATAGCATTGAAAGCTACTTTTGATTGAATAATTATTATTTCTTTTAATGTTTTGTTATTTGCCGTTTCAATATTGAGCAATCCATTGTAATAATTATGCTCTTTTAGGTTTTCTTTTAGATTGAACAATTCATTTTCTAAGTTTTTAAGAATATCGTCAGTGTTTCCCATTATTAGTGCAGATAGATTGTTTTTTAAAATTATTTTATTTTTTAAATTGTCTAATTTATTTGCTATGTCTTTTAAAGACTCTGTATCTGTTTTCACTTTTTGCCAAAATTCTCTACCCGTTATTCCATTTTGCAATTCTTTTAAATATTCATTTAATTTTAGCTTTGATTTGGACCTTAATATTGCCAAAAGATGTCCTTTGGGGATTAATAAGGATTTAAAATCGTTTTTCAAGCTTAGTGTTATTTCCTTTAATCTCTCATAATCATGGAAATTAATGTTAATTAAAATTTCTTTGATTAGCTCAAATGATTCTTTAACTTTATGGTTAAAAGATTTAAAGCTAATATTAAATGAATTTAAAATGTTTCCATTAATATCTTCGTCATAACTTTCAGATATATTTATTTGTCCCAAAGTATTTTGGATTTTATTGTTAATATCTATATAAGAATAGTTTTTTGTAGATAAATCTTGGAGAGCTCTTTTTAATAAAGATAAGTATATATAATCTTCTTTTTCTAAAAAATTTAGTTTAAAAAATAAGTTTACATTAAAAATGTTGTTATTCTTAAATTTAAAAGAATGTAGATTTAGTTCTTTTATTTCATTAAGATCCAAACTTTTTTCTATTTGTTTTGGTAAATCTTCTATTTTTAGTAAAGGAAGTTTTGCTATATCTGCTTTAGAGTCTTTTTTATTTTGGTATTTTTTAAACTGATTGTAGTCTTTTTTAAATTGTAAAAATTCTTCTGGATTTTGTTTAATTTCAATTTCCTTTGCCATTAATTTTTTTTCAATTTCTTCTTCCATTTCTTTTTCTGTATCATATGATGGAATAAAGCTTATTAATGTATAATGCTTGTTAAGTATTAGATATTTTTCGATTAAATTTTCAAAATAATAAATTCCTTTTTCCAATTTATTTGTAATTTCATTTATATAGTGGCTTGTTTGTAATGTTTTGATTGGATGCATGCCATTTAGCCATCCTTTGAAACTTTTTATCATTAAAGCGATGGGGAGATTTTGTCCTTTTTCTTCTTTTAGAGCGAATTCGTAGCCAAAAAGAATGCCTTTTATTAGCTCTTTTGGAATTTTATTTTTTACTAAATTTTTAAGCTCACTGAAAATTAAATTTTTAAATTCTTTTTCTTTTTTTTCAACAACATTTTGAAGTCCAAATGAAAAAATGGATTCTTTTAAATCTGTATTGATTCCGCTAATATGGGCTATATCTTCACCAATCCCGCTTTTTAAGACATTGATCGTGAATGGACAAGAATCATCTAAAAGTATTTCTGAGAGAATTTCAAGACCAATACTGTCTTCAATATTGTTAATTTCTGTACAAAGCCAATTTATTGTGTATACACCAAGAGTATTATCGTTTTCTTTAGGAATTTTGTATGTTAATTTTTTTCCTTTTTCCCATCTTTTAACTTTTTCTATTTCAATATTAACATTGCTTTTTTCTTTTTTATAAGGCCTTATTATGTATTTTTCAATGAAATTTAGATTTTTTTCAGTCTGAATGTTGCCGCATAAAAATATTTTACAGTTTTCAAGTGTATAATATTTTTTATAAAAATCTAAAAAACTTTCGTAGGTGAGATCAATAATATTTGTTGGGATTCCGCCTGAATCGTATTTATATGCTCCTTCTTCAAAAAGAGAACTACTTGCTATTTCGTTGATTAGAGAATTTTTATTTGAGTAGCTGCCTTTCATTTCGTTAAAGACAATTCCAGATACTTTAAAATCTTTTGGATTTACATTGTATCCTTCTTGCATAAATGCTTCTTTTTTAAGCAATGGGTTAAATATAGAATCGGCATAGATATTAAATAAATTAAAATAGTCTTTCTCAATTGTAGATGCTGCTAGGTAGATGGTTTTGTCTGGAAATGTCATTGCATTTAAAAATGTGTTTAGACTTCCCTTTAATAGATAAAGAAATGGATCTTTTATTTTATATTTATTAGAACCACAAAAAATTGTATGTTCTAAAACATGTGCAACCCCCGTATTGTTTGAAGGTATTGTCTTGAAGGCTATGCAAAATGCATTTTCTTTAAAAGAATCACTTTTTAAGTGAAATATTTCAAGACCGCTGTCATGTTTAAAATAAAGTCCTTCTGCATCATGTTCTTCTAAATAAGTTTTTGAAATTAGTTTGAAAATTTTTTTCTTTTTCATTTATGGCTTTAATCCTTGTTTTACAAATTGTGCTATTTCGTTTTCATTAAATTCAAATATGTTTTCGAGCTCTTCTGTATCGTCTAGTTTAAATGTATATTCAGGGAATTTAATGATAATTTTTTTGTTTTCAAAGTAAATTACTGCTTGCTGTAAATCAAATAATAATTCGTTAGGTAAAATTTTTTCTTTAATTTTTTTTATAAAAAATGGGAATGCTTCATCTGTTTTAATTATGTCGTCAATATTATGAATATAATTTCCTTTATCTTGAATGTAATAGCTTCTGTAATTTGTAATAGGACTATTATTGATCTCTTGAGTTGAAATAAGTATTATTGTATAAGTATTGTACCCATGGTGAATTTCATAGTCTATTTTTAAGCTAAATTTTTTATCCTCAGGCTTAAGCTCGTTACTAACAATATCAAGTCTTGCTACAATTTGGCTTACATATTCATTAAGCTCAGTATTCAATTCCTCAAGATTTCCTTTTTCTTTACCCTCAATTATTAATTTAGGTATTCTAATATTGTATTCATAAAATTTTGATTCTTCTTTTGAATTCATTGAAGTTATTATTAAAGAATTCATTTTGCTGCTGTTTGAGTTAATATCTTTAAAATCGATTTTAGTTAATTTTTTTGTACATCCGTTAAAAATCATTAATGTAGATATTAACATAAAAGTTGATTTTATTGTTCTTGGATTTAGCATACGATGATTTCTCCCTGCAATATTTATTCTAATCCTGCTATAAGATATTATATAATAACCTTGATATGAATTAATATTATTTGTAATTTTGTTTAAAAATTTTACTTAATTTTATTTAAGACATATCTTAGGAGATAAGATGCTTGATCTGAAATTTATTAGAGATAATCTTGATCTTGTTAAGAGAAGTATTAAAGCAAGGGGTCTTGTTTTAGATATTGATAAATTAATTTATCTTGATGATAAGAGGAAAAAAATAATTACCAAAATTGGCGAGCTTAATGCAAAAAGAAATGAAAATTCCTCTAAAATGCGAGAAAACCTTGATAAGGTTTTAAAAATCTCTTTAATAGAAACCGGAAAGATTTTAAAAAAACAACTTATCGATCTAGAAGAAGAGCTTGAGAGAGTATCTTTTGACTTTGACCTTGAAAATAAGCGAGTACCTAATATTTTGTCGCCTGATGTGCCTATTGGTAATAGTGAAGAAGACAATTTCGAGATAAAAAAAGTGGGAATTATTCCAAGGTTTGATTTTAAACCAAAAGATCATTTAGAACTTGGCAGAGATTTGGATCTTCTAGATTTTGACAGAGCACGTGAGGTTAGTGGTAGTAAATTTTATTATCTTAAAAATGAAGCAGTTTTTTTAGAAATTGCTCTAATTAATTTCTCTTTGAATAAATTAAGAGAAAAAGGTTTTAATGTTTTTATTACTCCTGATGTTGCAAGAGAGTTTATAGTTGATGGGATTGGTTTTAATCCTCGTGGCAACGAAAGCAATATTTATAAGATTGAAGATACAGATAAATATCTTGTAGGCACTTCTGAAATTACGCTTGGTGGTTACTATTATAATAAAATAATAGATCTCACTTTACCAATAAAAATGGCAGGATTTTCACATTGCTTTCGAAAAGAAGCTGGAGCATATGGGCAGCTTTCAAAAGGTCTTTATAGAGTTCATCAGTTTAGCAAGGTGGAGATGTTTTGTTTTTGTAAAGCAGAAGAATCTTCGATTATTCATGACGAATTTTTGAGTATTCAAGAGCAAATTTTTACTGAGCTTGAGATTCCTTATAGGGTTTTAAATATTTGTTCTTTTGATCTTGGTTCGCCAGCTTATAAAAAATATGATATTGAAGCATGGATGCCTGGAAGAGACGGTAAAGGTGGCTATGGGGAGATTACTTCAACGTCAAATTGTACAGATTATCAATCAAGAAGGCTTAAGATTAGATATAAAGATCAAGATGGGCAAAATAAATTTGCACACATGGTAAATGGAACAGCAATAGCTACAACTAGAGTTATTATTTCCATACTTGAAAACTTTCAAGATGAAAAGGGAGGAGTTAGAATTCCTAAAAGTTTGGTTAAGTATACAGGTTTTGATTACATTCCTTTTAAGAATTAGAATTTAGTATTTTTTCTGGCAGTGTTTCCATAGCTTTTAGTAATATTTCATGTTTTCTTAAGTTTTTTGGAAATGGTGCTGTTAAATTTTGTCTAAATTTTTTAGCTCCTTCTTTGGAGAATGTTATTCCCATAAGATGTTTGAATAATATATTTATTGACAAATAATTTTCGTATTCTTTAATATATTCTACCATTTGCATCAGTATATCTTTTCTTGTGAGAATTTTATCAGTTTCGTTTAGAAATTCTCTTGAGGCGTTTGCAATAAAGTATGGATTTTCAAATGCACTTCTTCCAATCATGACAGAATCTACAACAGACAAGTGTTTTTTAATTTGTTCTGAGTTGCTGATTCCTCCATTTGTTTCAATAAATAAATTTTTATTCTCTTTTTTGAGCTTATATACAAATTCATGTCTTAATTTCGGAATATTTCTATTGTTTTTAGGAGAAAATCCTTTTAGTATTGCAACCCTTGCATGTACAATAAAATTTTTGATACCAAAATCTGAAATTATTTTGACAAAGCTTTTTACCTCAGAGTAGCTTTCATTTTTGTAATCACTAGGTAAAAGTCTTATGCCCAATCTATGTTTAATAGAAATAGGCTTATTTGTAGTTTCTTTCATTGTTTTTAAAATTTCACCTACTTGATTGGCATTGCTCATCAGACAAGCCCCATAATTTGCATTTTGGATTTTTAGAGATGGACATCCAACATTAAGGTTGTATTCATCAAAATTAAAGTGTTTTTCAAGAATTTGAACGGCTTTAAGAGCATCATTTTTAGAGTTTGTTGCTATTTGAATTGCAATTGGAGATTCTAAGGGTGTTTGTTTTACAATTTTTTTTACATCACCCATAATTATTGACTTTGCAGAAATCATTGGGGTATATAATGTAACTTTTTTTGATAAAAGTCTTATTAAATATCTGAAATGCTCGTCTGTAATGTTTACCATTGGAGCTATTGATATTTTCCGATTCATTAACATTACATAATATGTTAGAATAAACGAGCTAATTTAACAATTATTTACTCTTGTTTTTAGGAGAAATTATTATATGTTTGTGAGAAAAGGTTTATTTTTTTTACTACTTTTCTTAGCATTGTTAATTATAATTTCTTGCAGAGTAAAAAACGTTAGCGCTAAGAATAGCAATTATATTGTAGTTAAGGGCATAAGCAAAAAAAATCCTCTTAACATCTTTGAGTTGGAATTTACAATATGATTTGAATGGTGATATGGCTGATGACAGTTAAGGTAAATAATTTAATCTTAGATAAGATTAAAAACTTTTTTATTAAATGTGAATTTGATGAAGATCCTATAAAAATAGGATCTATGAATTTTAATGAGCGAGTAGAGTTACAAAAACTCTCATTATAGGTACAGTATGTATGTTTGATAAAATCAATGTAATGTCTGAAAATATTAAAGATTATTGCAATCATTTCGTATTATTTAGATTAATATGTATTAAAGGAAATTAAATGGAGTTTTTATATTCTGATGAAGAGAATAATTTAAAAAATAGATTTTTTGATTTTTTTAATATGAATATAGATAAAGATAAATATACAAGTATTGGAATTTGTGGCGGTCGAAGCATAGCCACTTTTTTAAGTGTTTTTCTTAAACAAAATTTTTCTTTTAGAAGATCACATTTTTTTTTAGTTGATGAACGGTGTGTTCCATTGAATAATGAGGATAGTAATTATAATCTTTTAAATAAGAATTTTTTTTCCAAAATGGTTGATGAAAATTTAATAAGCATTTCTAAATTTCATGCTTTTGTTTATAACGAAATAGACGAAACTACAGCTATTCATGACTATAATATTGAATTTAATTCTAGGTTTAATATTTTTGATTTTATTTTAGTTTCTGTTGGTGAGGATGGTCATATCGCATCGCTTTTTCCTTCAAGAAAACTGCTGTTTTCAGATGTAGAAGGTTATCAGTATGAATACAATTCTCCCAAATTTCCTACTAAAAGAATAAGCTTGACGCCAAAATCTTTGTTTAATGCAAAAGCTGTTGTTTTGTTATTTATGGGCGTTGATAAAAAGCGTGCTTTAGAAAATTTTTTAAGTTTTAATAGTTCTATCAATGAATGTCCAGCTAGACTTCTCAAAGAGCATCCCAATTTATTGGTTCTTACAAATATTAAAAGAGATGAAGGTTATGCAGGATCCTAGGCTTTCTAAGTATAAAAATACTAAAAATTTAAGCAAAAAAACTGTTGAAGAAATTGATACTTTGAGCTTAAATAAAAATTTTTCCGATTCAGAGATTCAAGGTTCTATGCTTAGATCTTGGATAAATCTTATTAAGGGTAATAAAAATAAAACACCTATTAAGTTTAAATCCAATAATATTAATGATTTAAAGCCAGGGTTTATTCGCAAAGAGAGTAAGGTTACAAAGATTGCAAAATATTTTTTGGCTATTGGGCTTGAAAAATCTGCAAAGATTATGTCTGAGCTTGATGATTCGGATATAATCTTAATTACTAGAGAAATTTCAAAGATTAATTACATTGCTCCAGAAGAAAAAGATCGTATTATTAAAGAATTTGAAGAGTTGCTAAGAAATGAAAAAAGGTATGTTAAAGTTGATAATAACTTTGCTTATGATTTATTGAATAAAACGTTAGGAAAATCTAAAGCAAAATCAATTTATAAAAAAGTTACTGGCAATGATATTTTTATTCCTTTTGATTATTTATCTCAAATTGAGCATGAACAACTTTGGGCATTAATTAAAGATGAAAATATTAAAACGCTTGTCATATTATATAATTATTTAAATAAAGATCAAAAAAAGTATGTTTTTTCAATGCTAGGAGAAGAAAAGAGAAGAGAATTCGTAAAAGATCTTGCTAAAGCAAGGCAATTAAGCATGGAGACAATAGAGGCAATTTCAAATAAACTTAAGGATAGGTTTAAGATGCAAGGGAGACTTAAGACAGATAAACTTGACGGATCTAAAATACTTGTTGATATTTTAAGCTATATGGATTCTAATGAAGAGAAAAATCTGCTTAATAAAATTAATATGCAGGATTTAAATCCTGCTGTGGACAATGAAATTCGAGAAAAAATATTTGATATCAATGTAATATTGAGAATAATGGATAATGATTTGCATAATATTTTAAGAGAGTTTACAGACAAAGAGATTGCAATTATTATTAAAGATAAAACTGATGAGGTTAGAGATAAAATGCTTTCAAATGTTTCAAAAAGGCGCAAAGAAATTATTTTAGATGAGGAAGCTTTTTTAGGAAAAATAAGCAAAAAAGATTTAAAAACCATGACACTATTTTTTATTAATTATATTAAAAATTTAACTTTAAAAGGCGATTTGACAATATATAGAAAAAATGAGGAATTTATTTAATGACACTTGACAAGTTGCGTAAAAAATATATTGATTTTTTTAAATCAAAAAAACATTTTGAAATAATGGGTAAATCATTGGTTCCCGAAAATGATCCTACGGTTCTTTTTAATACAGCCGGCATGCAGCCTCTTATTCCTTATCTTCTTGGAGAAGTGCATCCATCAGGAGATATGCTTGTTAATGTTCAAAAATGCTTGAGAACAGGCGATATTGATGAGGTTGGAGATTTAAGCCATTTAACTTTTTTTGAAATGCTTGGAAATTGGTCTCTTGGAGCTTATTTTAAAGAGTATTCTGTAAAGTGTAGTTTTGAATTTTTAACGTCTTCTGAGTATTTAAATATTCCAAAAGACCGTCTTTATGTGAGTGTCTTTGAAGGTGATCAAGAGATTCCTCGTGATACAGAGACGGCTAAAGTTTGGGAAAGTTTAGGTATTCCCAAAGATAGAATATATTATCTTTCCAAGGATCATAATTTTTGGGGGCCTGTTGGATCTAAAGGACCTTGTGGACCAGATACTGAAATATATGTGGATACTGGAAAGATTAATTGTTCTATTAACTGCAATGTTACGTGTTCTTGTGGTAAATATTTTGAAATTTGGAATAATGTTTTTATGCAATACAATAAAGATGAAAATGGTAATTATATGGAATTGGATCGAAAATGTGTCGATACGGGAATGGGGCTTGAGAGGACAATTGCTTTCTTGCAGGGCAAGTCTTCAGTTTATGATACAGATGCATTTATGCCTATAATAAAGAGAATAGAATTTATTTCTGGTAAAATTTATGGGCAAAAAGAAGACGATGATAGATGTATTAGAATAATCTCTGACCATATTAAAGCGGCTTGCTTTATTCTTGCTGATAGTTCTGGTGTTTTCCCTTCCAATTTGGGTCAAGGATATGTTTTAAGAAGGCTAATAAGACGATCGATTAGATATGCAAAAAAGCTTGGAATAAAGTCCCATTTTTTAGCTGATCTTGTTGATTCTGTAGAGACTATTTATAGATCTTTTTATAATGAATTAACAGAAAAAAAAGATTTTATCAAAAAGGAATTGAGTACAGAAGAAGAGAAGTTTTTTAAAACTTTATTTCAGGGTGAGCAAGAATTTATTAAAATAACACGAAATTTGTCTTCTAAGACTATCCCTGGTGATATTGCTTTTAAACTTTATGATACTTATGGTTTTCCATATGAATTAACAGAAGAGCTTGCGTTTGAATATGGCTTTGATATTGATAAATCGGGCTTTAATGAGTATTTTAAAAAGCATCAAAAGACCTCGAAGAAAGGGGGTGACAAAGTCTTTAAAGGAGGCCTTGCTGATTATACTTATGAGACTACTAAGTTGCATACAGCGACTCATTTGCTTCATAAGGCGCTTCAATTAGTACTAGGTGATCATGTTAAGCAAAAAGGAAGCAATATTACTGCTGAGCGATTAAGGTTTGATTTTGTTCATTCTAAAAAGATGACAGATGATGAGATAAAAAAAGTTGAAGATATTGTTAATTTACAGATAAAAAATTCTTTATCTGTAAAAAAATCTATAATGGAATTAAGTGAAGCTCGAGAAAAAGGCGCTATGGCTCTTTTTGGAGAAAAATATGATAATTTGGTGAGCGTTTATGAGATAGATGGATTTTCACTTGAAGTTTGTGGAGGCCCTCATGTAGAGAATACCAATGAACTTGGTACTTTCAAGATACAAAAAGAACAATCCTCATCTTCGGGTATAAGAAGAATAAAAGCTATTTTGATTGATGAGTAAAAATTTTATTATTTGTTGATTTATTTTAATAGGAGGCTTTATGATAAAATCAATTTTGGATTATTTATTAACTTTGCATCCTGTATTATTAGGACTTTTGGGTTCTACTTTCACTTGGTTTACTACAGCTTTTGGTGCAGGAGCAGTTTTTTTCTTTAGAAAGGTAGATAATAAAATAATGGACGCTATGCTTGGTTTTTCGGCAGGTATTATGATAGCGGCCAGTTTTTTTTCTCTTATTCAGCCGGCTATAGAAAGAGCAGAAGAGCTTGGATACATTACTTGGATACCAGCTGTTTTTGGATTTCTTGTTGGAGCATTTTTTATATATATTGTAGATGTATTTGTTCCAGATCTTGATAAACTTACTTTTATTGATGAGGATTTAACTAAACATGGAAAAAAAGATTTTTTACTCTTTACTGCTGTTACTTTGCATAATTTTCCAGAAGGATTAGCTGTTGGAGTTGCTTTTGGAGCCTTGGCGTCTAATCCAGATATTCAGACTTTAGTTGGAGCTATGCTTCTTACACTTGGTATTGGAATTCAAAATATTCCCGAAGGAGCGGCTATTTCTCTCCCTTTAAGAAGAGGTAATGTTGCTTTGCTAAAGTGCTTTAATTATGGCCAAATGTCAGGATTAGTGGAAATTGTAGGGGGGCTTATGGGTGCTTATGCGGTTTATTCTTTTACTCGAATTTTACCTTTTGCTTTAGCTTTCTCAGCAGGAGCTATGATTTATGTGTCAATTGAACAATTAATACCTGAAGCTAAAAGAAAAGACATCGACAATAAAGTGCCAAGTATATTTGGTGTTATTGGTTTTACATTAATGATGTTTCTAGATGTTTCATTAGGTTAAAATTATCCAAATTTTCCGCTAATATATTCTTCAGTTTTAGTATTTTTAGGATTGAAGAATAGTTCATCAGTAGGACTTTCTTCTTCAATGCAGCCGTTAAGGAAAAATGCGGTTCTATCAGATATTCTTCCGGCCTGTTGCATGTTATGAGTTACAATGATTATTGTGTAACTTTCTTTTAAGTTTATTATTAGCTCTTCAATTTTACCTGTTGATATTGGATCAAGTGCAGAGGTAGGTTCATCCATTAGTATTACATTTGGCTCTATTGCAAGAGTTCTTGCAATGCAGAGTCTTTGTTGTTGACCCCCTGACAGGCTTAAAGCATTTGTATTAAGTTTATCTTTGACCTCGTCCCAGAGTGCAGATTTTTTTAGTGATTGTTCTACTATTTCATCTAATTTTTTTTTATCTTTTGTTCCATGAATTTTTGGTCCATAGCTTATATTGTCATAGATAGACATTAAAAATGGATTAGGAGTTTGGAATACCATTCCTATTTTTCTTCTAAGTTCTAGGATATCGAAATTATTTGAATAAATGTTTTTCCCCTCATATATTACATTGCCTTCTATTTTAATACCCTCAACAAGGTCATTCATTCTGTTGAGAGTTCTTAAGAATGTTGATTTGCCGCAGCCAGATGGGCCTATTAAAGCGGTAATACTATTTTTTAGTATTTTAATATTTATTTCGTTTAAAGCCTTAAAGTCTGTATAAAATAGATTTAGATTTTCTGTTTCTATTATAATTTCATTTTTTGGTTTATCTTTTTCTTTTACCACTTATTTAATCCTATATAATTTGTTTATTAAAAATTTTGATGTTAAATTTATTATGAGCACCATTATTACAAGTATTGAAGCTGTTCCAAATCCTTTGTCTAGGTGCCCTTCTTGAAATAACATCAGCAAGTGCACAGTTAATGTTCTTGATGGTTCATTTAAATTTGTTGCAAGCCCCAAGTTTGTTCCCATTGTAAAAAGCAATACAGCTGTTTCACCCAAAGCCCTTCCTATTGCAAGAACTATTCCTGTTAGTATTCCAGGAATAGCTGCTGGAACCATAATTAAAATTATGGTTTCTGTTTTGTTTGCTCCTAAGGCGAATGAAGCATACTTGTATGATTTTGGGATTGTTTTAAATGTTTCTTCGGTTGTTTTAACAATCATTGGCAATATCATTAGAGAGCTTGTTATTGCTCCCGAAAGTATTCCCATTCCAAAAATTGGCACAAAAAATATTAGTCCAAAAAGTCCAAAAATTATTGCAGGAATTGAAGAGAGAATATCAACACTCATAGATAGTATTTTGTAAAATATTTTGTTAGAAGTGTATTCGGCAAGCATTATGCCAGTTCCTATTCCAATACATATTGAAATAGCAGTTGTTAGTAATATTACATAAAAAGTATTTATAATTAAGTAAGAAATTCCACCATATGCACCAGAATCTCTTGGAATAGATAATATGAAATTTAAATTCAAAGGACTACTTTTATCAAGGTAATGCATTTTAATAAAGGGCGCTTTAATATCTTGAAAATAATGCCAAGGTACAATTGCTAGTGCGCCTTCTGTTTTTTCTATAGTTTCTATTATTTTTTCTTTTTGATCAAGATATTTTATTATTTTTAATTCAATATCCTTTGATATTAAATTAATCCATTTTTCTTTACCTTTAATAAGTTTTTCAACCTCATCAACACCTAGTGTATTGATTATTTCATTTTCATTTTTTGTTAAAGTTTTTTTACTTATTAGGACCGACATAGTTTTTATTTTTAAAGCTTTAATATTGGGATATAACTTAAAATCTAGGGATTCGAATTCTTCTTTTGTTAAGTAACTTATAGATCCTATTGTGCTGTTTATGGTTTGAAGTATTTTTTTTGTAGATGGTTCGATTTTTATGTATCTTTTATTAAATACATTGTTTTTGATTAGTGTTCTTAAAATGGCTTTGTTAGATATGCTGTCAAGTGAATTGGCAATAGGTATAATATCTATTCCTTGGTCTGAAATGCTTCCCCAGTGTGAAATTTTATTATTATATATGTTGTAAATGTCTTCTGTTGAAATTTTATCTATATTGATATTTTTATTAACAATAAAAGCAATTTGTATTTCTTTACCGTCTTCTGTTTTAAATGGCACAAAGCTTTGAGTTTTGTTTAAAAATAAAGTTTGTTTTTTTTTGAAATAAAACAAAGAGTTGTACAATATATAGGCTATTAGAAAAATTAATATCGCTGTTAAAAAATATGCAATAAAATTGATTATAAAGAAATAGAACTTGTTAATCAATTTGTTTATTTGAGTTTTGGTCACTTTTTCTTTAACCCTTTATTTGAAGATAGTATAAAATTTTTGAGTAAATTTGTAATTATTGAAAATAGTAATAACACTAGAGCTGTAGAAAAAAGAGCTTCTCTGTGGACGCCTGAAGCGTATCCCATGTCCATAGCAATATTTACAGTTAGAGTTCTAATGGGAGAAAATAGATTTTTTATAAAAAGAGGAGAACCCCCTCCAACCATTAATACTGCTACTGTTTCTCCAATAGCTCTTCCTATTGCTAATATTGTTCCTGCTAGAATGCCCCGACTAGCTGATGGTATTATTATTTTATATATTGTTTGCCAGTCTGTTGCTGCTAATGCAAGAGATGCAAATTTATATGACTTAGGAACGGCTTTAAGCGATGAGTAGCAAACGCTAATTATTGTGGGAACTATCATTATGCTTAATATGAGTGATGAGCTTATTAAATTATATCCCAAATTGTCTTCTCTTTGAAAAATGGTTTTTACCAAAGTGGCAATAAATGTGCTTCCAAAAAATCCGTAAACTACACTAGGGATTCCTGCTAAAAGCTCTATTACTGTTTGTAAAAATTGTCGATAAAATCCTTTTGCTTTTTCAAGTAAATATATTGCAAATCCCAATCCAATTGGCAAAGCGATTAAAATAGAAAAAAGTGTAGTTAAAAAGGAATTAATGATAAATGCTAAGATTCCATAAGATTTTTCTAGATTGCTAGTAGGATCCCAATTTGTGCTAAGTAAAAAGTTGAAAATTTTAATTTTGTTATTAATAAATGGTGTTATTCCAGTTTTTAATATAAACATACCTAAAAACATTATTGATAGGGAGCTTATTATTGCAGATATAAGAATAAAAGATTTAAAAATAATTCCAATTATCTTTCTTTTTGTCTTTAAGCTTAGATACATTTTTTAAAAGAATCCCTTAAAGCTCATATTAGTGTTAAATTGTATTACTTGATTTGATATTAAGTCAAGTTTTCTTTTCTTTAAGTTAATTATTTTTTTATCCCTAAAAAACCTTGTTCTTCAACAATATCTTGTCCGGTTGAGCTTGTCATAAAATCAATAAATTGAGTTGCGTTTTTATCCTCGTATTTGCTATTTGTAACTATTACCAAATTTCTTTTAATAGTGTATTTATCGCTATTAATTGTTTCTTTTGTAGGGTATGTGCTGTTGATAGAAAGTATATTTAAACCCTTTTCTATTGAATTTTTTGCGTATCCAAGACCTATATATCCTATTGAGTGTGGAGTAAGGCTTGTTTTTTCAATTACCTCTCCATTAGATTTTACTACTATTCCATCTTGTCTAAATTGAGATTCTTCGTGAGTTTTAAATATTTTATTAAGAAGTAGATCTTTTATAGACGAATAAGAGCCAGAGGAAGAATCTCGATTAATAAAGTTGATTTTAGCATCAGGCCCTCCCACTTGTTTCCAATTTTGAATTTTTCCATTTAGTATTTTAGCTAGATTTTCTTCTGTAATATTTGTAATTTTTATTTCAGGGCTTGTGATAAAAATTAAAGCATCATAAGCGAATACAGTTTCTTTTGCGCCTTGTTCGATTTCTTCTTTTGTTAAATCTCTTGATGATATGGCTATTTTATATATTTTATTAAATAGTCCGTTTATGCCAACACTACTTCCTTGTGCATCGTATGTTACTTTAGTATTATTGTTTATTTTATTATATTTTAGAATCATTTCGTCTAGTATTGGACTTACAGTTGTAGATCCTCCAATTGATACAATTTTTTCATTGTCTTGATTTTTACAGTTGTATAATAAACTTGTTGATAGCATAAAAATTAAGATAATAAATTTTTTCATCAAGTAAACTCCTTTGTTTAAGTATATAATAGCATTAATTTAAAATAAGTCAATTATAAATTAACTTTATTGATTAAGTTATAATTGGGGAATAATAGCAAATATTTCAATTTTTTGGTATAAATTACTACTAGATTTGTATGTTAAGTTTTGTGAGGTAGTTAAATGGCAGTAGTGAGATCTAGCGAGATTGAAAAAGGTTCTTTTTTACTTATTAAAGGGGCTCCCCATATTGTTCTTGAAAGAGAATTTTCAAAAACAGGTAGGGGAGGGGCAATAGTAAGGTTAAAGCTTAAGAACTTAAAAAACAAATTTGTCATTAGAGAAACTTTAAAAGGTGCAGATACTGCAGAAGCGATTGAAATTTATGAGGCTAGTGTTCAGTATTTATACAAAGATAAAGACGTTTTAGTTTTCATGGATTTAGAAACTTATGATCAAATTAGTTTGGATTTAAAAGAAAATGCTAATTTTCAAGATAAAGTGCTTTTTTTGCAGGAGTCAGAAATTTATTCTCTTATAATGTTTGACAATGTAGTTATTGATATTAAGTTGGCTCCAAAGATTGCTTTTGAAGTTGTAGAGGTTGAGGCAGCTGTTAAAGGTGACACTGTAACAAATGCAATGAAAAATATTACTCTTAATACAGGGCTTATAATAAAAGCACCGCTTTTTATTAACGTTGGAGATAAAGTTTTAGTTAATTCTGAAACTAAAGAGTATGCAGAGCGAATTAAAAATTAAATCAATACTGTTTTTTTGTTATGTTGTTTGTTCTTGCGAAATAAATTATCCAGAGATAAAAGAACTTGATTATAAGGTGAATTATTATTTTACTGAGGATCGTTTAGATTATTTTATGAGTTTTGATTTTGCAATTAAAGTTCTAAATCCAAAAGATGTTTTTAAATTATCAATAGAGAATAAGGATACCAGTGAGTTTATTCAAGTGATTGATAATAATCATAGCTCTTTTTTTATTGATTCTAGTCTTGGTAAGGATATTTTATATTGTAGGGATTTGAGGTTTAATTTTTTTGATAAAACTTTTGAAGATTTTACATCATGCGTGCGTATTTTTGATAAGGGTATGAGGGTGTACAATAGAGAACTTGTTATTTCTTTAGGTATGTCAAAATATGATTTAGATGATGTGCACAATTATGTATATAAGTCTAAAGATATGACAATGTTAAATAAATTAAGCAATTCTAAGGTATTTTTTGTTAAAACTTTTAAAGATAAGTTATATCCTGTTTCTTCAGTTGTTAAAATTGACTCAATAGATACCTTGGAGATTGATAAAACATTGGATAATTATATAAGCTTTTATTATGTAGAAAAAAATTCAAATCTTTTTTTTAAGGTCAATTAAAAAAATCAAATTGGGCCCACCAGGACTTGAACCTGGGACCTACCGATTATGAGTCGGGTGCTCTAACCAACTGAGCTATGGGCCCTTAGCTTTAATTTATTATATTTATTTTTTATTCATTGTCAAGTTCATTTTGAATAGCTTCTATTTTAGAAGTTAGTGCATCTAGTTTGTTGTTAATTTTATCTTTTTCTTTTATTAGAACTTGCATTTTTTTTTGAATGTTTTTTATTTCTTCTTGTTTTGTTATTTTTATTAAATCACTACTTAAGTTTAATATTTTTTGGTTTGTTTTTTCTATTTTTTGGGCTATTGAGCTGATTGCGTTGGGTTTAGCTGTGATTTTATCTTTTTTTGTAGTTTCAATAAATTCTTCAGCAATTTTTTTTAAAATATTTTCTTTGTTTTTTATAATGACATTGATTTCGTTTTTTATTTGATTCTTTTTGTATATTTTTTCTTTTTTGCTTGTATATATTATTTGCTTTATTTCTTCTTTTATGCTTTTTATATTTGTTTTGATTTCATTTATTATTTTAAACTCTTTAATAATTGCATTGTTTAATTTTTTATCTAATGAAAATTCATTTATTATGTTTTCAAAGTTTTCAGAAGGGTAATATTTTATTAATATTTGTTTTTCGAATTCTTTTGATATTTTACATACATTTACCATATTTATAATATTGTTTATTGCTGAGTTGACTTTAAGTATTATTCTTTGTAAAGAATTTTTTGTTTTATAATCACTTGCTAATTCTATTTTTTTATATTTTTCAATTTTCAATTTAGAAAAATTCATATTGTATTTCGATATTAATTCTAGATTTTGAGGATAAATTTTGATTATTGTTTTAGCAATTTCTTTAAGGTTTTTTTTATATAATTTACTAACAGATTTATATTCTGTTTTAAGAATATAAATTTTTTTGTTTAAATTTTTTAATATGTTTTCATTTTCTTCTGATTTGCTTAAATTGCTTTTCATTTGGTACAATTCTTTTTCTGCTAATTTTAAATTAGGATAGTGTTTTAAATTTTTTAATTCTACCACATTATTATTTTTCAATACTTTTCCAAGTTCAATTAAACTTTTTTCTTTTTCTAGTTTTAACAAGCTGATTTCGGATTTGATTTTTTTTATCATGGGAACTCTGGTTTTATTTTATGCTCTGTCAACTTTTTTTTCAAGCTCAAATTTAGATATTTTGTAATAAATTTTTCGTCCATGAGGGCAATGTTTAATTTCTAGTTTAAAAAATTCATTTATTAAATATTTGCTAAATTCAACGCTTAATATGTCATTTGTTTTAACGGCCTTTCTACAGGCAATAGTTGCATATAAATCAGATTCAAGAGAATTTATTGTTCTACTTCTTCTTGATTGAAAAAAGTTAATAAGAGTATTTTCATATTGATTGCAAATATTAGGAATAGATTCAAGTTGATATTTTTCAGAGCCTATTTTAGAGATTATAATGTCCATTTTTTTATATTCTTCGATTTCACTATCTATAATTTTTTCTATGTTTTTATCAACTATTGTGAATTCAATTGGTATTAGAAGCTTTTGAATAGTTTTTTTTGAATTTCTAAGTTTTTCATATATTATTTTTTCGTGAACTGCGTGTTGGTCTATGAAGTAAATTTCATTTGCTTTTTCAACGATTAAAAATTCAGAGAATATTTGTCCTATATAGTTAAATTTTATATCTTCTTCTTCATTTTTGTTTGGTGGTTCTTCAAATTCTAAAAAGCTGTCAGAGAAAATGTTTGTGATGTTTTCCTTAAGTGATGGTCTATTTTCTATAATTGAATTATATTTCCTAAGGCCAACATCCTTTTGTATCATGTTTTTGTTTGGTTCATTTGTATTATCTTCTGTTTCTAAATTTTTGTTTTGTGGTACATCATATGTGCTGGTTTTATTAAAGTTTTCTGATTGGTTTATCATTTCTATTAAATGATCATCATCTGTTAATTGTCTTTTGATTATTACGTCGTGGTAGTTATTTGTATCTTTATCGAAAAAATTATTAATATTGTCAGAGATTAGTTTAAATAAAAATGGAAGATTGAAAAATCTTACTTCTTTTTTTTGAGGGTGGACATTAAAGTCAATATATTCAGGGTTTATTTCTAAAAATAAATAACATATTGGGAAGTTGCCAGGGGAAAGTATTCTGCTGTGACCATTAGTTATTGCTTCTAAGAGATCTTTTTGATCGATAGGTCTTCTGTTAACAAATGTTTTAATATGTCTTTTACTTTTTTTAGAAAAATTAGCTGGTGCTAAAAATATTTCTATTTTTATATTTTCATGTTCTTTTTTTAAGACCTTAAATTTATTATTTTCTATTACATTCCCATATACATTTTGTACTCTATCAATTAACGATTCTTTAAAGTAAATTTTTCTTAGTTTTTGATTCAAATTAATTTCGAAATTGATTTCAGGATGGGTTATTATTTTTTCTTCTAAAACTTTTAGACACATTTTTGTTTCAATAGGTTCTTGCTTTAAGAATCTTTTTCTTGCTGGAAAGTTGTGAAATATTTTTGTAACATCTACTATTGTTCCGTTTATGGCAGGTTGTTTTTTAAAGCATTTTTCAATGCCATTTTCCACTTCTATTTGATAGCTTTCATTGCCAGTTGTTGAGCTTGTTATTGAAATGTTGGAGCAAATTGCAATGCTGGAGAGAGCCTCTCCTCTAAATCCTAGAGTTTCTATTTTTCTTAAATCTTCTTCTGAGGATATTTTTGAAGTAGTGTGTGGTAAATAGCAGATTTTTAAATCCTCTTGACTTATTCCGCTTCCATTATCTATTATTAAGATTTTTTGAATTCCCCCTTCTTCAAGAAAGACCTCAATTTTAGTAGCCCCAGAATCTATTGAATTGTCTAGCAATTCTCTTAATATTGAACATGGTCTGTCTATTGATTCTCCTGCTGCTATTTTTTGAACCAAGTATTTATCTAAGAATCTTATTTTGTTCATTGAAATTTATATTCCTATTATTTTTTTAATATTTCCATTTTTTTTATAATTTGGAAATTTTTTAATAAGTTCCCTTAATGTTTGATCATTATTGTTCTCATTATATTCTATTATTCCGAGTGCATATAAGGCTTCTGGATTGTTTGGTTTTAATTTTGTATATTCCTTTAGAAGGTCTTTAGCTCTTGTATTATCATTAATTTCAATTAGAGTGGTTGCAAGATTATATTTTGCTTCAATATCTGAATTGATTATTGCTTTTTCAAAAATTTCAATTGCTTTTTGATAATTTTTTTGGTTTTTGTAAAGTATTCCAAGATTGTTTAAGGCTAATTTATTGTTTTTGTTTATTATCTTTTCAAGAGTTGAGATTGCTTGAGTTTTATTTCCCGATTTTTCGTATGCTTTTGCTAGGTTTATGTAAGCTGAAATATTTTCAGGGTTTTTTTCAATTACCAAGTTGTAAAGTGGTATAGCATTTTGATAATTTTCGTTTTTAAGATTTATGGATGCTTTTAAATATAAATATTCACTTTTTTCTGGATTTAAATTGATGGCCTTGTTTATTATTTCAAGAGATTCTTCAAGTTTATTGTTTTCAAATTTTGCTATTGATAGATTATAAATAGCAATTTCGTTAGGTTTTTTTACATTATCATTAAAAAATCCCAAATACTCTTCACTTTTTTTGAAGTTGCCCAGGTTGTTTGATACTATTCCAGCTTTTAATGCGTAATTGAGTTTTTTGTTTAGATCGTAGGCATTTTTAAAACTTACAAATGCTTGTTGCATATCGCCAGTTTTTTCTTCCGCTATTCCTTTTTGGTAGTAGGCAGTGTCATAATTTTTATCAATTTGTATTGCTTTCTCAAAAGATTCTATTGCTTGTTTGTTTTTATTTAGCAGTATTAAAGCTATTCCTTTGTTATTATGTGCTTTTTTGTGTTTTGGATCGAGCCTTATTGTTTGATTAAATGCCTCTATTGAGTGTTCATACTTTTTAAGCTTAAATCTAATAATTCCAAGTTTATAGTAATCTTCTTTGGCATTTGTGAGTTTGGTAATTTTGTCATATACGCTTTCTGCTTTTAGTAAATCTCCATCGTTTTCATAAGCTTGAGCTAAAGTTTTAGAGGCATAGGCATCATTAGGGTTGGTTATCAAGAATTCATTTAAATCTTTAATGGCTTGTTGACGTGTTTTTGGGTTTTCAAGATCACCAGGTTTTATTGAATAAACTTTAGATTTAAGGTCTTCCAATTGCTGTATTTTATTAGCTTGAGCTAAAGTTTTAGAGGCATAGGCATCATTAGGATTGGTTATTAAGAATTCATTTAAATCTTTAATGGCTTGTTGACGTGTTTTTGGGTTTTCAAGATCACCAGGTTTTATTGAATAAACTTTAGATTTAAGGTCTTCCAATTGCTGTATTTTATTAGCTTGAGCTAAAGTTTTAGAGGCATAGGCATCATTAGGATTGGTTATTAAGAATTCATTTAAATCTTTAATGGCTTGT